>JBARMS010000264.1:0-30758 GCA_049802575.1 Acidobacteriaceae bacterium | reverse complement strand
CGGCGTGGGCATCGCGTTCGCCGGTGTGCGCGCTCTCGTCGCCATGAGCCCGCCCGGCCTGCCCCGCATCCATGCGATTCACTGCAGCGTCGCGGCATTCGTCTTTGCGCTGGCTCTTGCAACGCTCGTCGGCGTGCTCGCCGGCCTGGTTCCAGCGCTCCATGCGTCGCGCGAAGAATTGCGCGGCGACGCGCAGCGGAATACAGCGCGTGCCACCCGCAGCGACTCCTGGACGCGCCGCACCCTGGTCGTCACCGAAATGGCCCTCGCGCTCATGCTGCTGGCCGGCGCGGGACTGCTGCTGCGCAGTATGCAGCGGCTGCTTTCCGTCCACCCAGGCTTCGATCCGTCGCACCTGCTCACCCTCCAAATCAACACCAGCGGCCACGCATTCGACGACACCGCGGCCGCCTCCGATGCGGGGACGCGCGAGCGCCGGCGTTTCTTCGCGCAGGCGCTGGACGCTGTGCGACGCGTGCCCGGCGTGCAGGCCGCGGGACTGACCAGCAATCTCCCCCTCACCGATGATGCCGTGATCTACGGAACCTACGGCGCGCATTTCGAGGGCGATCCGCCCCAGGGCGGCAACGACGTCTTCCGCTACGTCGTCAGCCCAGGCTACTGCGAGGCGATGCGCATCCCGCTCCGCAGCGGCCGCCTCCTCACCGAACAGGACAGCGCCGCTGCGCCGCCCGCCGTCCTCATCAGCGAGTCGTTGGCGAAGAGCCGCTTCCCCGGCCAGAGCGCCCTCGGCAAGCGCGTGCACGTCGGCCCAATGGACCTGCCCTGGTACACGGTCGTCGGCGTGGTGGGCGACGTCAAGCAGAATTCGCTCGCGCTCGACGAGCCCGACGCCGTGTATCTCACCGAAGCGCAGTCCTGGTTCGCCGACGACACCCTGTCTGTCGTGGTGCGCACGCGCGGCAATTCCGCCGCGCTGGCCTCCGCCGTCGAGAACGCCATCTGGTCGGTCAACAAAGATCAGGCCCTCGTGCGCGTGACGACCATGGACGCCCTGCTCCAGGCCGGCGAGGCGACGCGTCGCTTTGTGCTCATCCTCTTTGAGGCTTTCGCTCTCGTCGCGCTGGCGCTGGCGGCCACCGGCATCTACGGCGTGCTTTCCGGCAGCGTGACCGAGCGGACGCGCGAGATCGGCGTGCGCGCGGCTCTGGGCGCATCCCGCCGCGCCATTCTCGCCCTGGTGCTGCGCCAGGGCATGACGATGGCAGCCGCCGGCGCTGCCCTCGGCCTGGCCGCAGCCATGGTCGCGAGCCAGGCCCTCGCGGCCCTGCTCTTCGGCGTCTCACGTCTCGATCCGCTTACATATTTGGCAGTGACTGCGCTGCTGCTGGCTGCAGCGGGCGCAGCCTGCGCGATCCCGGCAGCGCGAGCCGTCGCCGTAGATCCCATGCAGGCTCTGCGCAGCGAGTAGGGACTCGTCCGTCCAGGCGAAGGCGCTGCGCGCATCCTTCACCCAACGGCACAGGAAAGGAGCAATTCCATGGGCCTGCCGCAGCGAATTCGCAACCTCAGACGCCGCGACCACGTCAGCGCCGACATCGCCGACGAATTGCGCGCGCACATCGACCTCGCCGTCGAGGAGATGACCCGCCAGGGCATGAGCGAGGCCGACGCCCGCCGCGCAGCTCGCCTCCGCTTCGGCAATCCCGTGGCAACGCGCGAGCGCGTCAGCGAGGCCGATCTGCTGCTCCTGCCCCGCAGCCTCTTTGAAGATCTCCGCCTCGGCTGCCGCCAACTCGCCCGCAGTCCGGCCTTCACCCTCACCGCCGTGCTCACCCTCGCCCTCGGCATCGGAGCCAACACTGCCATCTTCAGCGTGGCGAATGCGGTGCTGCTGCAGCCGCTGCCATGGCCCGGCGCCGCCCGCATGATCGCGATCCACGAGCGCCTGCCGCGCATGGGCATCCTCAACGATTCCTGGCCGGATTACCAGGACTGGCGCGCGCAAAACACCGTCTTCGACAACATGGCCGTCCTGCAGCCATCCGCCTTCACGCTCACGCTGCCGGATTCGCAGCAGTCGCTGCCCGGCGCTTCCGTCTCCAACTCCTTCTTCTCGCTCTTTGGCGTCAGCCCCATGCTTGGGCGCACCTTCACCGCCGCCGAGTCCACGCCCAATGCAAATCCTGTTGCGGTAGTGTCGTGGTCCTTTTGGCAGCAGAGGCTCGGCGGCGATGCGCGCGCCGTGGGCCTTGCCGTTCAGCTCGACGGCCAGGCGGTTACGGTAGTCGGCGTGTTGCCGCGCAGCTTCAGCATTCCCTGGGGCGACTACCAGGTGTATCTGCCGATCGAAGAGAAATCAGAGACGCCGCAGATGACCAACCGCGCCAATCATCCCGGCCTGCAGGTCATCGCGCGCCTGCGCCCCGGCGTCACCCTCCAGGCCGCCGGCGCGCAAATGAACGGCATCATGCGGCGGCTCGGCAGCGCGTATCCGCAACAGGACCGCGACGAAGGCGCGGTGCTCACGCCGCTCCTCGATCAGTTCACCGGTGAGGCGCGCACGACGATGCTCCTGCTGCTCGGCGCCACCATTCTTGTGCTCTTCCTCGCCTGCGCCAACGTGGCAAACATGGCGCTCGCTCGCGGCGCAGCCCGGCAGCGCGAGTTTGCTGTGCGCACCTCGCTCGGTGCCGGACGCGCCCGTCTCTTCCGCCAGGCGCTCACTGAGAATCTGCCGCTCGCCGCCCTCGGCGTTGCTGCCGGTGTCTCACTCGCCGCGCTTGCGGTGCAGCCGTTAGTCCATCTCTACCCCGCCCGCCTCTTCCGCCTCGAAACGGCGCACCTCAACGGAACGGTGCTCGCCTTTGCCGGCTGCCTCGGCCTCGCTGCGTGGCTCCTCTTCGGCATCGTGCCGGCCTTCGCCGCCTCGTGCCGCACCGATCCCTACGCCTCTCTTCGAGCCGCCAGCGCAGGCAGCCGTTCCTCGCATCATCGCCGCCTGCTCGCAACTCTGCTCGTCGCGGAGATCGCCATCGCCCTCGTCGTCACCGTTTCCACCGGACTCCTGCTGCGCAGCCTCGCCGCCGTCGAGCACGTCGACCCCGGCTTCCGCGCCCCCAATCTCCTCGCTGTCCAGGGCGTACACGCCAACCATCCGGGTCCCTCTCCGCAGAACGTCGAGTTCTATCGCGCGCTCCTCGCCCGCCTTCGCCATCTGCCCGGCGTCGTGGACGCATCCGCCGCGTTCTCCCTCCCGTTCCATGGCGCCTTCTGGACTTCGCCCTACGTCCCCGACGGCCGCGCTCAAGCTGCGAACACGCAACAGCCGTGGACCGAGATCAACATCGTCATGCCCGGCTATTTTCAGACCATGGGCATCCGCCTCGTCTCCGGCCGTCTCCTCAGCGAGCAGGATAACGCCGGCGCACCGCAGGTCGCCGTCGTGAATCAGGCCATGGCGCGCTCTCTCGCCGGCGGCAACGTCGCGGGCCACCCCATCTATGTCCCCTACGCGCCGCATCCGGCGTTGCAGATCGTCGGCGTCGTCGCCGACGTCAAGCAGTTCGGCCTCGACCGCGCCGCCATGCCCGAGGTGTTCATCCCCGCGACGCAGGCGCCTCTGCCGGCGATGGATGTGGTGCTGCGCACCTCGACGAATCCCGATTCGCCGGCGCGCGCCGCGGCTATGGCGGTTCACGACTTCGACAAGAACCAGCCCCTCCCGAAAGTTGTCTCCATGACCGCGTTTCTCGATGCGGGACTCGGCACCCGCCGCTTCGTCAGCGTGCTGCTCGGCCTCTTCGATGGCTTAGCGCTGATCCTCGCCGTGGTCGGCGTCGCCGGTGTCGTCTCCTACACCGTCGAGCAGCGCAGCCACGAAATCGGCGTGCGCATGGCGCTCGGCGCACATCGCGGCTCGGTCCTCGCCATGGTGCTCGGCGGAGCCTTCCGGCAAGTGGGCCTGGGCCTCGCGCTCGGCATTCCCGCCGCCATCGGCGCCAGCCGCCTCTTCTCGAGCCAGCTCTTCGGCGTCGAGCCGTGGGATCCCGCCATGCTCGCGCTCGCAACGCTGCTGCTGGCGCTGGCTGCCTTGGCGGCCGCAGCGATCCCGGCGCGGAGGGCCGCGTCAACGAATCCCATGCAGGCCCTGCGCAGCGAGTAGGGGTCTCGTCCGTCCAGGCGAAGGCGCTGCGCGCATCCTTCACCCAACGGCACAGGAAAGGAGCAATTCGATGGGCCTGCCGCAGCGAATTCGCAACCTGAGACGACGTGACCACGTCAGCGCCGACATCGCCGACGAATTGCGCGCGCACATCGATCTCGCTGTCGAGGAAATGACCCGCCAGGGCATGAGCGAGCAGCAGGCGCGCCGTGAAGCCCGCCTCCGCTTCGGCAATCCCGTCGTCACCCAGGAGCAAACCCTCGCCGCCGATGCGGCCCTCGGCGTCGAAAGCATCCTGCGCGATGTGAAATTCGCTCTGCGGCAAATGCGCCGCTCCCCCGGATTCACCATCGCCGCGGTCGTCACCCTCGCGCTGGGTCTCGCCGCGAATATCATTGTCTTTGGCGTCCTGAACGCGGTCCTGCTGCAGCCGCTGCCCGTCCGCGATCCACAGCAGCTCGTGCAGATCTTTCACAAGGAGTGGATGAGCGGCGGACCCTCGTTCCCCGACTTCGAAGATTACCGCCAGCGCAATTCCGTCTTCACCGGCATGGCCGCGGTCTATGGCCTGTCGAGCGCCGGCCTCGGCTGGGAGCACTCCACCCGCGAAATCGACGGCTACGACGTCACCGGCAATTACTTCGATCTGCTCGGCGTTGCGCCGGAACGGGGGCGATTCTTCCACGCCGCCGATGAGCACGGCCCAGGCTCCGCACCCCGCGTCGTCATCAGCGACCCGCTCTGGCGCCGCGTCTTCCGTGCCGACCCCGCGGTCATCGGCAAAACCGTCACCCTCAGCATGCATCCCTTCACCATCATCGGCGTGGCGCCTCCTGATTTCCGCGGAACCGAGCGCCTCATCTGGCCCGATTACTGGGTGCCGATGGCCAATGAGGAGCAGATCGAGGGCTGGGATTTCCTCCACAGCCGCCTCTACACCCCGGTCGCGGTCATCGGCCGCCTCAAGCCCGGCGTCACGGTGCTGCAGGCGGAGGAGAACCTGAACGCCATCGCGCGGCAGCTCGCGAAAGAATATCCCGCAACCGATCGGGACGAGTCGGCGCGTCTCATCCGCCCCGGCCTCCAAGGCGATAACGCCCAGGTCGTCCGCGAATTCCTCTTCAGCGTCACCGCCCTCGCGCTGCTCGTTCTGCTCGCCGGTTGCGCCAACCTCGCCAGTCTGTTTGCGGCGCGCGCGGCCGACCGCAGCCGCGAGCTGGCCCTGCGCATCGCGCTCGGTTCCACCCGCCGCCGCCTGCTCCGGCAAATGCTCACCGAGGCCGTGCTGTTGTCCCTCATCGGCGGCGCGGCCGGCATGGCGTGTGCCGGCCTGCTCCTCTCCTGGCTCGATCACTGGACCCCCGCGTTCGGTGGAGGCGCGCTGCGCCTCGCCGTCCATGCGGATGCCCGCGTGCTGCTGGCCGGCCTGGCCTTGTCGCTGCTCAGCGGATTCCTGTTTGGCATCTTCCCCGCGCGTCACGCCTGGCAGAGCCGTCCGCTGCAGTCCATGAAGAGCGGCCCGCTCGAATCGGCGCATCTGCGCCGCTTCGCCCCGCGCGATCTGCTGCTCGGCGCGCAGATTGCCATCTGCACTCTGCTGGTCACCGCATCGCTGGTCGCTGTGCGCGGCATGATCCGCGCCCTCCACGCGCCGCTGGGCATCGAGCCACGCAATGCGGTCGTCGCCCAGGTCAATCTCGGCATGGTGGGCATCGGCGGCGACGATGCGCTCCTCCTGCAGAAACAAATGATCGACGCTGCCGAGGACACCCCGGGTGTCCAGGCCGCCGGCATCGTCAACTTCCTGCCGCTCAGTGGCTCCGGCATGTCCGGCATCCCCGTCTTTCAGCCCGGCACCGTCGATCAAAGCCTCTCCAACCAGGTGCTGGCCACCCGCGTCTATCCCGTCTCGCCCGATTATCTGCGCGCCGCCGGCACACGCCTGCTCGCCGGCCGCAATCTCACCTGGCACGATGACGCGCACGCACCCCGCGTCGCGATCGTCAACGCGCTCTTCGCCCGCACCATGTTCGGCAATCGTCCCGCGCTCGGTCGGCATTTCCTGCTCTGGAACGATCTTTATGAGATTGTCGGCGTGGCCGAAGACGGCAAATACGTCAGCCTCGATGAGAGCCCCATTTGCGCCGTCTACACATCGACCGCGCAAATGGAGCAGAGCAGCATCGTGCTGGTCGTGCGCTCGCGTCTATCCCCGCGCGATGCGGCGGCTGCGGTGCAGCGCATCGTCAGCCGCACGGCCCCGGCCGCCCCGCTCACCATCCGCACCTGGCAGGATGCGCTCAGCAACATCCTCTTCCCCGCCCGCGCAGCAACCGTTGCCCTCGGCGTCATGGGATTGCTCGCCGCCATGCTCGCCGTCACCGGCATCTTCGGCATGGCGGCGTACAGCGTGAGCAGGCGCATGAAGGAACTGGGCATCCGCGTGGCGCTCGGCGCGAAGCCGGCGCAGGTACTCGGCGCAGCCGTCGGACGCCCCGTGGGCCTGCTCGTCGCGGGCTCCCTCCTCGGCGTCATCGGCGGCCTCTTCGCCAGCAGCCTCCTCGGCCGCATGGTCTATCAGGCTGATCCGCGCGATCCCCAGGTGGTCGCCGGGGCCGTCGCCATCATGGCCCTGCTCGGCGTCCTCGCCTCGTGGATTCCCGCCCGCCGCGCCCTGCGCGTCAATCCCGCGCGCCTGATGCACGAAGAATGACGCGAACCGCAGCCCAGGCGCCGTTTCCCCTCACGAAGTCTGTCCCGGCGTCTGAGCGTCTTCTTCCTCCGGGTCCGCCGTGGCCGTGTGTCCCCGCGTGGCCCATAGAATGCACACCAGGAAAACCACGATAAACAGAACCAGTACGCCAATCGTGTTCGGCGTTCCGACCATATTTCCCTCCACTCAGCAAAGAGCGTTTCTACCGCCCGCGCGTTGTCCGCTCGCCGCGGTAACGCCCCCATACTATCCCCGCCGCATAGTTACCAAAGAATTATCTTCGCCAGGTAGCCCTGCGGTTGCGCGGTCGCATCTACTTCGCCGTCCCTGCGCGCACCGTCCCCCGTGGGGACCGGAGAGACAAGCCGTGAAAACCCGTTCGCTGTTGCTCGCACTGGCTTTGTTGTCTGCTGTCACCCTCTTCACCCCTGCCGTCCGCGCGCAGGATCCCGCCGACGGCATCTCGGGCCACGCGGCCAATGTTTTCGTCGGCTTTTCCGCTGCCAATGCCGGTCAGGGCGACGGCTGGATCTGGGGAGGCAGCGGTGGAGGCTATTTCCAGGGCCACCTGCTCGGCTTCGTCCTGCGCGGAACCGCTGCCCCCAGCGGCGAGATGACGCACGTCTACGAGGGCCTTGCCGGGCCGCGCCTGGCGTTCGACATCCCCATCCTCAAACCGTTCGTTGAAGCCACCGGCGGCGTCGGCCACAGCGACTATGACAACGGCGACGGCAATTTCACCCGATCCTGGGGTCCCGCCTGGCAGGTGGACGCCGGCGTCGAGCATGGTCTCGTCCCTCGCCTGCGCTGGCGCATCGTCGAGGTCGCCTACGGACACATCTACGTGGGTCCCGGCGTCTCACCCACCATCATCACCACCGGCCTGACTCTCAAAATCTTCTAGCGTCCGGCGATGCGTGCGGCCCTGAGGGCCGGTTTTCGAGCCGCGTCAACTCGTGAAATGGGTCCGCCAACCTCAGAGAGGGGACGCTACCTTCTGACGTAGCGGTCGCGGTAGATCACGCGGTGACCGCCTCCGCCCCAGGCCAGCACCAGCGCCACCACGTGCGCCAGAAACCACAGGCTCAACCCCTGGTCGGTGTAAATCCAGTACAGGATCAGCAGCCGCGGCACCAGGATCCACAGGATGATCGGGATCAGTCCCACCACCGGGGGAATGTACGCCCCCATGCTGTGCTGCAGCCACGCGGCAAAGATGCACAGCCGCGGCAGAAACAATGAAAGCACAAGGAACCAGAGCGGAATTGCGTGGGTAGCCAAAAGGTGGTGGTGATTCATCAGCGGCCTTTCCGTTACGAGCGCGGCCTATCGATTATGGCACCCCTGGCAATTGCCGGCTTGACGCCGCCAGCGTCGCCAGTGCCTTTCTCGCCGTCTCCACAGTTTGCCGAATGTCCTCATCCGTGTGCGCCGTGCTCAGAAACGCCGCCTCGAATTGCGACGGCGGGAGCCACACCCCCGCATCCAGCATCGCGCGGTGAAACGCCCCGAACCGCTGCGTGTCGCTGCGCGCCGCGCCCGCATAATCCGTCACCGGCCCGCTGGTAAAGAACCAGGTCCACATCGCGCCCACCCGATTCGTCGTCAGCGCCACGCCGGCCTCCCGCGCCGCCGCCGTCACGCCGTCAGCCAGCGCCGCGCTCAACTGCTCCAGCCTCTCGTACACCTCGCTGCGATGCGCCTGCAAATACTCGAGCATCGCGATCCCCGCCGCCATCGCCAGCGGATTCCCGCTCAGCGTTCCCGCCTGGTACACCGGCCCCAGCGGCGCCAGCTGATCCATAATCTCTGCGCGCCCGCCGAACGCTCCGCACGGCAAACCGCCCCCGAGCACCTTCCCCAGCGTCGTCAAATCCGGCGTGATGCCGTAGAGTTCCTGCGCTCCCCCTGGCGCCACGCGGAACCCCGTCATCACCTCATCGAAGATCAGCAGCGAGCCGTGCACCCGCGTCACCTCGCGCAGCGCCTGCAAATACCCGGGCGCGGGCGGAATGCATCCCGCATTCCCCACCACCGGCTCCACAATCACGCACGCGATCGCATGATCGGCAAACACTGCTTCCAGCGCGTCCACGTCGTTATACGGCAGCGCCAGCGTAAAGTGCGCCACTTCTTCCGGCACGCCCGCCGATCCCGGAATCCCAAACGTCGCCACGCCCGACCCCGCCTTCACCAGCAGCCCATCGGCGTGCCCGTGATAGCAGCCCTCGAACTTCACGACATATTTACGTCCCGTAAACGCCCGCGCCACCCGGATCGCCGACATCGTCGCTTCCGTCCCCGAGCTCACAAACCGCAGCTTCTCAATCGAGGGATAAAGCGCGACCACCAGCTCCGCCAAATCCCCCTCCGCCGCCGTCGATGCGCCAAAGCTCGCAGACTCCCGCGCCGCGCGCTCGATCGCCTCCACCACCGGCGGAAACGCGTGCCCCAGCAGCATCGGTCCCCACGAGCCAAAGTAGTCGATATACCGGTTGCCGTCCGCGTCCCACAGAGATGCGCCCTCGGCCCGCTCCACAAACGGAGGCGCGCCGCCCACCGCGCGAAACGCCCGCACCGGCGAGTTCACGCCGCCGGGAAACAGCTTTTCCGCGCGCTCCTGGAGCGCCCGCGAACGGCTCCTGTCCATCGACATGCCCTCAGTATAGGTCTCAGATTGCGGGCTTTATCATGAGAGCTGCGCCCCCGGCGCCGCCGTGATCCGCTGGCCGCTCTACCCCCGGCCGCTTCACCCCTGGCCGCTTTCCTCCTGGCCGCTTCTCGCCCAACGCCCCCCCGCCCCCTCGCATCCTATTCCAGTCTCCTGGTAGAATTCCCGGTCAATCCCATAAGCTGAAATCCACGGAAGGAATCTCAATCCAACCATGTCATCTCGGACGAAAGTGCGTAAAGCGGTTTTTCCTGCTGCCGGATTCGGCACCCGCTTTTTGCCCGCCACCAAAGCCATTCCCAAGGAAATGCTCGCCCTCGTCGACAAGCCGATCATCCAGTACGGCGTCGAAGAAGCGCTCGCCGCCGGCTGCGACCAGATCATCATCGTCACCGGCCGCGGCAAATCCGCCATCGAAGACCACTTCGATTTCAGCCCTGAGCTCGAATGGAGTCTGGAAAGGCGCGGCAAAACAGAGCTGCTGGCCGTCAGCCGCCAGGTTTCCGAAATGGTGAAGCTCTCCTACGTCCGCCAAAAAGAAGCCATGGGCCTCGGCCACGCCGTCCTCATGGCCCGCGACCTCGTCGGCGACGAGCCCTTCGCCGTCATCCTGCCCGACGACGTCATCGACGCCGACCCGCCCTGCCTGAAACAGATGATGGACGTCTTCGACCAGGTCCAGTCCACCATCCTCGCCACCCAGGTCATCCATGGCCCCGCCATCTCCGCCTATGGCGTGCTCGACGGCTCCCCCGTCCCCGACCATCCCCGCCTCTTCCAGGTTTCCGGCATGGTCGAGAAGCCGAAACCCGCCGAGGCGCCTTCGAAGAACGCCATCATCGGCCGCTACATCCTCACGCCCGCCATCTTCGATCTGCTCGAGCACACGCCGCTCGGCGCCGGCGGCGAGCTGCAGCTCACCGACGGCATCAAAGGCCTCCTTCAGAGTGAGAGGGTCTACGGCTATAGCTTCGAGGGCATTCGTCACGATGCCGGTGACAAATTCGGCATGCTGAAAGCCACCGTAGAATTCGCCCTCAAGCGCGACGATCTCGGGCCGCAGTTCCGCGAATACCTGAAAACCGTCAAACTGTAACCATCTCCAGCACAAATCCGCAGACCACCTTGGGCGCCCCATCCTTGTCCGCCCCCCGTTGGCGGACAGGGTGGGGCTCTTCGGGTGCGCGGTGCTCGCTGATGTGGGATTCCACGAACTTCCGCCCCGGATGCGAGTGCCTCACAGCCTGACCCGCCCTCCCATGCAGGGCAAAAATGTCATCCTGAGCGAGCCTTCAAAATTCGTTGCGCCGGCTTTTGGGCGCAACAAGCAATTCAGCCGCGAGTCGAACGGACCTGCATTTCCGTAGCGCCGCGCGGCTCCCGCATTCTCAAATTCTCCTGAGCGCGGAGCCGAAGGACCTGCATCTTCTCCTCGTTTCGCAGAGGTCCTGGCACGGGGGTCTGTCGCTGATTAGCCAGCGGCACACGAAAGACGACCGATCCGCCTCTCCAGATCCCCCATTTGTCACCCGCGTCCCACCGGCGTATCGTCAGAAATTGGGTTCGGGTGGCATCCTCCGCAATAGGAGGAGCCGCACTGGAGACATCATGAGCATTCCGCACTTCCGTTCGACCGACGCCTCGGTCGGCGCGCCTCTTCCGGTCACCTTCCAGACACTGCAGGAAAAGAAGCAAACCGGTCGCCCCATCACGGCCCTCACCGCCTACGACTACGCCACGGCCCGTCTGGTCGACGAAGCCGGCATCGACCTCATCCTCGTCGGCGACTCGCTGGCCATGGTCGTCATGGGCTACGACACCACGCTGCCCGTCACCATGGACGAGATGCTGCACCACACCAGCGCCGTCCGCCGCGCCGTGCGCCACGCCATCGTTGCCGCGGACATGCCCTACGGCTCCTACCACGGCAGCATCGACGAGGCGGTCGCGAATGCCGTCCGCTTCGTGAAAGAAGCCGGCGCGCAGGCCGTGAAGGTGGAGGGCGGAGCCACCCGCGCCGAACTGGTCGAGCGCCTCACCGCCGCCGAGATTCCCGTCATCGCCCACCTCGGCCTCACGCCGCAGTCCGTGCACCGCATGGGCGGCTACAAGGTCCAGGGCAAAACCACCGCCGCCATCGCGGAGCTCCTCCACGACGCGCACACCCTCGAAGCCGCCGGCGCGGCAATGATCGTGCTCGAAGGCATGCCGCGCGAGGTCGCCGCCCGCATCACCGCGGAAGTCTCGATTCCCACCATCGGCATCGGCGCCGGCCCCGAATGTGACGGCCAGATCCTCGTCTTCCACGACCTCCTCAACCTCAGCTTCTCGCCGCCGGCCAAATTCGCGCGCCAGTACGGCGATGCCGCCGCGCTCTTCCGCGAAGCCATCGAGGGGTATCGCCGCGACGTGGAACAGCGAGCCTTCCCCAGCGACGACGAGAGCTACCACCTGCCGAAAGCAGCCGCTGCCGCGTTAGAAACCCCTGCATTGCGCCGCGCCTGACGCGGGTGCGAATGGATTGGCACTTCGAAAGGGCTTTTCGCCCTCGAGGATCATCTCCCGTGCAGGTCGTCTCCACCATCACCGCGCCCACGGCCGCCGCGGCCACCCTAACTGCAGCATTTGTTTTGAAGGGGCACGGCTTCAGCCGTGCCATGAGCTTGCCGGAACGGAAAGGGCTTTAGCCCCTGAGGGACGGTTTCGAGACTCTCCGTGCAAATCGTCAACACCATCGCGGAAACCCGCGCTGCCATCGCCGCTCTTCGCGCCCAGGGTAATTCCATCGGCCTCGTCCCCACCATGGGCGCGCTCCACGCCGGCCATCTCTCGCTCGTGCGCGCCGCCCGCGCCGCCTGCGACAGTGTCGTCGTCACCCTCTTCGTCAACCCCACGCAATTCGGGCCGAACGAGGACTTCACCAAATACCCCCGCACCTTCGACGCCGATTGCGAGATGCTGCGCGCCGAAAACGTCGACCTGCTCTTCGCGCCCCAGCCTGAGGAAATGTATCCCCCCGGCGCCATCACCTTCGTCGCAGTCGAGCCCATCGGCGACCGCCTCGACGGCGCGTCCCGCCCCGGGCACTTTCGCGGCGTCGCCACAGTAGTCGCTAAACTCTTCAACATCGTCGCGCCCGACAAGGCCTTCTTCGGCCAGAAAGACGCAGCCCAGGTGGCCGTCCTCCGCCGCGTGGTCCGCGATCTCAACTTCAACCTCGAGCTGGTCGTCTGCCCCATCGTCCGCGAGCCCGATGGCCTCGCCATGAGCAGCCGCAACCGCTATCTGTCTGAAGAAAATCGTGCGCGCGCGCTGGTCTTGCACCGCGCTCTGCGCCACATGGAGGAAGCCGTCGAGAACGGCGAAATCGGCTCGGCGCAGCTCATCGACCGCGGCCTCGCCGTCCTCGCCGAAGATCCCGACGCCCGCCTCGACTACCTGCGCATCGTCGATCCCGACACGCTCGAAGATCTCCCCGATGTCGAAAACGGAGCGCTGGTCGCCATCGCCGCGTGGATCGGCCCCGCACGCCTCATCGACAACGTGCTGATTCCGCCCCGCTGAGCGCGACGTCCTGGCCCTGTAGCTCGTTACACAACAAAACTGTCATCCTGAGCGAGCTCGCCGCATTCGCTGCGCGCTCTTTGCGCAGC
This sequence comes from Acidobacteriaceae bacterium, assembly GCA_049802575.1. Taxonomy (GTDB): domain Bacteria; phylum Acidobacteriota; class Terriglobia; order Terriglobales; family Acidobacteriaceae; genus Palsa-343. Next base: position 17,595 of record JBARMS010000264.1, on the reverse strand, counting down.
CGAATTTCAGGCAGCGAGCCGAAGGACCTGCATAGAAACTCGAAGGAAGAGCTAATTCTCCGGGATGCAGTGCTATTGCGGCGCGCCCGGCCCCGCACCTGCCCCGTGCTCGTGGTGCGCTTCCGGCGCCGGCACAAAATGCTCCGGCATCTGATGCCCGCGGTGACACGTTCCGCAGGTCACATGCAGATCATCCGGCTTCGCGTCCGGATCCTTCACCTGCGCCATGTACTGGTCGTTGATCGTTTGCGTCATGCGGATCATGATGCGCGCAATGCCCTTGTCCTCTTTGGTGTCCGCAGCAAAGTCGAGCCGCCGCTGCCCGGGCACGGCGGCGTGGCAGAACTTGCACTCCACGCCCAGCGCGCCCGCGTACCCGCGCATGATGTGGACCAGCTCTTCCGGCGCAATGTCCTTCGGCAGCACCTGCAGATTGGTCGGTTTGGGCAGCGGCCGTCGCGGCCGAGCGCCCGGCTGGCCTGGATTCTGGCCGGCCGCTTGTCCCGCGGGCGCCGGCTCCGCATCCTGGCCCAACAAGCACTGCGCGCTCAGCGCCAGAGCGCCAGCCAGAACTCCTGCAACGAACAACCGGCTCTGCATGTCGAATGATTCCTGGAAAGAGAAATGAAGGGCGGCTCGCCTGGGCTCATCTTACACAAGCGCTGGGACGCAACGCGCCCACATGACGCAGAATTCATCGCGAGACGAAACGATTCCCGGCGAGCGCAAAACGCAGCGGTCGATCCGCCGCCTTGCGGATGCCCACGCGTGCCGAAACGTCAATGGATCCCGAAGCCGGCCCGCCCTCCTCCACATGCAATCCCGAACGCATGCTGGTCACATCGACGCCGTTGTGCGTGAGCCGCGTGATGGCCAAAGCCTGGCACAAACGCCCCGGCCCGGCGGTAAGCAGGCGCGGATCGCTTCCCGGCGACAGCCCTCGGTTCCGCGCCATCACATCCAGGCCCTCCACCGGCTCCAGCGCGCGCAGCAGCACGCATCCCGCCTGCCCCTTCGGCTCGCAGGAAATGTTCAGGCAATAGTGCATGCCGTAGATGAAGTACATGTACGCGAAGCCCGGCGGCCCGAAGATCACCGCATTGCGCTCCGTCTTGCCCGCGAAAGCGTGCGCCGCGGGATCGTCGATCCCGCAATACGCTTCGGCCTCCACGATGCGTCCCACCAGGCGCTTCCCCTCATACCGCCGCACCAGCAGCTTGCCAAGCAGCTCGCGTGCCACCACCTGCGGCGGAGCCAGATAGAACGCACGCGGCACCAGCGCTTTCATCCGCGCCCCAGCCGATACACGCAGTGGTCGTAGCCGTGCCAGAAGACCACGCGCTCGAGCGTCATTCCGTTCTTCTCAGCCACGCGGCGCGACGCCAGGTTCTCCGGCCGGATGAGCGAAATCACATGGTCGACGTCGAAAGTGGCGAACGCGCAATCGCGCACGGCCCGCGCGGCTTCCGTCGCCAGCCCGCGTCTCTGCTGATCGCGGCGGACGTGATAGCCGATCTCCAGCTCCTGCACGCCCTCGACCTCCTGCCACACCGGCCCGCAGTCGCCGATCAGCTCGCCGGTTTCTTTCAGGATCATGGCCAGCAGCCCGGTTCCCGACGCATACCGCTCGCTCTGGCGCGCAATCCACGTCTCCACCTCCGCCTCGCTCAGCGGATGCGGATACCACATCATGTTTTCCGCATCGCCCAGCACCGCATGCAGCGCCGGCACATCGTCCGGGATGAGCTCGCGCAGGATGAGGCGCTCGGTTTGCAGACTCGGCACGGTAGGCCCTACACGCTATACGCTAAACGCTACCCGCTGCGGTCACACCTTCGCCCAGATTGCTTCCCGCGGATCATCGGGGTTCAGCTTGGCAAATTCGCGCAGGATCTCCCGCGACCGCTCGTCCCGCAGGTGCGGCACCGCCACCTCGACGGTCACGATCTGATCGCCGCGCGTCCCTTCCCGCGTGGCCGACGGCACACCCCGCTCCCGCATGCGCAGCTTCTGCCCGCTCTGCGTGCCCGGAGGAATGCGCAGTTGCGCGCGCCCGTCGATGGTCGGTACCTCGATGCGGCTGCCCAGCGCCGCCTCCGATACCGTTACCGGCAGCGTGATCAGAATGTCGTCGCCCGACCGCGTGAACACCGGATGCGGCCCGGTGCGGATCACAAGATAGAGGTCGCCCGCCGCGCCGCCATTGACGCCTGCGTTGCCTTTGCCCGCCAGGCGGATCCGCTGCCCGTCGCGCGTCCCCGGCTTGATCCGAAACTCGAGCGGCTCGCTTTTATAAACGGTGCCTTCGCCATGGCAGGTGGGGCAGGGTTGGGTGGACTTGCCGGTGCCGTTGCAGCGCGGGCACTGGATGTTGAACTTCATCCGCCCGCCCATCTGCGTCACCTGGCCCGTGCCGTGGCACTCAGGACATTGCTGCGATCCGCCCGTCGACGCTCGTCCGTGGCAAGTGGGACAAAGTTCCTGGCGCTGGATTTGCAGCTTCGCCGTGCCGCCGCGAATCGCCGTCCAGAAGTCCACATTGACCTGATATTCGAGATCGGTGCCTGCCTGCGGCCCCTGCGCCTCCCGCTCGCGATTGAACATCCCCGAGAAGATGTCGCGGAAACTGCCCCATCCGCCGCCCGCGCCGGGCTGCGCTTCTTCCGAAAAATCGAAGCCGCTGAAATCGAACGGAACTCCCTGACCCTGTCCGCCCTGGCCGAACCCGCCCCCGCCAAATCCGCCCTGCCCTGCACCCGCGCGCGCCGCCGCTTCCGCCGCCGCCGGATCGATCTGATCCGAATAGAAGCCGAACTGGTCGTAGATCTTCCGCTTCTTCTCGTCGGAAAGCACATCGTTGGCCTCGGAGATTTCCTTGAACTTCTCCTCCGCCTTCTTATCGTTCGGATTCACGTCCGGATGATACTTGCGCGCCAGCTTGCGAAACGCCTTGCGGATTTCCTCCGCCGTCGCCGCCTTCTTCACGCCAAGCGTCGCGTAATAGTCTTTGTGCTGGGTCGGTGGCATTTTTTTCTACTATCATCCTGAGCGAAGCTGGGCGCGTATCGCGCGACCAGCGAAATCGAAGGATCTGCGCTTCGGCTCCGTTCTTATCCCCGATGCTTTTGTATCAGGGCGCGACTTCAGTCGTGCCGCAAAAGCCGCAAATTGCATCGGGCTTTAGCCCCTGAGGCGGTTTCCCGCTTCATCGGCTCCGCCTCTCGCCGAATCTCCGCAGCTATCGTGTCCTCCGCAACCTCCAGATCATACTGCGTCTGCATCCGCATCCAGAACTGCGGAGACATTCTGCACTACCTGGCGAGTGAACACTCCTGACATTCCCCCTCAGTTCCAAACCATCCGCGCGTCCACCGCTTCCACCCGCCAGAAAATATCCGGCTCGACTTTGCGCATCTGCTCCACGAACTGGCTCGCCTGCTCCTCCGAGTCGAAGACCACGCTGTTGGTTCTTCGCCCCGCCGTGTACTGCTCGCATTTCCAAAGGGTGTTCGTCATTCTCCGGTCCCCACCACCACGCATTTACGTCCTGAAAGCCGGAGGCGTTCCCCGCGGAACGCCTCCCTCAGCCCTACACGCTACACGCTATGCGCTACACGCTACCGGCTACTTCTTCTCCTCCACGTCCACGTACTCCGCGTCGATCACCCCTTCGTCCTTCTTCTGCTCGGTCGTGCCTTCGGCCGCCGTTGCGCCGTCGGTCGGGGGAACCCCCGCACCCGGAGCGTTCGCCTTGTACATGGCCTCCGCCAGCTTGTGCGAGGCCTGCGTCAGCTTCTCGCGCGCCGCATTCATCTCGGCCACGCTCGGCTGCCCCTCCAGCGTCTTCTTCGCATCGGCCAAAGCGCCTTCGACGTCCGATTTCTCGCTGCCCGAAACCTTGTCGCCGTTCTCCTTCAGCATCTTCTCGATGTTGTAAACGAGCCCGTCGAGCTGGTTCCGCGCTTCGATCTCGTCGCGTTTCTGCTTGTCCTCGGCTGAATGCGCCTCGGCTTCCTTCGCCATCCGCTCCACTTCTTCCTTGCTCAGGCCCGAAGACGACGTGATCGTGATCTTCTGGTCCTTGCCCGTGGCGTTGTCCTTCGCCGTCACGTTCAGGATGCCGTTGGCGTCGATGTCGAACGTCACCTCGATCTGCGGCACGCCGCGTGGCGCCGGAGGAATCCCGCCCAGCTTGAACTTGCCCAGCGTCCGGTTCTGCGCTGCCATCGGCCGCTCGCCCTGCAGCACGTGCACTTCGACCTCCGTCTGGCTGTCCGCCGCCGTCGAAAACGTCTCCGTCTTCTTCGTCGGAATCGTCGTGTTGCGCGGGATCATCGGCGTCGCCACGCCGCCCAGCGTCTCGATCGCCAGCGTCAGCGGCGTCACGTCGAGCAGCAGCAGGTCCTTCACTTCGCCCGCCAGCACGCCCGCCTGCACCGCGGCGCCCACCGCAACCACTTCGTCAGGATTGACGCCCTTGTGCCCTTCCTTGCCGAAGAGATCTTTCACCAGCTGCTGGATCCGCGGCATGCGCGTCTGTCCGCCCACCAGAACGACCTCGTCGATCTTGCTCGTGTCCACGCCCGCATCCGTCATCGCCTTTTTGCACGGATCGACGGACCGCTGGATGATGTCCTCGACCAGCGATTCCAGCTTCGACCGCGTCAGCTTCTTCACCAGGTGCTTGGGACCGTTTGCGTCCGCGGTGATAAACGGCAGATTGATCTCGGTCTCGAGCGCCGTCGACAGCTCGATCTTGGCGCGCTCCGCCGCGTCGCGCAGCCTCTGCAGCGCCATCTCATTGCCCTTCGACCGCAGATCGAGGCCCTCGTCCTTCTTGAATTCTTCGGTCAGCCAGTCCACGATGCGCTGGTCGATGTTGTCGCCGCCCAGGTGCGTGTCGCCGTTGGTCGACTTCACCTCGATCACGCCTTCGCCCACTTCCAAAATGGAAATATCGAACGTCCCGCCGCCGAAGTCGTATACGGCGATCGTCTCGTCCTTCTTCTTGTCGAGCCCGTAGGCCAGCGCGGCCGCGGTCGGCTCGTTCACGATGCGCTTCACGTCCAGACCGGCAATCTTGCCCGCGTCTTTCGTCGCCTGCCGTTGCGCGTCGTTGAAGTACGCCGGCACCGTGATCACAGCTTCCGTCACCGTACTGCCCAGATGGTCCTCAGCCGCCTTCTTCAGCTTCTGCAGAATCAGCGCCGAAATCTCTGGCGGCGTATACAGCTTGCCCTGCGCCTCAATGGCCACATGGTCGCCCTGCTGCACCACCTTATAGGGCACCATCTTCATCTCGTCATTGACTTCATTGAACCGGCGGCCCATAAACCGCTTGATCGAATAAATCGTGTTCGCCGGGTTCGTGATCGCCTGGCGCTTCGCCACCTGGCCTACCAGCCGCTCGCCGGATTTCGTAAACGCTACGACCGAAGGGGTGGTCCGGCCGCCCTCTTCGTTGGCGATCACCTTAGGCTCGCCACCCTCCATCACGGCTACGACCGAGTTGGTCGTGCCGAGGTCGATTCCGATAATCTTTGCCATGAAATTTCCTGCTCCTCCGAAGTGCCTTGCCTTGGCTAGGATGGCACTTGAGTGTATGATTGTCAATCTATCTGATGCCGAAAACTGCATCCGCGATGCAGAACCGGCAAACCCCTTAAAATCTTGAGATTGCCCTCGCCCAGCCAGCGAATGGAACGAATTCCTCAGCGACTCTGCATCCCAATCCCCTCCGCCCGTATCCAAAACCAAGCACACGAGTTCCGATCGGCCCCGCATTCGGTGGATTTGTTCTTCTCCCGATACCGGTCTCCCTATCGTTTCCCACCCAGGCAGAGTGTGAATGGCAGACGCAGGCGGCCAGCAGCCGCAGAATTTTGGGGTTAACCCCTGGCTCATCGCGGTCTCCGTGATGCTGGCGACCTTTATGGAGGTCCTGGACACGGCCATCGCCTCGGTGGCTCTGCCCTATATCGCCGGCTCCCTTTCTGCCTCGAACGACGAGGCCACCTGGGTCCTGACCAGCTATCTGGTCGCCAACGCCGTCATCCTTCCCGCCAGCAACTGGTTCTCCCTCAAGTTCGGCCGCAAGCGCTTCCTTATCACCTGCGTCATCATCTTCACGGTCGCTTCCTTCTTTTGCGGAGCCGCGCCGACCCTGGGCTTTATCCTCATCGCCCGCGTCATCCAGGGCGCCGGCGGCGGAGCCTTGCAGCCCCTCTCCCAGTCCATCCTGCTCGAAAGCTTCCCGCCGGAGAAGCGCGGCGCGGCCATGGCGCTGTTTGCCTTCGGCGTCGTGGTCGCCCCCGTCCTCGGCCCCACGCTGGGCGGCTGGCTCACCGATACCTACAGCTGGCGCTACGCCTTCTATATCAACATCCCTGTGGGCGCGCTGGCCGTCTTCATGATCAGCCGCTATATCAAGGACCCCGAGTACATCACCAAAGGCCACGCCAGCAAATTCGACGGCATCGGCTTCGGCCTGCTCGCCGTCTGGACCGGCTGCCTCCAGATCATCCTCGACAAGGGCCAGGAAGACGACTGGTTCGGCGCCCCATGGATCCGCTGGGCCTTCTTCTTCCTGATTGTTGCCTTCACCTGGTTCGTCGTTCATTCCTGGCGGAGCAAGACCCCGCTCGTCAACCTGCGCACCCTCAAAGACCGCAACTTTGGCCTCGGCTGCGCTCTCATGGTTCTCTTCGGCCTCTGCATCTACTCCATGATCACGGTGCTGCCGCTCTTCTACCAGGAGCTGCTCGGCTACACGGCGTTTGCCGCCGGCCTGGTCGTCGGCCCGCGCGGCATTGGCTCCATCCTCGGCATGCCGGTCATCGGCTACCTCGGCAACAAGGTCGATCCCCGTTATCTGCTGACCTTTGGCTTCATCGGCTTCGGGATCATGTCGCTTTACTTCGGCAACATCAATCTGGGCATCAGTCCATGGACCCTGCTGATCCCCATTGTCGTCACCGGCTTTGCCCTCAGCTTCGTCTTCGTCCCCATCACCACTCAGGCGTACAGCACGCTGCGCAACGACCAAATCGGCAACGCCAGCGGCATCTTCAACCTGGTGCGCAATATCGGCGGCTCCATCGGCATTTCCATCGCGCAAACCATGCTGGTCCGCCGCACCGATCTCCACCAAACGGAAATCGGCGGCTTCGCCCCGCAAACCCAGCCTTGGTTTGAGCAGCAGCTCAGTGCGCTGACCGGCTACCTGTCTCACCACACCGCCGCGCCAAATGCTCCGGCAGCGGCCGCGGCGACCCTCTACCAGCGACTGGGCCAGCAGGCGCTGCTCTGGTCCTTCATCGACGTCTTCCGCTGGATGTCGCTCATCTGCTTCGGATGCGTCGTGCTGGTCTGGTTCTTCAAGAAGGCCAAACCGGGCAAAGCCCCCGTCGGCGTGCATTGACCATCGCCCCCCGATACCCTGCCCCGAACCTCACCCCCTCCACAGAGTTGTCTCTCGCTAGGCGTCTTATCGCCAACCGTCCTATCGCCAATCGTCTTTCGCTAATCGCCCTTCGCTAGTCGTCCTTCGCTAGCAGTCTTTCGCTAACAGTCCCTCGCTAACAGTCCTTCGCTAACCGCCTCTGGCCAGCCGTCCCCATACACTGGAAACGTCCCGAGGCCCGAGGTGTCCGCAATTCCCAACGAATACGATGTAGTCGCGTATCCCGCCTTGTCTTTTCCTGACACGCATCCGGACCGGCTCGCGGTGATGGCTGCCCTCCATGGCGTCACGGCCGCGCCTCCCGCTCAGGCCCGAGTGATCGAGATCGGCTGCAGCGAGGGCGCCAACCTCATCCCCATGGCCTACGCCATGCCCGAGGCCGAGTTCACCGGCCTCGACCTCGCCGGACTGCCCATCGCGCGCGGTCGCCAGCGCATCGGCGAGCTGGGCCTCGGCAACATCCAGCTCTTTCAGGCCGACCTGTGTTCGGTGTCCGGCCTGGGCGAATACGATTACATCCTCGCGCACGGAGTCTACGCGTGGGTGCCCGACCCGGTTCGCGACGCGCTGCTCGCGCTGTGCGGCGAGCGCCTGGCCCCGAACGGCGTCGCCTTCATCAGCTACAACGCCCTGCCCGGCGCGTACCTCCGCAATTTCGTCCGCGATGCGCTGCGCTGCGGCAGCCGGCAGAAGCAAGCGCCGGAAGACCAGGTCGCCGCCGGCATGAGGCTGCTCCAGCTCATTGTGCAGTCCCGGCCCGAGGGAGACGCGTACCGTCGGCTGCTCGAAGACCATCTCGGCCGCATGAACAAGCGCCTCCCTGGCGGCACGTATCACGATGAGATGAATCCGGCTTACGAACCCGTCTCGGTCGCGCAGTTGGCCGCGCATGCCCGGCAGCATGGCCTCGCCTACCTCTGCGAGGCAGAACTCCCCACGCCGCTCGATCCCGGCATGCGGCCCGACCTGATCGAGGCCGTGGCGGAATTTGCCGGCGACGATACCGTGCAGCAGGAATACGTCCTCGACTTCCTTCGCGTGCGCGGTTTTCGCCAGACCCTGCTGGTTCGGTCCGGCGTTCCCGTGCAGGCGAAATTCACCACGGCTGCGATGCCGCGCATGCGCTTCTCCTCCCTGGCGACGGCAACGGCGTCCTCCCGCCCCGACGCGCGAACCTATCAGCTGGAGCGCGGAGCCGAAGTCAATATTGATCAGCCGCCCGTCGTCGCTCTTCTCGATCGGCTAATCGCAGCAGCGCCGCGAGCCCTTGATTACGCTGAGGTATCGGAGACTCTGACCGGCCGCGGCCTCCTGCCCGAGCAGGTTCCCGGATTGCTGCTGCAGATGGCGATCGCACGCCTCATCGAACTGCACCTCTGGGAAGCGCCCGTCGCAGCCAGCTTGTCGGAACGGCCCCGCGCTTCGGCCTGCAGCCGGCAGGAAGCGCAGACGCGCGCCCACGTGGCGAATCTCTGGCACAAAACCGTCGATCTGAACGATCCGACGGTCCGCGCCCTGTTCTCTCTGCTCGATGGCACCCGCACCCGCGCCGACCTGCTGGCCGCCATCCAGGCTCAGTTTCCCGCCATGGACGCCGCAGCCCTGCAGGACAGAATCGAGCCCAATCTCGAAACCTTTTTGCGGGCCGCGCTCCTCGAAGCGTGACCGGCCGTTCCGCTCAGGAGGCGATCGGCCGCTCGGACAACGGCGCATCTTCGAGTGCGACGAATTTCCGCTGCTGCTGATCGTAGGTCTCGATCGCTCCCGTGAGGATGTCGTAGTACCAGCCGTGCACCGCGACCGTTTTGTGCGCCAGTCCCCGCGCCACTTCTGGATGCGTCTTCAGGTTCTCCAGCTGCGCGACCACGTTGGCGTGAATGAGCGCCGTGACGAGCACCCGCGGATCGGACGGAATGCCCGCGTCGAGATATTTCCACGCCGGTTCGATGAAGCCCAGCCACTTCGCGGTCAGCGGCAGGCGGCTGAGATCGCGGCGGTCGAACATCGCCTTGATCGCGCCGCAGTCGGAATGGCCGCAGACGATAATGTCGCTCACCTCGAGCACTTCGACCGCGTACTCCACCGTCGCCGAAATGCCGCCCGCCATTTGCCCGTGCGGAGGAACGATGTTGCCCACGCTGCGGCACAAAAATAAGTCGCCTGGATCGGTTTGCAGCATCAGGCTCGGCACGACGCGTGAATCGGCGCAGGTGATGAACAGGGTTTCGGGCTGCTGCCGGTCCGACAGCAATCGAAATTGGTCTTTCATTTTCGGAAATACTTCCCGGCGGAAGTGAGTGTAGCCGTCGAGGATTCGTTTCATGGGGGTACCGTCAGTGTAGCGTCTGCGGTTTCGATTGCGCAGGCACATTTACGGCCACGCAAACCGTCTCGACTCTGAAGGTTCGCTGCGGACGCCTTCCGCGACCCGCTCCTCTGCGCTCACTCCTCCGCGGCCCTCGAGCGCGCGCCCCGCCAGTAGAGCACCAGCCCGATCAGGATCGATCCGACCGTTGCCAGCGTCACCTTTACCTCAAACAGAAACCGGCTCGACGTATCGCCGGGTGGAATGATCGACAGCACGATGGCCAGCAGCACGATCACGAAACCTAAGCCGCCGCACAGCCACAAACCCGCCTGCCCGCCGGGCACGAGGATCGCCTCGCGGTTCGCCGCGCGGTCGCTGCGCCGCCCCAGCTTGATGACCGCGGCAAACATATAGAGGAACGGAATGAAGTAGAGAATGATGGCCACGTCCACCAGCGACTGATACGCGCCGCGCGTGGTGTCGTTGATCTGGCTCAGCAGCAGAAACGCCCCCGACAATCCGCCCTGGATCAGCATCGACACCCACGGCGTCTTCCAGCGCGGATGAATCTTGCCGAACGCCGCCGGCAAGTAGCGGTCGATGCCCACCACAAACGGCACGCGCGCGATGCCGGCCACCGTCGAACCCACGCCGCCGGCGTTGCCGAAGCTGACCAGCACCGCCGCCAGGATCCCGACGAATCCAATCCGCAGAATCGTCGATCCAGCCGAGATGGCGCTGAAAACGCCGCTCTGCGGATCGAGGTTCGCCGCGGGCACCAGCGCCAGCACTGCAAACGTCCCCGCAATATAGATGAACGCGATGAGCGCCCCTGCTCCGTAAACCGCGCGCGGCAGCGTGCGCCGCGGATTGCGCACTTCCTCGCTCATGGCCGACACCAGCTCCAGTCCGGTGAAGGCGAAGGCGATCTGCGACCAGAAGTTGACCGTGTCCCAGTTCCAGGTGGGCAGGATGTTATGCAGCGTGAAGTGGGTGACCGATCCGTGGCGCGAAACCACCGCGAAAGCCACCAGCACCAGAATCAGCAGCGGCACAAATGTGCCGACGCCGCCCGCATTCTGCAGCCATTTCCCGATGTTCAGGCCGACGATGTTGAGCGCGACCGCGATCACCAGCAGCCCAATCGAAACCCAGAGCTGGAAGGCGCGATCCTGCGCCAGCGCCGCGCCGTGGGGGCCGAAAACATACGCCGACATGGACGCGCTGGCCAGCAGCAGCCCGGGAAAGTAGAAGACGGTGTAGATCCAGTACGTCCAGCCGGCGACGAAGCCGTGGAACGGCCCGAACGCTTCTTTCGCCCAGACGTAGAGGCCGCCTTCTTCCGGGAAGCGCGACGACAGCTCATTGATGACCAGCGCGCCCGGCACGAAGAAGAGCACCGCCGCCAGCGCCCACAGGCTGATCGACGACGTGCCGTTGTGTCCGGCGGCCGCGATCCAGCGCGGCCCCAGCACGGTGGCGATGTTGAACAGCAGCACATCCCAGAAGCCCATCGTCTTGCGGAGCTGGGATTTGGTCGCGTCGGCGGCAGAAGTCATGCGGTCAGGGTCGGGCGGAAACCGATTCCGGGGGAAGTTCGATCTTAACTCGCCCAGGAAAAAACTCGAATTTTGCGTATGTGTGGGAAGGGCAGGGGTTACAGACCAAAATGGGAGCAAGTGTGGAATACAAAGGATTTAGGGGAATTTCCGGCGAAATGTTTGCTGATTCTGCGGGAGTTACGCAGAGGGGGTCGGCGACCGCCTGCAGGGTGAGGCATGCCGTGGCGTCGGAGTCCGGGGCAGGCTGGGAGAGGAGAAGGACGGGGACGGACGACGGCTGCGCGGCCCAGGGGCGGACCGATTCCTGCTGGTCGCTGATGCGCTCCTGTTCAGAGCAGGGTGCGGGAAGATCGGGCGCGTCGCAATTCTCCGGCGAGGCAGACGCGGGTGGGGGCGCGGCGCCGGTATCCGATTGCGCCGCACTGGTGTTCGGTGGGACGAAGCCGGCGGGGCGGCCGGGCCAGTCGATGTCGACGCCATAGGGGACGCCGGAGGCGGGGTCGGCGCTGAAGTACTCCCAGAGAAGCTTTTGCTTCTGATTCCTGCGGCCCTCGTCGGTGTCGGGGTCAAAGCTGAGGGTGGGGCGATCGGGATCGGCGGTGCGATCGATGGGCTGGCCGGCGGCGTCGTTGTCGGGGACGGCGAGGGTGACGCCATCCTCTTCGACAAAGTCTTCGACGGGCGTTTCGACCTGCTGAATTTCTTTCATCTGGCGGATAGTTTTCAGCAAGGTGCGCTGGAGGAGGATGAAGGCGTGGGCCTGGCGGTGGTTGATGGCGCCGTTGGCGAGCTGCTGGGAGATTTCGTTGAGGTTGCGGAGGATGGCGTGGTGGTCCTCGACCCAGTTGTAGGTGATGAGGGGCACCATGTAAGGCTCTTCGCGCTTGATGCGTTTGGCGTTGCCGCGCACGACGCGGACGCGGTAGGCGTGGTCGAAGCAGAGATCGTGCCGATGCAGGGAGGGCATGGTGCAGCGTGCGCCGTTGGTTTTGACGAAGCGGCAGCGGCGCTCGGGTGGTGGAACGAGATGGGGTTGACCGTCGGACATGGGTACCTCAGGGGTTAGGGTTTAGGGGTTAGCTGCCAGCTGCCAGCTAAAAGCTGTTAGCGAGAGACTGCCAGCGAGAAACTTCCAGCGAAAAACTGTTAGCGAGTGACTGCCAGCGAGAAACTTCCAGCGAAAAGCTGTTAGCGACAGACTGTTCGCCAGGAGCTGTCAGCGAGAAGCTGTTAGCGAAAGGCTTTCAGCGAAGAAACTGTCAGCGAAAAGCCGTCAGCGGGTTGGCGGAAATAGAAAAGCCCCACGCTTTGCGTGAGGCTTTTTCTTTTTTTCTACTCTAAGTTCAGGATATCAGGTTGAGCTACAAAGCACGCCAACTTTCTTCGGGAGTTTTGGCTGGTAAGTGGCTTGTTATGAGGGCTCATTACTTTGGTGCGGAGGCGGGGGACTTGACAGTTTCTGGGTGAGGCGCGGTTTTCGGGGTGGCAAATCAATCTGTCATCCTGAGCGAGCCTTCCAAATTCGTTGCGCCCAGCCGTTGGCGCAACAAGGAATTCAGCCGCGAGTCGAACGGACCTGCATTTTGTCCTGCATCGGCTGGAGCGGCTTACCCCACTCCTCGCTCAGGTCGATCCAGGTCGGGTTCATCTTTTCAATCAGCGCGAGCTTCTTCGCGCGCGTCCAGCCTTTGAGCTGTTTTTCGCGGGCGATGGCGTGGCGGACGTCGTCGTAGCTCGCGTACCAGACGAGGCGATTGCAGTTGAAATCCGCCGTGAACCCGGGGAATGTTTTGCTCCTGTGCTGCGCGATGCGCGCTTCGATATTGCTGGTGACGCCGATGTAGAGGACGCGGGTGCGGCTCGCCACGATGTACACGAAATAGATGTGCGGGCGCATGGGGCGAGATTAGAGCCGGCGGGGTTTTGCGCCAAGTGACGGTGGTACCGCGCGCAGGAAATGCAGGTCCTTCGGCTTCGCTCAGGATGACAGAGTGTTGATTTGCCCTGAGATTGTGGTGATCCCGGGGGAAAATGCAGGTCCGTTCGACTTGCGGCTGAACGGATTGTTGCGCCTGCGGCGCAACGTATTCGGATGCTTCGCTCAGGATGACACTTGTCTTTTTCGATATGGATTTGTCGTGAACCGGCGTGATGGCGGGCAAGTCCTATCGGCCGCCGAAGAAGCCGGTGACGATGCGGCTGGATGCAGACGTGGTGGACTGGCTCAAGAGCTACGGGCGCGGGTATCAGACGCGGGCGAACGCGCTGCTGCGGCATGCGATGGAGAACACGCGGGGGAAGCGGCGGCCGGCCTGAGGGGGTCGCTGCGGCGTTCCGCCTGCGCGAGGCCTGCGGCAGCATGGAAGCGCCTTGCGTCGCGGCTTTACGGCATGACTGAAGTCATGGCCTGATACGAAGGCAACGGCAACAACGGTAGCTGGGCGGTGTGAAGTTATGCGCCGTCCCTCCGGGACTCCTCACTTTCTGGGGATCGTTTCCCCGCGCTGAAGCGCGGGGCTAATTTGCACTGCGCCTCCGGAGCGGGATTGGCTTGAGGGGTCGCCGCGGCGTTCGCCTGCGCGAGGCCTGCGGCAGCATGGAAGCGCCTCGCGGCGCGGCTTACGGCATGACTGAAGTCGTGCCCTGATACAAAAGCAACGGCAACAACGGTAGCTGGGCGGTGTGGAGTTATGCGCCGTCCCTCCGGGACTCCTCACTTTCTGGGGATCGTTTCCCCGCGCTGAACCGCGGGGCTATTCTGCATTGTGCCTCCGGCGCGGGATTGGCCTGAGGGCGTCGCTGCGGCGTTCCGCCTGCGCGAGGCCTGCGGCAACATGGAAGCGCCTCGCGGCGCGGCTGGAAGCCGTGCCCTGATGCAAAGCTCATCGTGGGGCTTGGGCGGGGGCCGGGCCTAAAGGCCGCTTCTCTTTTGCGTTTCCCTCCCCGGCCTGAAGGCCGGGGCTTCTACCGTCGTCCTGCGATGCAGGACCTTAGTCTTTCGATTTGCCAGCTCTTGCGTCCCCGCCATCTGTTCTGTCGGTGCGCGTCCGCATGCGGTTGATGGTGAGGACCGCCTCCTCTACTGCGCGAGGCTTCTGGCCGCGTTCAATGGCGGAATACGAAGCCTGACTGATCCCCATTTGGTCGGCGACTTCCTCCTGGGTGAGTCTCTTGTCCAATCGCATGTTCCGCAGGAGCCGTTCCTTCGTGGCCATTGGCTCACATCTGACGGGATAATACGAATGATGCTGCGTGATGCAAGGTGATCGTACTATTGGAGCTCTTCCGTCGCGTCGGATTGACGCGCTTCGGCGGGGTTTTTGCCGGCCGTGCCCTTCTCCGCGACAGGGGTGCCCTGAGCCAAGATTAGCGTGCTCAGAGCTGACTGGATGTCCTTGTCGCTCTTGAGAGCCGCCGCTGCGCGCTCGGCGAGTTCGGCGAGAATTGTGCGGATGCTTGCGCCAGTTGTAGGCATCGCTGGTCGGTCATGCTCTCGTCGTGCAGCCCCTTGCTCAGGGCAGAATGCAGGAGGGTCAAAGGATTTTGGCCGCTGATCATGAGCGTCTGCGGTATAACGTCTTTGACCATCGCCAGAGACTCACTAAAGCGAGTTTCTTTCATCGCGGCTTTAAAGAGGGCGTCGACCTCTGCCGTGCTCCCCAGCGTCTTTGCAACCCGAGCAATCTCAGCAATGATTCTGTTTTTTTGGTTTTCGACGACGCGTCTGTAGTAGGCAAATGCACCAATGCCCATACCGCGGGTCTCTGATCGGCGGCCTTGCAAGAAGATTTCGCGGTCCGGCCCGATGAGAGATATCAGTCTTGCGGGCGTTTGCGGACCAAATGCGGGCACTTGGCCGATCTTGAGAAAAAGGGCTCTCCACTGCGGGTCGGAATTACCGTGAACGATGTGGTAGCGGATTGCGAAAGTTGTTGAAGACGCTCCGCAATTCCTGCACGTATATAGTAAGAACTTCTGCGACCACCCCTCGGAATGGTAGATAGAATCCTTCGTCCGGAAGATCCGCACGCCCGCACAATCTTTGCCTTCGCAAAAGAGCGTGATGTCTGGCGTCTTAAAACGAAGCGGCGACCCGATTTCGGCTTCGATGTCGATTAGCCTCACATAGGTGTCTGGGGGGATCTCCTCCAGAAAGCTCCTAAATGAGACCTCTTGGTATTTTGGCGTGAGAGCTTCGGCTCTTTTCTGGAGCTCTTCCATCTCGTCTGACATACCAGGCGTTCCTCAGAAGACCATCCTAATCCAGCTGACTGTCTGGAACTGTCCTACCACAGTCCAGCTTGCTTCCGGGGCAGCGGCAACCCGAAGTGCTCATATGCCAGCCGCGTGGCGCAACGGCCGCGGGGGGTGCGGTCGAGAAATCCGATTTGGATTAAGAACGGTTCGTAGACTTCTTCGAGCGCATCTTCTTCCTCCGCTAACGTCGCGGCTAAGGTTCCTAAGCCAACAGGGCCTCCGTCGTATTTCTCGATGATAGTGAGGAGTAAGCGGCGGTCTAACTCGTCGAAGCCGTGGGCGTCGACTTCTAACATCTGCAGGGCGTCGCAGGCGGTTTGGCGGTCGATGCGGCCGGAGCCGCGGACCTGGGCGTAGTCGCGAACTCTTCGCAGCAGGCGGTTGGCGATGCGGGGGGTTCCACGCGAGCGCATGGCGATCTCGGCGGCGCCGTCTTCGTCGACCGGAATGCCGAGCACCTCGGCGGAGCGCGAGACGATGAAGCGCAGCTCGTCGTCGGTATAGAACTCGAGGCGGAGGAGGATGCCGAAGCGGGAACGCAGGGGAGAGCTCAGCAGGCCGGGCCTGGTGGTGGCGGCGACGAAGGTGAAGGGGCGAATCTCCATCACGTGGGTGCGCGCCGCGGGGCCCTGGCCGATGATGATGTCGAGCTTGTAGTCCTCGAGCGCGGTGTAGAGCTTTTCTTCGAGGACGGGCTGGAGGCGGTGGATCTCGTCGAGGAACAGCACCTGGCGCTCGCGGATGTTGGTGAGGATGGCGGTGAGGTCGCCCTGAATCTGCAGCGCGGGGCCGGAGGTCTGCTGGAAGCCGACGTCGAGCTCGTTCGCAATGATCGTGGCGAGCGTGGTTTTGCCGAGGCCAGGCGGGCCGAAGAGGAGAACATGGTCGAGGGCTTCGCCACGCGTCTTCGCCGCTTCGAGGGCGATTTCGAGCTGCTGCTTCGCCTTCGACTGGCCGATGAATTCGCGCAGGCGGCGGGGCCGGAGCTTGAGCTCGAAGGAATCTTCTTCCTGGGCGCGGGCGGCGTTGACGAGGCGCTCGGAGTCTTCTTTGCGGGCCATGAGAAGCAGGGTACAGGGTTCAGCGCACAGGGTACAGAGAGCCGGGCGGCGGTACACTGGGGCTGCTATGGCTGTTGCGCTGGAATCCGTATTGCACACGCTGCGCACCCACGAAGGCGAACTGCGCCGGCACGGGGTGGCGCACGCGGCGGTCTTCGGCTCGGTAGCGCGTGGCGAGGCAACGGACGCAAGCGACGTGGATGTACTGGTCGAGCTGGATGACGCCCGGCCGATTGGAATTTTCGAGTAGGCACGGCTCAAGCTGTATCTGAACGGGCTGCTGGGCGAGGCGGCGGACGTGGTGAATCGCAGGACGCTGAAGCCGCTGCTGCGAGACAATATCCTGCGCGACGCGGTCCATGCATTCTAAGAACCCCGCGGTCCGGCTGCGAGAGACTCTCGACAATATTGCTGCGATTGCTTCATTCACGGCAGGCTTCGACCGGGAAGGTTTTGGCGCTGACCGCAAGACGGTGTACGCGGTAGTGCGCGCGCTCGACATCATCTCAGAAGCGTCGCGGCGGCTGCCCGACGAGGTGAAAGAGCGGCACCCGGAGATCGACTGGGCCGCCATTGCCGCGGCGGGCAATATCTATCGACACGAGTACGAAGGCATCGACGAGAGCTTGATCTGGAAGACCGTGCAGGATGACCTCGAAACCCTGCGGTCCGCGGGGGAGGCGGAATTGAAGCGTCCGCCGGAGGCGGTCTGAGTTACAGAGGCAGGGCCGCGTCGCATCTTAGTTCCTGATGAAGAAGCGGGAGCTGGTGATTGCGCCTGCGGGGGAGGCGCTGCTGATTCTGCTGGCCGGGTTGGCGGGATGGGCGGCGCATCAGCCGATGATCTTTGCCAGCCTGGGGCCGACGGCGTATGAGCTGATCGAGACGCCGCATCGGCGCAGCGCGGAGCCTTACAGTATCGTCGTGGGGCATGCGGTGGGGGTG
>JBARMS010000263.1:0-51541 GCA_049802575.1 Acidobacteriaceae bacterium | reverse complement strand
GCCTCCGACACTTCGACGAAGCCGGCGCGCAGCGTGAGCGACGGATGGCCGGTGAAGTTCGTGAGGGTGAGCATCTCGTCGCGCAGCGAGGGCACCAGCAGCAGGTCCACACTCTCGAAAATGCGCGCCATCTCATTCGCCACCTTGCGCCGAAAGCGGTCGGCTTGCACGAAATCAACGGCGGAGAGAAAACGTGCTTGCCGGAAGCTATTGGGCCACGCGTCCGGCGTCTGCATTTTCAGCTCGTCGAGTTGCCGGCTAAGCGTCAGTTCTTCAAACGCCGCGGCTGCCTCGGCGAAGAGGATGATCTCGAGCGAATCGTAGGGCCAGTCGGGCAGCGACACTTCCACCGGGTTCATGCCCACCTGCCCGATCGTCTTCAGCGCGGCGCGATCGACTTCCGTCGCCGGGTCCTCATGCATCCACTTCGGGAAATAGCCGACGCGCAGGCCGCGGACTTTTGCCACGCCGCTTGTCGAGCCGTCGAAGTCCAGGCGGCTGGGCACGCTGTCCGTGTCGCCGGGATCAGGGCCGGTGATGGCCTGCAGCACGAGCAGCGTATCTTCCACGCCACGGGTCATTGGACCCAGCTTGTCCAGCGACCAGCACAGCGTCATGGCGCCGGTGCGCGGCACGCGGCCAAACGTGGGACGCAGGCCCGTGACCCCACAGCGCATCGAGGGGCCGACGATGCTGCCGCCGGTTTCGCTGCCAACAGAAAACCCAACCAGCCCCGCAGCCGTGGCGGCGCCGGGCCCTGCGCTCGATCCCGATGAGCCTTCGTCGAGATTCCACGGATTCATCGTCTGCCCGCCGAACCAGATGTCGTTGAGCGCGAGCGCGCCCATGCTGAGCTTGGCGACCAGCACTGCACCCGCCGCGTTGAGCCGTTCGACCACGGTGCAGTCTTTGGCAGGGATGCGATTGCGGAACGGCTCGGCTCCCCAGGTCGTCGCAATGCCGGCTGTATCGAGCAGATCTTTGCCGCCCCAGGGAATGCCTTGCAGCGGTCCGCGGTAGTGGCCTGCCGCAATCTCCGCGTCGGCGCGCCGGGCCTGCTCCAGCGCATGCTCGGGCGTCAGCGTGATGACGCACCGCAATTGCTGATTGAATCGCCGCAGCCGGTCGAGATAGATCTGCGTGAGCCTCACCGAGGTCAGGCGCCGTTGTTCGATCCAGCGCGACAGCTTCCAGACCGGTGCGTAGGCGATGGCTTCGTCGTGGGCCGGCAACGGTCCCGGATCGCTCGCGCTGCGAACGAAGCGGTCCTGCGTGGGCCCGGTGGGCCAGCCTGGCTGCACGGCGCGCACACGCGACCAGGGAGCGAGCTCGGACTCCAGCGGAACTTTGCGCGGCCCGGTGCGCCGTTCGTAGAGCGGAGCCATCGCCTGACGCCAGCTTTGCGCTGCCTCCGCGCGATAGGCATCGGTCATCTCGACGCGCACCAGCTTCTCGGCTTCGGCAAACGTTCCGGCGGAGACCTCCGGTCCCACCGCAGGCGCGGTCGCGAACGCGGGCGGCTGGCCGGGCGGCGGCGTTTGCTGGTCTTGCGACAAAGCGTGTCCGGTCGCCGCTTCGACTTTTCCGGCAACGGTCGCGCCCAGGACTCCCAAAGTGGATTGCACGAGAAATTGTCTGCGCGCTCGATCCATGCGTGCCTCGTAAGAAAGAAAGGAATTGATGCTGCGGTTTCACCCCGGACTATACGGCAAGCAGCCGCCCGCACGCGAACCCACAGGAAAGGTGCGCCTCACATCTCCTGTTGCGGCTCGTTCTCGCGGAGCCGATCGGATTAACCTACTGTCGCGGAGCCGGATTCGGAGTCGGGGCGGAATCCGTGGAGTGATTGGCGTTGAGGGCTGCGCAGCGGGCAAACTCGGCCCTGGCATTCGCGGTCAAGCCTTCGCGCTGCAAGATGCGGCCCAGCTCGAAATGCAGCGACGCCACATCCGGCGCCAGCTTCACCGCTGCGTGCATTTCCGTGTCGGCCTGCGACAGGTTTTTCAGTTGCTCCCACGTCTGTCCTAACTGCTCGTGGGCGCGCGGATTCTGCGGATCGAGTGCGACGGCTTGTTGCAGAGCCGGCAATGCCTCGTCCGGTTTTCCTTCGTCAAGCAACAGGGTTCCCAGGTCCAGATAAGGCTGTGGATCCTTTGCCGCCGAATCCTGGTCCCACGCAATGGCGGTGCGATACGCCGCGGCAGCCTCGTCATTGCGACCCAGCCCGGCGTAAGCCAACCCAAGGTTGTACTCCGCGCGAAGATCGTGCGGCGTCAGCGTCAGGCATTGATTGAAGGCATGGATGGCTTCCTGGAAGTGATTCTCCGCGTACCGGGTGCGCCCCAGGTAGTACCAATACAGCTCGTTGTCCGGGATCCACGCGGTCGCTTGCGTCAGCCATTTGTCGGCGTCCGCGTAATCGCGCAACAAAATGTAATCCATCGCAACCACCGCGAGAACGTTGGCGGTGGGTTTCCGCAACTGGGCGCCACTCGTGTACTCGGCGAGTGATTCGCGCGGCTGGTTTTCGCGGTAGAGCGCATATCCCAGAAGGAAGTGGCCATCGGCAGAATCGGGATGACCCGTGAGGTACGTGCGAATTCCCTTGTCCGCCTGCGCATATGCACGCTTCTCAATCAGCGCGAGACATTCCGCAAGGGCCGGATCGGCCGGTTGCGCAGACTCGATCCTCGGCTCCTGGCCGGATGCTGAGCTCAGATCCGCGCTGGGGGCAGGAGCGGGCGGCGCCGGAGCGGCCTGCTGGCCAGCCGCTGCGAGGCTCCCCACCATCGCCGCGGCCAGCAGCAGAAATCGCCTCTGATTTGTCCCGCGTTGCATGCGCACCTGGGGCCCTGCTCCTGGATGAGCCGCAGGCTCAACCCTCGGAACAAGGTCGCGATGCGTCCATAGTAGCCCGTGCTCTATGGCTGCTCCACCGGCCCGGGTTCTGACCGCCCCAGCGTGTCGTACAGCGGCTGCGCGGGAGAGCTGGCTGGGCTTTCCTGAGCCACGCTGATCGCCAGCACGCGAACCTTGTCGTTCGCCGGTAACGTGATGCTGTGGACGCCGGCGGGCAGATCGAGCGCATACCCGAAGAGGTACGAATACGAATAGGCGACGTTCTTCCCGGACGCGTCGTGGTGGTGGTTGCAATACCATGCCAGGTCCGCGCGCTTGATGTATCCGGGGCGAATGCCGGTCATCACTGCGTAGTCGTCGTGCTCCGTTTCGGCAGGCCTCCCTGGCCGTGCGGGTTGCGTGACGTCCTTGCCCTGCCACTGGCGGTCGTCCCACTGGCCGATGAAGCCGCCCCAATCCTCGATCTTCAGCGGGGCATCGTGGTCGCCCACGCGGAAGATCGCGTCCTGGTCGCCGTCAATCGCGGCCGCCAGCACATACACGCGGTTGTAGTCGCCCTGCGGCAGCGATATCGTCTGCCCCTTCGCGACCATTGCATCCGGCGTGCCGGTCTGTGACGGCGCGAGATGAAAGTCGACGCCGTGGAAATGGATCGTGTCAGGCAGCATCTCCGCGGGCAGAGCATTGCCCTTTCCATCGAAGCCACCGGTTACCGCGGCGCCGTCGTTGCTGGCCGCAGCGAGATCATACGACAGCGTCACCGGTTGCGAGTGCACCGGCGCAACGTGGGCGGAAGCAGGCTCCAGCGTCAGTGCGAAGGTACGCGGCTGATAGGCCGAGAACGAGGCCACCAACGCACCATCTGTCACCGTAGCCGGCCCCACTGGCTGCTCCTGCCCGTTGACTTCGCGCGCGGCGCGGATGGGCGATGCCAACGTAACCTTGACATCTCGCTCCGGCTTGCCGTCGCTCTCGACCAGCCGCAGCACGAGTTCGTTGCTCAACTCAGCCTTCTTGAGCGCCATGATCCGCACGCGCGGATTGCTGATCTTCACGAGCGAGAATTCGCGGCCCAGGCTGCCCGCGTGCTTCTCCGTCTGGAAGGCCACCAGCGGATCGTTGAGCCGCTCTCCCTGCCAGTCCGTCTGGCCCGTGCGCCAGTCGCCCGCGTGACCCGCCAGGCCGTATACGAACTCGTGATGCCCGAGATCCTGCGTGCCCTGATCGTGGTAACCGCCGCGCGTTCCCGGCGTACGCACCAGCGTCAGGCGAATCGTATTATCGTTCGGCTTGTCCGACCCATTCTTGCAATCGGTGAGGATGGTCGCGCCATAGGTCTTCGTCGCATCGGTCAGATCGATCCACTGATGCGAAAGGAACTCAAACTTCTTCGGCAGCGCGTTAGGCCGCTGAATCGTACCGATTCCCAGGTTGTAGGTCGCCTCCTGGTTGTGCGCCGTCAGCGGAAACACCGCTCTCAGATTCGATTCGCGGGTGTTCCAGTCAATCGCGTTCGCGATCTCGACTCGCTTGCCGGCATCGCCGGCCGCAAGCCGGATGGTCTGGACGAACTTCGACCCGTCCGTCTGCCGCGTCACTTCGAGCGCGACTTGCGCGGGACCATTCTCGACAATCCGCATGGTCGCCGGTCCGCTCACATAAGCCTTCGGCGGAGCCTGCTCCTGATCCCAGTCCATGTTCCACGCCGGCCACTGCTCGGGATTGTCATAGGAGATGGCGAGCCGCATGGGCGCGGCCAGCAGTTCCTTCCCCGTTTCCTTGTCGAAGACGCTGGCAATGTCGCCGTTGCTGTTAAGCCGAACGCGATAGTAGCGATTCTCGAGGGAATCCTGCGTCACGTGCAGATCGGACTCCGGCGCCGCATTCGCGCCGTGCCCAGCCCGCACGCTGTACACAGCAAATCCCACCGACGGGACCTTCGCGAGGAATACCACCTTCCCGTCCGCAATCTGCGCCGGAACTTCGCGGCCATCCGGTCCCGTGACCACCACGCTCGAAGGCATGCCGCCGGGGAACTGCACCGCGGCGTCGACCACATCCTGACGCTCGATGTTCAGCGGGTTATACACGACGATGGGAACGCCATCCGTCGCGGTATTCAGCGCGGCCGACACGGCCTCAGTCGCGCTTTGCAGCACACCCGCAAACTGATTCTGCGCAATTATGTCGTCGTTCCACGCGAATTCATACGCTTTGGGCGTGGCCGTGCCGGCCGCGAGATCGTGGAATTGTCCGCCCATCACGAGCGTCCACGCATTGTTGAGCCGCTCGAGAGGGTAGGTCCGACCGCCCAGCCACGACGCTGCCACCGAGGCTTTCTCGGCCGCATCCGCCAGAACTTCCTCTTTGCGCAGCCACCGCTTTTGATAAGCCTGCGAGGTCAGCGATCCCGCGGAGTGGTTCGTCAATTCCATCTCGCCGGTGTACTCGGGAAGCCTCGCCTCTTCGGCCGGAGTGATATTGAGAAACATTTGATCGGCTGTGGCCGAAATTACGTTCACCGGGCCGTCGCCAACCGGAACCTCCGGCCAGTTCTCATGCGCTTCGTCGCGGAAATTCACGTAGTTGGGCGGAGGCAGGCTGGCATTTCCGCGGGTGACGATCGCCTCCAGCAGCTTCACCGAGTTCTCGTCGGGCGAGCCGCCGATGTCGCCGGTTCCGTAGTAGTGGTAGTCGGTGAAGACGCCGGTCAGCTTGCCGTTGTTCTCCACACGAGCCGCCCAGTCGCCCTGGTAGCGATCCAACTCCTCATCCCGGCGCGCATCGCGCAGGCCGCTGAGTTGGTTGCGCAGCGCCATGAACTGCTGCAGATCCGGCTGCTGCAGTCCCTTGCCGCTCGCGTCTTCGTCTTCGAGCTTGCTGCGCAGCGTCTTCATCTGATCCTGCAACGAAGCGATGGCCGCATCCGGCGGCAGAGGAGGCAGGGGCTTACTCAAATCCGTGTCAATGCCGCCTGAGTACGATCCCGGATTGAGCGCGGCCAGCACGCTCTCTCCATCCGGGCCCGTCCACACGCCCACATTGAACGGCGTTCCTTCGGGCGTCCTCTCCGGCGAATCCGGCCCTCCGCCGGGCGCCGACGATCCCCACGTCAGCTTTTGCGTCGAGAAGCCCTTCACGCCCGCATGCGCCAGAATCGTCGGCAGGGACGCGGGGAAACCGAAGCAGTCGGGCAGCATATACTCCGCGCTGGCCTTGCCGAAGTTCGCGCGGAACCAGTCGTTGCCGTAGAGGATTTGCCGAATAATCGATTCCGCGCTGGGCGCGTTGACGTCGCCCTCCTCCACCGACGATCCGGCGGGAAACCAGCGCCCCTCCGCCACGTACTGCTTCAGCTTCGCGAAGTCCGCCGGGTAATACTCCTTCATGAAGCGGTAGCGATTGGCTCCGCTGAAATTGAAGATGTAGTGCGGATACTTCTGGAACAGCGCGAAGTTGCTCTCCATGGTGTTGGGAATGTATTCGTCAATGACCTGCGGATACTCCCAGCGCCATTCCGTATCGAGGTGCGCGTAGCCCACCACGTAGAGCGTCTTCTGCGTGTCCAAATTGGGCTTTTCTGCCGATTGCGTCTGAGCGGCGCACACTCCGGCGACGCAAAAAACCAAAGCCGCAACTCTGCCGGCCTGCTTTGCTGACATGATCATGCTCCCAACGCTGCTGTTCGCTGCTGCCTCGCGATACGGAGATTCCGCTGCGAGGAGATCTGGCTTGGTTCAGTTCCGGTAACTGGCCGGAAGAAGAAACGAGTCGACCTATGGTATCGTTTCCACCGATATCGCTGATTTAAGAGAACGCGGCGTGGATTGTCAAGCAAAGCTGCCCCGACTCGTCCGCGACGCGGGCCCTCTTCGGCTTGCCAGCAGCCCTTCTGCGCGTGAGGCGCACCATGCCTGAATTCGACAAATCGCTGCCGCCGCCGCCCTCTGATAAGCTTTCCGCCATGACGCGACGGTCCTCACCGCCGACCTTAAGCGAGGTGGCTCGGCGCGCAGGTGTAGGCACCACGACCGTCTCCCGCGTCATCAACGGCGGGCACCGCGTTAGCCCGGAAACCCTGCTGCGCGTGCGCCGCGCCATTGAGGCGCTCGGCTATGTGCCCAATCAGGCAGCCCGCATCCTCAAGGGCTATCGCACCCGCACCATCGGGCTGGTCATTCCCAGCATTGCCGATCCATTTTTCTCGGAGTGCGCCGAAGCCATTCAGGCGGTGGCCCGCGCCAACGGTTCGCTGCTGATCGTCACCACCACGCAAAACGATCCGCGCACCGAAATCGACAACATCAACGTGCTGATCCATCATCAGGTCGACGGCCTCATCCTCGCGCCGGCGAATTCCCAAAGCCAGATGCTGCGCGAGCTTCTGGATACGCTGCGCGTTCCTGTCGTCGCCATCGACCGGCCGGTGGCGCAATCGCGCATACCTTCTGTCGTAGCCGACAATTTCCGCGGTGCGGTGATGGCCACGGAGCACCTCATCGGCCACGGCTACAAACGGATTCTGTGCCTCACCGGAGAAAGCACGCTGTTCACAATTCGCGAGCGGCTTCGCGCCTACTGCCTCACGATGGAAAAAGCGGGTATGGAGGTTTTGCTGGACACCTCGGTGAAGGACTACAAATCCGCGGAATACGCGATTGAGAGCCTGCTCTCCGGACCGAAACCGCCCGACGCGATCTTTACCCTGAAGAACAGCACGACGATTTTTGCTTTCGAGGCGCTGCAGAAGCTGAATGTGTCCATTCCCGGGACCGTCGCCCTGCTCGGCTACGACGACTTCGAGCTCGCATCCACGGTCCGGCCGTCCATCAGCGTCGTGGAGCAGCCCATCGAAGAGATCGCGCGCCTGGCCGGAGAGGCGCTCTTCGATCAGTTGCTGGAACCCGACGGACAGAGCCCTTCGAATCGATCGGGCAAAGCGCAGCAAATCAAACTCGATACCCGCCTGGTTCCGCGCGCTTCCTGCGGCTGCACGTCAAGGCTGGCCGAAAGCGCTCGCACCGACGTTGCCTGAGGCTGCGCCCGCTGCGCAATCGCGTGGCTTCGACTACTTCGCTCCTGCTGCTGTTTTCTCTGCAACGCCGCCGACCTCAAAAGAGGGCCGCCGCTCCCGCGTCCACGTCTTCGCGAATTCTCTGACCTCGATGAATTGATCCGCCGGCACATGCGTGAAACTCTGCTGCGTGTGGCTCGCCGGCCACCAGACCTCCAGCCTCACGATCCTGGCGGCGCGCCCGAGACCAATGTGCTGCTCAGTGGGATTGGCCCCGAATGAACCGCCGCTGCCCACGGTTCTGTCAATCGATCGCGGCGGCGTGGCGCCATTCTGCACCATGACGTGAATCTGCGCGCCGATCGCGGCTCGGTTGGATTTCACCCCGACCAGCTTCACGGTGATCCAGTCATTCCCATTGCCGGGATTGCGGAAGACGCGGAACGCGTGCGCATCGCCGGGCGTTGCGCCACCAATCGAGACGAGCAGGTCCTCGCGTCCGTTGTTGCCAAGATCCGCGAACGAGACCCCGTGCCCCTTATCCAGATCACCCGTTCCAGAAGCCGCCGTCACATCGGCGAAGTACTGCCCATCATGATTGCGCAGCAGCATCTTCGGCGCGAGTGCGCCATACTCCGGCCCTCCGGTGGCCAGGTACATGTCCAGATAGCCGTCGTTGTCGATGTCGCCGAAATTGGCCCCCATCGGCATGTTGATCCGGTCCAGCCTGGTCTGTTTCGTCACGTCCTCGAATTTCCCGTTGCCCAGGTTGCGATAGAGCCGCATGGTTCCCGCGGTGGTGGGCAGACCGAGATAGCTGCGCAGGGTTTGATCGAGCGAGAAGTAGTAGCCCGTAACGAAAAGGTCCGGCCGGCCGTCGTTGTCGTAATCGAAAAACCACGTGGCGAAGCTCTGCGCATCGCCCTGATGCACGCCCGCCTGCTCCGACACTTCGGTGAAGGTGTTGTCGTGGTTGTTATGCCAGAGAAAATTCCCGCCGTACAAGTTGGAAACGTAGAAATCCACGTAGCCGTCGTTGTCGTAATCGGCTGCCGTTACGCCCTTGGTGAACGCGGTGCGATCGATGCCGGCTCGATGGGAAATGTCTTCGAATGTTCCGTCGCCCTTGTTCAGAAACAGTTGGCCGGGGCTGTTCTCATTCCCGACGAAGAGGTCGAGCAGGCCATCGTTGTTGATGTCGGCCCACACCGCGGTTTGCGTTCGCGTGGCCGGCTCGGCGAGTCCCGCTTGCTCGGTCACGTCGGTGAACGTTCCATCGCAATTGTTCCGCAGCAGCGACTTGCGTTCGGGAAATTCCCACGCCCCGCGCAGCACCAGCAGATCCATGCAGCCGTCGTTGTTGTAATCGCCCTGAACGAGATTCAGCGCGCCCAGTTGCCCGGCCAGCCCCGCCTGCATCGTGCGATCGGAAAACGTCCCATCGCCGTTGTTATGGAAATAGCGCAGCGGCTGGCACACGTCATAGCTGGACACGACCACGTCGAGCAGGCCGTTATTCTCGAAATCATCGACGGCGACACCTCCGGCCATCGAGACGAAGTGCAGGCCAGCCGCGGGAGCCACATCGGCGAAATGGGGCGATGCGTCCTGCGATGCGAAGACCGAAGGGGGGATTCGCCGCGCCGCCGGCACGCCGTCCGGATACTGGCCCAGCGTCATGTACGCCAGATTCAGCAGCCACTTCACCTGCAACGCGTCGGCCGGTTCCGGCTTCAGTTGCAGGTAGCGAGTCAGGTAGTCAATCGCTCGCTTCGAGTCCTCCGTTTGTGCGAAGCATGCAGAGTGGCTCGGCGGAAAAATGCAGCGGTCACCCGGATCGGTGAAGATGCCGTTTTCCATGCGCGCCTTGTGGAGGTACGCGACTCCCAGCACCTCAGTGAGTTGGGGAATTCCCGCCGGCACGCTGTCCTGAGCGAGTTTGTAAGCCGCCTCCCATTCCTTCACCGCGCTGTCCATCTTGCCCTGGTACGCGTTCAACTGCGCCAGCGCGTATTGAGTCTGGATCGCATCTTCGGGACTCTTGCCGGCGACGGGGTGCGCCAGCGAATTCTCGAGACCCGCGATACCCTCGGCCAATGACCGCCTGCGGATGGAGCACACCTGCGCCAGATCCTGCTCCCATCCCTGCGGCTTGGGAAACTTCTCGAACAGCAGATCCGCCAGCACCTGGCCGGCGACGTCGGCGGGATAAATCACTCCTTTGCCGCCGCCGTTCCGGTTCGGCCCCATGCCCTGCCCCGAGCCCGCGGCCGGGGCCGCAACCATGCCGCTCAGGAGCTTCACGATGACGAAGGCTCCCGCGGCCGCAATCGGCCCGCTGATCTCTCCCGGATGCAGCGCGGCCAGGGCGCGGCTGAGTTCCGGCCGCAGCGCTGCCGGGTCTGCTCCGCGCACATATCCTCCGTTGTTCGCGTTCGGATCGATGGACACCGCGCGTGCCACCTGCGCGAAGTCCTCGCCCTGCTTCAGCCGGGCTGCCGCTTGTTCTGCCTCGGCCTGGGTCGGCACCACAATCACCTGGAGATCGACGCGGGCGGAAGACGGAGCCTGCGCCGAAAGCCGGGCGGTGAGCGATGCGGCCAGCGCAAGACCCGCAAACGCTGCGCCGACGCACCGAAATAACAGGCTCTGTGTCATCGCTCTTCGCCTCAGTTCCGCTTCAGGCACGCGCCCTGGGCCACTCGACGCAGGCACCATCATACGGCTCGCCTGGAGCTCTGCCTGCAAGGCTTCGGGCGCCTGCCTCCACCCCCGGTTGCAAGCCGGTCCCGATCTCTGGTTTGACAAGCGGACCCACTCTGTGACTAAAATTTCATCTCTGTGGAATCGTTACCATAAAACGGTCCACACTTCTGTTTCGGAAGTCCCCAGGCTCCGTTCTTTTCAAATTTCTGAAGTGCTTTCTGCCAGGCAGTGCAATCCGCCTTTTGAGCGGATGGACTCAACGTTGAGCCGTATCGGTTGCTGTGCCTTTCAGGAACGACTTTGCACCGGGAGAAGCCAATGACCAGTGATTCTCGAATTCCTCATCCCCCTCTCGCCCGAACCGCCCTCCTCACCGCACTCAGCGTGGTGCTCCTGCTGTGTTCCGCGGCGCGCCTTCACGCGCAAGCGCTGAGCGGCATCAATGGCACGGTGACCGACACCTCCGGCGCCGTGATCCCGAATGCGCAGGTAACCGTCACCAACGATGCGACGCAGGTCGCCACCCATGCCGTCACCACGTCGGTGGGCGAATACCGCATCACCGACCTCATCCCAGGCGCGTATACGGTGAAGGTGGAAGCTCCCGGCTTCTCCGCGTTCGTCCTGACCGGGCTGCACATCGATGTCGGTACGATCTCCACCGCCAATGCGACGCTGAAACCCGGCGCGACCACGACGGAGATCCAGGTGACCTCGCCGGCCATTGCTCTGGAAACCGCCGAGCCCAGCCTCGGCACCACGATTCCGCCGGAGATGATTCAGGAGCTGCCGGAAGAACTCGGCAACCAGGGCGGCGTCGGCCCCCGCGGCCGCCAGATCGACGCGTTCCTCTTCCTGGCTCCCGGAACCCAGGGCGGCGCCTTCAGTCACCGCATCGACGGCGGTGTCGACTTCCAGAACGAGGTGGTCTTCAACGGCATTCCCGCCGTGCAGTCCGAGACTCAGGGCTTCCAGTCCAACATCAATCCGCCCTTCGAGCTGGTCGATCAGTTCAAGGTTCTGCAGAACGTCTTCCCCGCGCAATACGGTTTAGCGCAGGGCGTCGCGCAGTATCAGTTCGCCTCCGGCACCAACGCGCTGCACGCGGATGGCTTTGAGATCATGCGCAACGACTACTTCGACGCCAAGGGAGCCAATCCGCCCCTCAATCCCGTCACAGGCGCGCCCGAAACGCCCACCGATAAGGAAGACAACTTCGGCTTCTCCGTCGGCGGACCGATCATCCTGCCTAAGCTTTACGACGGCAAGGACAAGACCTTCTTCTATGTCAGCTCCGAGTGGTATCGACTGAACCAGGCGATTACTGGCAACATGACGGTTCCCACCCAGGACATGATCAGCGGCAATTTCAGCGGATTCCCTCAGCCCATCTATGTTCCTTCGGGTCCGCTGCCGGCGGGCTGCACACCCGGCGCGGCTCCAGGCCAGCCTTTCCCAGGCAATATGATTCCGCAGGATTGCTTCAGCACCATCTCCAAGACCCTGCTGCCGCTGATTCCCACGCCGACAGCTTCCGGTTACACCAACAACCTCAAATCGCAGATCACATCGGCCAAGACTCGCCAGACCTCGTGGGGCTTCAACATCGACGAGAATCTGACCACTACCCAGACGGTCCACTTCAGCTTCTGGCGCGATGCCTACAACACGCCGGCGTTCGATCATCCCGGATACTTCGACAACGAGCTTTCGGCTCTGAAGACCGAACCGCGCCTGGGCACCGGCATCTTTCTCACCTACGCCAAGACCTTCTCATCCAACCTGGTGATGACGGCCGGCGCGGGCTGGATGGGGGAGATTAACAACGAGCTGAACGCGCATCTCGGCGTGCATTTCCCGGCCGTGGCGAGCAGCGTCATTCTGCCCACGATTAACTTCAATGGGTTCGATTCGCCCACCACGTGGGGCGTAAACTCCAACGGCGAAACCAACTCCACCAACCGTAAGCTCGGGCTCGGCTTCGCCAACAACTGGCTCTATAACCACGGCCGCCACACCATGAATATGGGCCTGGAAGTACGGCGGTCCTACCAGGATGACGATGAGTGCCAAAACTGCGGCGGCCAGTTCAGCTTCGACGCCATCACCACCAGCAACGGCGATACCAACAGCGGCGATCCGCTTAACGAGAACAACACCGGGAGCGCCTTCGCGAGCTTTCTGCTGGGCACCGTCGATAACTCCTATCGCCAGTTCGCCACGGAAAACCGCCTGCGCAACCTGTACCTCGCCCCCTATTTCCAGGACGACATCAAGCTGACGCCGCGCTTCACCGTCAACGCTGGTCTTCGCTGGGATATCGCGCGGCCCTTTACCGACGGCACCCCCAACAACATCGTCTTCTTCAACCCATCGGCTCCGGATGCATTGGCCATCAATCCGGCGACCGGCAATCCGCGTAACGGCGGCGTCAGCGTGCTCGGAACCTGCTCGTATTGCGTGGGCTACAAGCGCGCTTCGATCGACTGGCATGAGGTCAGCCCGCGCGCCGGATTTGCGTGGCAATGGAACTCGAAAACCGTAATCCTCGGCGGCCTCGCCATCAATCACCTCGATGGCGGCGCATTCGAGTACGGCAACAACAAGGTCGCGGTGAACTACGGCAATCAGCTCACCGGCACCTTCAACGTTCCCTCCAACAACACCAACGTCCCGGCGTACGGCAACTGGGATACCAGAACGATGCCGCTTCCCGCTCCCACGCCCTTTACCTCAGGGCTGGCCGACGGATTCGGCATCATCTTCCAGTTCGGACCCCACACCGGAGGGTTGCCGTACGTCGGCAATTACAACATCGGGATCCAGCGCGAACTCCCGGGCAACACCCTCATTTCCGCATCCTATGTCGGCAATCGCGTGCTGCACATCCCGTCGCTGCTCAATAACCCCGATCAGCTGAACCCGGCCATCCTCAACCAGCTCTGCCCGAACAACGCGCCCAACTGCGTCCTCGGCCAGGCCTGGACTTCGGCCCCGGCGCAGGCCGTATTGGCATCGATGGGCTTCGGCCAGGCGGGCGGATACTATACGCCGTACGCCAATTTCATCAACGACTACGGCTCAGGGACGGAACTGGGCCAGGCGCTGCGGCCCTATCCGCAGTACGGTTCGATTTATAACGACTTCGAAAATGCCGGCGTGGCCACCTACAACGCCCTCCAGGCGCAGTTGCAGAAACGCTTCACCAACGGCCTCACCTACCTGCTCTCGTATACGCTCTCGCGCACCATGTCCAATACCGATTCAGGATTCGGTGAGTTCAATGCCGGCTCTCTGAATACCTACGATCAGAAAGCCGAATATCAGATCGCCGACAACGATCAAACCCACCTTCTAACCATCAGCGGCGTCTACGAATTGCCCATCGGCCCGCATCACAGGGTGCTGGGCAGCGACAACGCGCTCAATCGCCTCGCTTTCGGCGGTTGGCAGCTCAGCGGCATCTTCAGCTACCAGAGCGGCACGCCCTTTGGCATCGGCGCAAACGGCTGCCCCCTGCAGAGCTACAACTACATTTGCAATCGCTCCAATGTGGTTTCGGGGCAGCCGCTGAATCTCAACTGGAACAACTACTACAAGGGATTGCCGGTCTTCAATACCGCAGCCTTCTCCGATCCGGGCCAATGGGGCGTCGGCGATTCGCCGCGCAATTTCACCGGCCTCCGCAATCCATGGAGCAATGGCGAGAACCTCGCTCTGGCCAAACACCTGTTCTTTACCGAGCGCTTCTCCGGCGAGTTGCGCATGGAGTACTACAACATCCTCAACCGGATGCAGGTCTGCGGCTCCGGCTCCACGGATACAAACGTGAGCGACGCCAGCAGCGGCACCTTCGGAATGGATGACAACGGCTATCCGCTCAACGCCGGCGCCTGTCAGGGCAACAGTCCTCGCCAGGGCCAGGCCACCTTCAAGCTCAACTTCTGATGTGCCTCCCTCCGGAGCCGGCTTTCCAGCCTTTGCCGGCTCCGGAGTTCCTTTTTCCCGTCCTCCCTGCCTCCGCGCTGATGCGGCCGCTGCGCAGGCAGAGGTAGACTGAATTCCACTCCGCCCTATGTTGCGCCGCGTCCTCTGCCTCCGCATCGTCTGTTCCGTCGCGCTCGCGCTCTTAGCCCTCGGCCTTGCCGCTCCCTGCATCGCGCAGCAATCCGCATCCGCCAGCGATGCCCGCATCGACCAGCTTTACGGTGCGGCGAAAGACGCCCAGGCCCGCGGAGACACCGCAGCGGCCATCAGCAGCTATCAGGAGCTGATTCGCGTGGCGCCACACCTCGCCGCCGCCTACAACAATCTCGGCATGCTGTACCTCAATGCGCACGACTATCCCGACGCAGCTGACGTTCTCCGCAAGGGGCTTGCCGTCAATCCGCACATGGCATCGGCCTCGGCGCTGCTCGGCATCGCGCTCTATGAATCCGGCAATTACGCGGGCTCCCGCACGGCGCTCGAATCCGCACTGAAGATGAATCCCGCTGACGAGAACGCGCAGCTCTACCTCGCCAAAGACCTGTTCAACCTGAAGGAAATGGAAGCCGCCTCCACGCGCCTGCGCGCCCTGGCTGAGCGCGAGCCGGGCAATCAGGAAGTCTGGTACCTGCTGGGCGAGGTGTACATGCAGCTCTCTGAGCAGGCGCTCGCGAAGATGAACGCCCTCAATCCCAATTCGCCCCTGGTGCATGAAGTCTCCGGCGAAATGATGGAGGACATGAAGAACTACCAGGGCGCGCTGGTGGAGTACAAGAAGGCCGTGGACATGGCCCCCGACCGCGCCGGCACGCATTACCGCCTCGGCAACATCGAGTGGAAGCTCTCCGAGTGGGACGACGCGCTGGCGCAGTTTCAGGCCGAGCTCAAGGTCGATCCGTACAATTGCCGCGCGTGGGCGCAAACGGGAAATATCCTGATCACGCAGCAATCGCAGCCGGAGCAGGGCCTCGCGGATATCGATCAGGCACTGCATCTGTGCCCCGATCTGGCGCAGGCGCATGTGGACCGCGGCATTGCTCTGGTCAAGCTGGGACGCAACCAGGAAGCGGTCGCTGAACTGAAGATCGCCGTGCACGACAATCCCGACGATCCCATGCCGCATTTTTTTTGGGCTCGCGCTGAGAAGGCGCTGGGCGATGCCGCCGGCGCCAGCGCCGAGTTGCAGACCTACGCCACCCTGCAGGCCCGGGCGAGCGAAGCCGTCGCAGCACGCGCCGCTGCAGTGGAGAAAGCTACGCAGGATAGCCACTAATCGCTGGGACGCCAACCATCGCAGAGAGTCCGATGGCAGAATCGGGCCGGGGATTCAGTCCCTCGTCAAACGAGCCGTTCAGGCGCGCGTGGGAGCCGCCAATCTTGACCCCTGGCAGGCACGGGTTGTACCGTGGCGGCGAATCTTGAATGCTCGGCGCAGAATGACTTGTTGCCAACCCCTTCCGAGTCTGCAACCCAGGAGAATCTGCAATGGTGAGGAAAGTAGCGGCTTTGGTGGTGCTCGCAACGGCGTGCGCTGCGGGGCAGGATACGAAATACCGGCCGGAGCGTCAGCAGATTCCGCCGCCGTCCTGTTTGACGCTGCGCGGGGCCTGGGAGGGCGGCTACACTCCATGCACGGCGGAGACGCACGCGGAGTGGCTGACCGACATCACGCACTGGCGGACGGAGCGGCGGATTCGCGTGGGGCTCACGGCGCCGCAGTTCGCCGGGATTCCGGACTTCTACAGCATGCCGCAGCTGGCATGGGCGCGGTCGGCCTTCATGCAGCCGCAAATGATGGTGCACGACCGCTACTTTTACGATCCCGGGTCGCACAAGTACACGGTGGATCGCTACCTCGCCGACCTGAAGGCGCGGTATGGCGGCATTGATGCGGTGCTCATCTGGTCGACATATCCCAACATGGGCATCGACGACCGCAATCAGCTGGACATGGTGGCGTCGATGCCGGGCGGCCTCGCGGGCGTGCGCCAGATGGTGGAGGATTTTCACCGGGAGGGCGTAAAGGTGCTCTTCCCGATGATGATGTGGGACCAGGGGACGCGCGATCCGGGCGTGCCGTGGCAGACGGCGATTGCGCAGGAGATGAAGACGATCGATGCGGATGGGGTGAACGGCGATACCCAGGACGGCGTTCCGCTGGCGTTTGCGCTGGCGTCAGTGGCGGCGGGTCATCCGCTGGCGTTTGAGCCGGAAGGCGGACCCGGCGATGAAGACGTGCAGTGGGACGTGCTGACGTGGGGGCAGTACGAATTCGATTTCGTGCCGACAGTGGACAAGTACCGCTGGCTGGAGCCGCGGCATCAGGTGAACATTCAGGGCCGCTGGAATCGCGACAAGACCGACGATCTGCAATACGCGTTCTTCAACGGCGAGGGTTGGGAGAGCTGGGAGAACGTCTGGGGGATCTGGAACGGCATCACGCCGCGGGATGGCGAAGCGACGCGGCGGGTGGCCACGATCGAGCGCGCGGTGGCTCCGTTCTTCGCGAGCGAGGGGTGGGAGCCGTTTTATCCCATGCACGCGTACGGCGCGTATGCGAGCCGGTGGCCGCTGGGCGATCGCACGCTGTGGACGATTGTGAATCGGAACGAATACGACGTGGCAGGGCGGGCGATGAGCGTGCCGGCTGAGGCGGGCGTGCGGTACTTCGACCTGTACCACGGCGTGGAGCTGACTCCGGAGCACGAAGGAAGCGAGGAGGTGCTGTCGTTCCCCATGGAGGCTCACGGATACGGCGCGGTGCTTGCGGTCCATGGAGAGGCGGATGCAAGCGTGCAGGATTTGATGGCGCGAATGAAAGCGATGACGGCGCGGCCGCTCGCGTCGTATTCGCACGAGTGGAAACCGCTGCCGCAGCAGATGGTTCAGATCGCGAAGTCGAAGCCGGCGAGCGAGACGCCGGAGGGGATGGTGAAGATTCCCGGCGGAGACTACGTGTTCCGGGTGCAGGGGATCGAGATTGAGGGCTCCGACGATGTTGGGGTCGATGTGCAGTATCCGTGGGAGCCGTCGCCGCGGCGCTTCCACGAACACAAGATGCACGTTGACCCGTTCTATATCGACAAGTACCCGGTGACGAATGCGGAGTTCAAGAAGTTTCTGGATGCGACGCACTACGAGCCGGCGGATGCCGGTAACTTTCTGAAGGACTGGAAGAACGGCACGTATCCCGAAGGTTGGGGGAACAAGCCAGTGACGTGGGTGTCGCTCGAGGATGCGCGCGCCTACGCGCAGTGGGCCGGCAAGCGGCTGCCGCACGAGTGGGAGTGGCAATACGCGGCACAGGGCGGCGATGCAGATCGTCTCTATCCCTGGGGCGGAAGCTGGGACGCCGCCAATGTTCCCGCGCCGGTGAAGGGACGGGCGCTGACTTCTCCGGATAACGTGGACGCGCACCCAGGCGGAGCCAGCCCCTATGGCGTGATGGACATGGTGGGCAACGTGTGGCAATGGACGGACGAATTCGAAGACGACCACACGCGCGGAGCCATTCTGCGCGGCGGGAGCTACTACCAGCCGCAGGGATCGATTTGGTATTTCCCGCAGGCCTACCGCAACGACCAGCACGGCAAGCTGCTGCTCATGGCGCCCAGCTACGACCGCTCGGGAACGGTGGGCTTCCGCTGCGCGGAGGACGCAGCGCAGTAGCGGCGGAACAGCATCTGCGGGCGATTCAATTGGGGAGTTTGACAAGGGCAGAGAGCGAACCTAAGATTGGTCCGTCCTTTGAAAGGTTTCAGTTCGCTCCAAAAAACTTGGGAGGTATGCGCCATGATTGCAAGATCCCGCGTCGCATTCCTGGTTCTGGTCCTCTTCGTCACGGCATTGCCCGCATTGGGGCAGTTCGCGCAGCGCGGCGCGATTACCGGAGACGTATTCGATGCGTCCGGCGCGGTGGTCCCGGGAGCGCAGGTCAAGCTGACCACGATCGGCCAAAACGAAACCAGGGCTGCGGTATCAAACAGCACCGGCCATTTCGAATTTGACAACCTGGCGGCCGGCCAATACCAGCTGAGCGCAATGGCCAAAGGCTTTAACACCGCCATTTCGCAGCCCGTGACCGTCAACATCAGCGAGATCACGAACTACGACTTCCACCTGGCGGCGGGCTCAGTGAACCAAACCGTCACTGTAACGAGCCAGTCGGCAGGGATCGAGACCGAGCAGGCGGGCGTGACGACCAATATCTCGGCACAGCAACTGGAAGAACTGCCTCTCAACGGGCTGAACTTCACGTCGATTGCGGCGCTGACGCCGGGAGTCTCGACCTATCCACAGGCGAACATCAATCCGGGAGGAACCTATTCGGTTGGCGCGCAGTTTGCCATGGGCGGAGTGGCGTTCAATACAGGCGGTTCGTTCGAGGGCTCGCGCGACAACGGGTTCTACGTCAACGGCGTGAACATCGACGACAACTACGAGAGCAGCATCAGCTTTGAGCCTTCGTCGCAGGCGCTGGGAACCGGGAATATTCAGGTGTCGAATTTTTCGCCGGCGGTCGGCGGCAACATGTCCACCATGAGCATGGAGACGAAGGCGGGGTCGAGCACGTTCCACGGCGAAGCCTACGAGTTCATGGAGAACACCGACCTGAACGCAACGAATCCCTACGACAAGCTGGTGCAGGGGATTACGGGAACGCCGGCGGTGAAGCCGATTATCAAACGCAACCAGTTTGGCGGAAACCTGGGCGGCCCGGTGTACATTCCGCATCTGCTGCCGAGCATGAAGGACCGCTATTTCTTCTTCGGCAATTACGAAAAGATGATCGAGCACGACGGAAACCAGTTGGTGGCGACGTCGGTGCCGTCGATGGCAGAGCGCAGCGGAGATTTCAGCGAACTGCTCGGCTCGAACCCCAATCCAACGCAGTTGTACAACCCGTTCTTCACCACCTACGACGAGAGCGGGAACAGCTCGCGGCCGGCGATTGCGAACGACCGGCTCGACCTGGCGACGCGGCCGGACGGATCGCCGCTGGTGGATCCCGGTTCGGCAACGATTCTGAAGGATATGTGGCCAGCCCCGAACGTGCCAGGCGCGCCCAGCAACACGGTGAATTTCGTCGGCTACCAGACACCCGGCATCGATAACTACACGCTCGACACCCGATTCGACGCGCAGGTAACGCCGAAGGATTTGATCTTCGTCACCTGGTCGAGGACCAACGGGACGCAGTCGCTGACCGGCGGACTGACGCCGACGAACCTCTACGACATTCCGGTGCAGAACCACGCCTACCTGGTGACCGCGAACTACGTGCACGTGTTTGGTCCGAACCTGACGAACGAGTTTATTTTCGGGAATGGCGACGGAGCGCTGCTGACGATGTCGCAGTCGCTAATGAGCTGGTACAACAGCGGCTCGAATCCCTTCAACACCGATTTCAAAAACACGGGCGACGGGTCGACGCAGGGGATCATCGGACTGATCGCCGGCTACTACAACTACGCTGTGCCCGGCGCGCCGGAGATTTTCCGCGCGGAAAACGAGTCGTGGCAGCTCAGCGACAATCTCGACTGGGTGCATGGGCGACACTCCATGTCATTCGGCTTCAATTTCTTCCGCAAGAACGAGCTGGACTGGGATTTCCAGCGGCAAATGTATTTCGGTGCGTCGGGCGGAAACGGCTTTGGCAGCAATGCGGAGAATGCGTTCAGCTCGAGCGGGAGCCTGCTGGGCTACGAGGGCGGCGACGGCATCGCCGATCTGGTGATGGGCGTGCCTTCCGATCTGTGGGTTCGCTACACGATCAACGGCGGAGGGCCGACGGCGCCGGATTACAACATCCTGTTTCCCAGCTGGGGATTCTATGCGAACGACCGGTTCCGGGTGAGCCCGAAGTTCACGCTTTCCGCGGGTCTGCGTTACGACCTGAGCTTGCCGTGGTACACGCCCAATCCGCGGGCGGCGCCATGCTGCGCGATCTACGTGCCGAATGCGGCTGGCGGAGTTCTGGAGTATCCGGGGATCGCGAGCGGATTGCCGGAGCACTATTTGAGCGCGCCGAAGGGAGACATTGCGCCGCGCATCAGCCTGACCTACAGCTATAGTCCGCGGACGGTGGTGAGCGGGGCCTACGGCATCTTCTACGACACCGGTTCAACGCAGATTTCGACCAACGTGGGCAATGCGATTTACGGAACGTCGGCAGCGGTGAATTACAACGTCGACAACACCACGCTGGGCCAGCCGGCCGACACGCCGTATCTGACCCTCGACAGCGTCTTCCCGCAGGCGCGCACCACGACGCTCGGGTCGTTCCCGGTGTCGACCGGCGCGGGCCAGGGATACGAGGGAGATGGGCAGTGGGCGAGCGTCATCTACTACGACCAGTCGTCGATGCCGCTCTCGTACTATCAGAAATTTACTCTCGACGTGCAGCGGCAGATCGGCGGGCGCGATGTGCTGGATGTCTCCTACAACGGGACGCTGGGACGAAAGGGATGGAACGAGCGGAACATCAATCTGCCGCCCTACCAGACGGGATGGATCGCGGGCAGCGGCTCGGTGACCAACTTCGATGCCGCGCGGCCCAACAACTCCGGGCGGTGGGGCGACATCTACGTCATGCGGCCGGATCTGAACTCGTCGTACAACGCGCTCATCGTGCAGTGGCGGCACGCCTTCAGCGACGGGCTGCAGTTCATCAGCAATTACACGTGGGGCAAGACGCTCTCGGATTACCCCTGGGTGAACACGCTGGGCGCCAACGGATCGGCCGGCTACGGCGGATCGGGATTCCAGTATCCCAATCTCTACGACTACGGCCAGGCGAACTTTTCGCATCCGCAGCGGTTCGTCTTCAGCGGCATCTGGTCGCCGCAATATGGAGGAACGTGGCCGCAGGCGCTGCGAGCGGTGGCGGCGGGCTGGCGGACGACGGGCATCTTCACGCTCGAGTCGGGCGACGCGGATACCGTGGTGAACGGCGGCCCGGGAACGCCGTGCTCGACAGGCATCAGCACGGCGCAGTGCCCCACAGGGTATGGATCGAGCGCATTCGACAATGCCGGATTCGACGAGGTGAACGTGACGGGCAACCCGAATATCAGCCATGGATCGAAGACGCCGTTTCGGCAGTTCGACACGGCTGCGTTTTCAGTTCCTCCGAATAACGTGCGCGGAGACTCAGGCTTGGGCACGGTGCGCGGGCCGGGTCAGGATAACCTGGATTTCTCGCTGGCGAAGACGTTTGGGATTTACGAGCGGCTGCATTTCGAACTGCGCGGCGACGGCTTCAACGTCCTGAACCACACGCAGTGGAACGCGATCAACACGACCTTCCCCAGCGGCGATGCGCAGTTCCCCTTCGGAATGGTGGCGGGCGCCAGAGAGGCGCGCATCGGGCAGGTGTCGGCGAAGCTGCTGTTTTAGGGGGATGGAACGCGACGCGCTGACCTGCTCCGTGGCGCTGGCGATAGCCGCGGCGGCGGGCCACAAGCTGGCGCTGGATGGGCGCGGACACAGGCTGTTTTCTCTCGACGGACATTCCCTGCCGCATGCGACGCCCCTGTAACATAACAAGCGAGCGGGCCTGTAGCTCAACGGTTAGAGCAGGGGACTCATAATCCCTTGGTTGGGGGTTCAAATCCCTCCGGGCCCACCAGGACCGCGCAGCCTGCCTCATTCGCAGCTTGCCTTATTCATGGAGCTGTGGGGCTCGCGCTCCGGCACACCGCCGCACAGACCAGGTGCTCCCCGCGATCAGCGCTCCTCCAGTTGCAGCACCTCGATCGAATACGGCGGCATGGTGTGGTGTAACACATGATCCGCGACCTGCACCGTGCCTTCCACCGAAACGATATTCGTTGGATGATCGATGCTGTTCGTGGCCTGGGGGCTGTCGGCCCGCAGCGTGAT
The DNA here is from genome assembly GCA_049802575.1 of Acidobacteriaceae bacterium. GTDB lineage: Bacteria > Acidobacteriota > Terriglobia > Terriglobales > Acidobacteriaceae > Palsa-343. The sequence goes on along the minus strand of JBARMS010000263.1, from coordinate 29,091 downwards.
CAGCTTCGCTGTGCTTGCCAAATCCGCTCCATCGCAATGCAACTCGATCTCCTGCGGATCCGACGAGGCGTTCACCAGCTTCAAATCAATCTGCTTTTTCGCCGGGTCAGCCGTAACGGAATAAAACAGCTTCGCGCCGCCCCCTTCGAGCGTCGATCCTACGATCTCACTCCCCAGGTAGCTCGCGAACATCACCTGCGCGTAGTAGCTGGGCGAGCCGTAGCTGCGCAGCGCGTCATAGCCAATCAGGTCCGGCTCCCACTGCATCGCACCGGGATTGATGTTGGTCAACAGTGGCGCGTACGAAGCCATCACGATGATGTCGCTGTTGCGCTCAAGGCCCGTCATCCACGCCGCATCGCCGAGGGCCGCGTCAAAATTGGGCGTCGGGCTGCCTTCGCGCGTCGCCCATTCGCCCACGAAAATCTTCGGGCCGCTGCGGTCGGTCTTGTCGTAATGCTTCGCATCGTGGAAGAAATCCGTCGCGCGCAGGTAGTAGTGGTCGTCGAGCACGTCGGGGCGCACGCTTTTGACAGGTGCCGTCGCGATGAGCTGCAGATCGGGATACTTCGCCTTGATCGCCTGGTAGAACTGGGCGTACCGCCCATCGTAGCTTCCCGAATGATCGAACTGATCCTCGTTGCCGATCTCCACATACGTCAAATAAAATGGCTGCGGATGCCCATCCTGCGCGCGCTTCGCGCCCCATTCCGTATCGGCCGCGCCGGTTACGTACTCCAGTTCATCCAGCGCGTCCTGCACGTACGGCTCGAGATCCGCGCCAGGATTCACATGCTCGCCATCGAGCGAATAGCCCGCGTACACCGCGAGCACCGGCTCCATGTGCAGATCCTCGCACCACCCCAGAAACTCCAGCAGACCCATGCCGTCGGTCGACCAGTAGCCCCAGGGACTCTCGTGCCCGGGACGGTTGACGAGCGGCCCAATCGTCTTCTTCCATTCAAAACGCTCGGAGATCTTGTTCCCCTCGAGGTAGTTGCCGCCGGGGAAACGTAAAAACGCCGGATGCATCGCCGCGAGTTTCTCCATCAGATCGATGCGGCTGCCATTCGGGCGATCGTGATACGTGGGCGGAAACAGCGAAACCAGCTGGAACCACAGCGTGCCTTTCCGCGCCGTGGTGATCACCAGGGAATTCGCAGTCGATGCGCCAATCGCGCCGGTTTTCAGCGTAAACGCGTAGCGCTTCCACTCCGGCCCGATGCCGGAAACCGTAGCCGTCGCTGCGGCCTGGCCCGTTTCGTTATTCATCAGGGAGACGGTAACGTCCGCGGGCGGTCCCTGGTCCGTCTTCGCGTAGAACGAGCCCTGGTACTCCGTATCGGGACGGATCGCGAACCCCCAATAGCCATCGTTCAGAATGCCGGCGGCGTCCTGCGCATCGGCCTGGCTGACGTCGAGACGGAGGCTGGTCGCCAGTGCCGAACTCGGTCCACTGGCCTCATCCATGCCGATTTTTGCTGCGGCGTTCCCACGCTCCACCAGGATCCAGTGCGGCACACCGCTCCAGTCGTTGCGAAACGTGCCGTTGCGCACCATCTCCGCATAGAGCCCGCCCTCATAGGAATAATTGATTTCCTCGGTCATCAGGCCGTACAGCGTGGGGCTGACTTTGCCTGCGGACTGATCCGCATGAATCGTCAGCGCCGCCGGCGGGGCGGCCGATTGCGCCTGCGCCAGGCTGGGGCCAAACAGCAGCGTCGCGCCCGCAAGCATCGCCGCCGCCCATTTTGTATCCATCACAGTTGCTTTTCTCTCAAACACCGCGATTCACCTCGGCAGATATTTTGCGAATTTCCGGCAGAACGTCTCCCAGAGCGACCGCTGGTGCGGAGCGCGTGCCGAGCGCGAAATACGTCTTCCGATACAGGGCGTAGAGCCGCTCGTACACAGCCGACGCCGTTGGATCGGGCTTGAACTCCGTGAACTTCGGGCAGAGCTTGGCCTGCGCCGCTTCGATGGTCGGGAACGCCCCCGCCGCAACCATCGCGAAGATCCCCGAACCCAGGCTGGTGGGAATTTCCGCAGGCACGAGCACCGGCTTGCCCAGCACATTCGCGTACACGTGGTTCAGCACCGCATTGTTCTGCGGAATGCCTCCGGCGTTGATCACCCGATCGACCGGCACGCCGTACTCGGCCATGCGCTCCAGGATGATGCGCGTATGGAACGCCGTGCCTTCGATGGCCGCGAACAGCTCATCCTGCGCCGTGTGCAACAGATTCCAGCCCAGCGTCACGCCGCCCAGCGCCGCATTCACCAGCACGGTACGGTCGCCGTTGTCCCAGCTCAGGCGCAGCAGGCCGGTTTGCCCCGCGCGATAGCGATCGAGCCCCTGCGACAACTCGGCAACCTTCGTTCCGGCGCGTCGCGCAATCGCCTCGAAAATATCCCCCGTTGCCGACAACCCAGCTTCAATGCCTGTGTATTGCGGATGCACGCTGCCTGGAACCACGCCGCAGACGCCCGGAATGAGCCGCGTTGCGCGGGCCATGGCGATGATGCAGGTCGAAGTGCCGACCACGTTGACCACGTCGCCCTCGCGGCAACCCGCTCCCAGCGCGTCCCAGTGCGCGTCAAAAGCACCCACCGGAATGGGAATGCCCGCGCGCAGGCCCAGCTGCTCCGCCCAGTGCGGAGCAAGATGTCCCGCAATCGCATCCGAGGTCCGATAGTCGCCCTGTAGCTTCTCGCGCACGCCATCCAGCAGCGGGTCGAGACGCGACAGAAACTCCTGCGAGGGCAGGCCATCCCATTTGGGATTCCACATCCACTTGTGGCCCATGGCGCAAATGCTGCGCTTCACCTGCGCGGGATCGGTGATGCCGCACAACGTCGCGGCCACCATGTCGCAGTGCTCGAACGCTGACGCGAACTGGCCCCGTTTCTCGGGATTGTGCCGCAGCCAGTGCAGCAGCTTGGCGAATCCCCACTCGTGCGAGTAGACGCCGCCGCACCACTCAATGGCTTCCAGGTTCTCTTCGTGCGCAAGCGCTGTGATCTGCTCCGCCTCGGCCTTCGCACGGTGATCGCACCACAGGTAGTATTCGTTGAGCGGCTGCATCTGTGCGTCCACCGGCACGACGCTCGATCCGGTCGTGTCCAGCGCAATCGCGTCCACCTGGTCGCCCGAAATTCCCGCGTTGGCGATCGCCTTGCGCGTGGCCGCGGCCAGCGCGCGCATGTGATCCGCGTGGGCCTGCGTCGCAAAATCGGGATCGTCGCGCCGCCGGTGCAGCGGATACTCTTCGACGGCTGTGCCCAGCCGCCCGCGCTCGCTGTCTATGATGGAAACGCGGACGCTGAGCGTTCCAAAATCCACTCCCGCAACAATAGCCATGTCGTTTGATCCTGCGGCCGGAAAAACCGCGCGTCGTCAGCTTACCGCAAAGTAAGCGTTTTCTGCGAGGATTCCGGCCCGGCCCCGTGTCCTCCACTTGCCCCATCGTCGCTGGGTTCCCCGGGCCGAAGCGTCAGTTCCCCAGCGCGTTGCCGAATTCCCGGAGAGCGCCGAGTGTTTTGCGCGCGGCGCCGGAGTGAATCGCCTCCGCGGCACGCGCGACGCCCTCTCGCAGCCCGCTGACAAGTCCCGCGGCTTCCAGCGCCGCAGCGGCATTCAGCAAGACCACATCGCAGCGTGGACCATCATCCCCTCCGGTGAGAATCGCCTCCAAAATCGCAGCATTGCCGGCGGGCGTTTCCGCGCCCTGCAAATGGCCGAGCGGCGCATGGGCCAACCCCGCATCTTCCGGGTTCACCACCGTTCGCAGCGGCGGCTCCCGCGAAGTGACCAGGATGGCGTCGGTGGCCGACAGCGCAATCTCGTCGATCCCGTTGCGCGCGTGGACCACCCGCCCGTGACGAATCCCCAGCAGCGCCATGGCCCCCGCCACCACTTCCAGCTTTTCCGGCGCGTACACGCCCATGATCTGCGCCGGCGCGCCGGCTGGATTCGTGAGCGGACCAGCGAGATTGAAAATGGTGCGAAACCCCAGCGCGCGGCGGATGGGCTGCACCCGCTTCATCGCCGGATGCAGCGCCGGCGCAAAAAGAAATGTGAAACCTGTCGCGCGCAGGCACGCGGCCGACTGCTCCGGCGTCAGCGCCACCGGCACGCCCATCGCTTCCAGCACATCAGCAGATCCGCACTTCGACGTCATGCCGCGATTGCCGTGCTTGGCCACTTTGGCTCCCGCCGCCGCAGCCACCAGCGCTGCGCCCGTGGAGATGTTGAACGTGCCGCGCCCATCCCCACCCGTGCCGCAGGTATCCACCAGCGCCGCGCGCTCTTCCTCCGTCAGCGGCACCGGAAGCGACATCTCCCGCATCGCCTCGGCGAAGCCGGTCAGTTCCTCAACCGTCTCGCCGCGCGCAGCCATCACCGCCAGCAGCGCGGCAATCGCCTGATCCGCTGCGGCGTCGGCATCGCTGGTCAGAATGGCGTGCAACACGCCGCGCGCTTCCTCGCGGGTGAGCGTGCCATGCTCCTCGGTGATTCTTTTGAGTGTCTCGCGCAGGGCCTGCATGGGGATGCCTCCATGCTACCTGCAATTCCCGCATGCGCCAGAGCGCTGAGCCTCGCCACGGTTTGCCGCGGCTCGCGCGCCTTCGCTACACTAATCGTTCGGCCCTTCATCAGAGATTGCGGCGCAGATAACGCTCGCAATCCGTCTGCGACAGAAGCTGAAGCGAAACAATCTGCCGGTCATTTCCTATGAAAATTCACGAATATCAGGCAAAAGACATTCTGGCGAAGTATGGCGTGGCGATTCCGAAGGGCGAGGTCGCCAACACGCTCGACGAAGCCCTCGAAATCGCGAAACGCCTGTTCAGCGGCGGCGCAAAAGGTGTCGTGGTCAAGGCGCAGATTCACGCTGGGGGACGCGGCAAGGGCGGCGGCGTCAAAGTCGCCAAGACGCTGGACGAGGCGGAGCAGTACGCCAGGCAAATTCTCGGCATGCAACTCGTCACCCACCAGACCGGCCCGCAGGGGCAGAAGGTGCAGCGCCTCCTCATCGAGGAGACCGCCGCGATCGACCGCGAGCTTTACCTCGGCATCGTGCTCGACCGCGCCGCCGCGAAGCTGGTTTTCATGGCCTCCCAGGCCGGCGGCATGGAGATTGAAGAGGTCGCGGCGAAGGATCCGAAGGCCATCCACAAGGCCTACATCGATCCCGCCGTCGGCTTCCAGCCCTACCAGGCGCGCGAGCTGGCCTTCGCCCTCGGCCTCAAGCCAACGCAGATCAATGAAGCCGTTAAATTCATGACCGGCGTCTACCGCGCCTACATCGACACCGACGCCTCGCTGATGGAGATCAACCCCTTCATCACCACGAAGGACGACCAGCTGTTCGCGCTCGACTGCAAGATCAACTTCGACGACAACGCGATGTTCCGCCACAAGGACCTGAAGGAGCTGCGCGACGTCGCTGAGGAGGATCCGCTCGAGGTGGAGGCTTCGAAGTACGCGCTCAACTACATCAAGCTCGACGGCAACATCGCTTGCATGGTGAACGGCGCCGGCCTCGCGATGGCCACCATGGACATCATCCAGTACGCCGGCGGCATGCCGGCCAACTTCCTCGACGTGGGCGGGGGCGCCAACCAGCAGCAGATCGAGCACGCCTTCGAGATCCTGCTCTCGGATAAAAACGTCCAGGCCGTCTTCATCAACATCTTCGGCGGCATCCTGCGCGTCGATACGCTGGCGCAGGGCGTGGTCCAGGCCGCAAAGAATCTGAACGTGAAGGTTCCGGTCGTGCTGCGGCTCGAAGGCACGAATGTCGAGCAGGGCCGCCAAATCCTGCAGGAATCCGGATTGAAATTCATCGTGGGCGAAACGATGCAGGACGCCGCGCAAAAAGTGGTCGCAGCGGCGAAAGGAGCGGCGTAGAGATGTCGGTACTCGTTGACAAAAACACTCGCCTCATCGTCCAGGGGATTACCGGTCGCGAAGGGACGTTCCATGCGAAGGGATGCGCCGAATACGGCACGAAGGTAGTAGGCGGAGTTACCCCCGGAAAAGGTGGTACGATCCACGAGGGATGGCCGGTCTTCGACACGGTGCACAAAGCGGTCGAAGAGACAGGCGCCAACGTCTCCGTGATCTTCGTGCCGCCGCCGTTTGCCGCCGACGCCATCCTCGAAGCCAACGATGCCGGCGTGCCGCTCATCATCTGCATCACCGAGGGCATCCCGATCAACGACATGGTCAAGGTCTGGAGCGTCCTCAAGGTTTCGAAGTCGCGGCTCATCGGCCCCAACTGCCCCGGCGTCATTTCGCCCGGCAAGGCCAAGGTCGGCATCATGCCCGGCCGCATCCACAAGGAAGGCTCCATCGGAATCGTTTCGCGCTCGGGCACGCTGACCTATGAAGCCGTCTATCAGCTCACGCAGCGCGGCATCGGCCAGTCCACGGCCATCGGCATCGGTGGCGATCCCGTCATCGGCACCACGCACGTCGACGCGCTCAGGCTGCTCAATGACGATCCCGAAACCGAGGCGATCATCCTCATCGGCGAAATCGGCGGCACGGCGGAAGAAATCGCGGCCCAGTTTGTGAAAGAGCACGTGAAGAAGCCGGTCGTCGGCTTCATCGCCGGCCAAACCGCGCCTCCAGGCCGCCGCATGGGCCACGCCGGCGCTATCATCTCCGGTGGTCAGGGCACCGCGGCCGAGAAGATGAAGGCCCTCCAAGCCGCAGGCATTCACGTGGTGGAAACCCCCGCGGCGATTGGCGAAACCGTCGCGAAGGTGATCGGGAAAGGATAGGAAGCGCCCGTGCAACCCCGCGAGATCACCGCAGAAGAGAGGAACGCACTCGTCAAGTTCCTCAAACTCGAAATCTCGCTGGAGGCTTTGCTCGGTGAATTGGACGGCATGGTGGAAATCCAATTTCTTCCAGCAGAACGGCGGCTCACCTCGCATCTTCTACCGGCCGAGCCACCCATCCTGGTTCACGCGGCCGATATTGACCAGGCCGTTTCTGCTTGTCGTGCAGGTGTAATCGACGAGCGAAGCCTCGTGCGCTGGGCCACAATGCTCCTCCTGAATGACGCCTACCTGGGGGAAGACGACAACGATGCAATCGTCGACGCGCTGAATGAGTTGAGCATCGGAGGACTTCGCGGATTCGAATCTGCCGAGAAGGCGCAGACCCGCTAGCCTACTGGCGCGGAAGCCTCGCCTCGAGTGCCGCCAGTCTTTCCCGGATATCGATGGCGAAATCCAGCTTCTGCGAAAGGCCGCGAATCGATTCCTGCATCCTCTCATCGCGCAGGCGCAGCTCCGCCTTGGCTGAATCGGCAGACTGTCGCAGTTCCACTCGGGTGGAGTCAATCGATTCCTGCAGCTTGTCGTTCCGCAACAGCATTTCCGCCTTGAGCGAGTCTACGGACACGCGCAATGCCTTGAGTTCCGGAACGAGCAAGTCCTGCACAGCATCACGGAACGAATCGATGATCGTCTTCGCAGGCGCGGCCATATTGCTCTCACAGGATAGCGCAGACCGGTTCGCCGCCTGAACTACACTGATGAAAGTACATTACTTTTGGGAGACCATTCCACTTGTCCCAGCGCACCTTCAGCATCGTCAAGCCCGACGCGTTCCGCAAAGGCTACGCCGGAGCCATCCTCGCCGAAATCGAGAAGGCCGGCTTCAAGATCATCGCCATCAAAAAGCTCTCCATCTCGAAAGCCCAGGCCGAGGGCTTCTACTACGTCCACAAAGAGCGGCCGTTCTTTGCCTCGCTCACCGACTTCATGTCGTCGGGACCGATCATCCCCGTGGTCCTCGAGAAAGACAACGCCATTGCCGATCTGCGCAAGCTGATGGGCGCCACCAACCCTGCCAACGCCGAGGAAGGCACCATCCGCAAAAAGTACGCCGGTTCGATCGAAGAGAACGCCATCCACGGCTCCGATGCCGAGGAGACGGCGCAGTTCGAGATCGGCTACTTCTTCGCGGGGTATGAGCTGGCTTAGCTTTTCGGGGCTCGCATCTACCCCGGCGTCCCGGCGATCCATGCCTCGAGGTGACGGATGGTCGCCTGCTGTTCGGTGACGACCCAGTTCACCAGGTCGCCGATGGAAACCATGCCCGTCACCTGGCCCTTCTCGACCACCGGCAGGTGACGAAAGCGGCGCTCGGTAACCATGCGCATGCAGTCGCCGACGGTAGCGTCGGGCGTCACTGTCACCACCGGGCTGCTCATGATCTCCGTAACCGGGGTTTCGTGCGACGACCGTCCCAGCAGGACGACTTTGCGGGCGTAATCGCGCTCGGAGACGATGCCCAGCAGTTGCCCATCGTCCATCACCAGCAGCGCGCCGATTTGTTTGTCCGCCATCATGACGACGGCGTCATAGACCGAGGCTGTGGGGCCAATCCACCACACAGCGCCGCCCTTCCTGCGCATCAGGTCGCTGATTTTGCCCGTGGTTTCCATACAGGAGTCGCAGCATAGCCCCCGTCGAAAACAACCGTCAACCCTGAAGAGGCGTCAACTTGCGGCGGGTGTTTTGGCCACTTCGAGCAGGACCGTTTCCCGGCGGCTTTGCATCATGCCGTCGATTTTGCCCAGAATGCGCGCATAGACCATGAGGCTGCCGGCAGCCAGCGCCAGCAGAATCGGCGTCGCCAGCCAGAGATGGCCGAGCAGGGCACAAGGCGCGATGACGGCCACGCCCAGCCCGACGACGCCCGCCTGGGCCAGCATGCTGAGAAGTCCGTTGCCAAGGCCGCCCTGGGCGCCGCGCATGCGCACCGTGCTGGCGCGGTAGGGCATCAGGACCGAAAGAGCATTCGCCGCCGCCAGATCGAGCGGAAGCGCGCACAGAAGCCAGGCGACAGTCGCAGCGGCGATACTCGGCTCTGGCCGTCCGACGCGGTAGAGAACGACGCCGGTAATCACCGCCGCTTCCACCAGAAACAGGAGCAGGTGCAGGGCGTTCTTGCCCAGCATGACCAGGCGCAGCGGCGTGGGAGAAAGATAGTAGAACTGCATTCCCTGGCCTTCTGCGCCGAAACTGTTGCTGACGATCCGCGTGAGCCCGAGAAAGGCCCAAATGAGCGCCGAAGGCAGGGCGTAGGCGCGGCGAAGGCCGCCAGCCGCGAAGCCTGAGCTGTAAAGTCCGCTGAAAACGAAAACCATCACCAGCGGGGCTGCCAGGTTGTAGAGCATCGGCCCGCTGCGCAGCAGGTAGCGCAGGTCTTTCTCGAAAACCGCGGCCACCGGACCGGAAAACTCGAACCGCGGACGAGCCCGGCTTCGGACCTTCGCTGCACGCTCGCGACGCACCTCGCTGAAGTTCTCGCCCCGGCTCTCTGAGCGCAGCCGCACCAACAGCAGTCCGGTCACCCCTGCGATATAGAGCGCCAGCCCACCCAGCGGCAGAGCGCCGCCGCTTTGATGCCGCAGCGGCAATGCCAGAGCATCTGCCGCCATGCCAGGCGGGAAAGCCGCCTGCACCTCCCAGATGCGATGGGAGATGTGGGTCGCACCGTGCCTTGCCACGCCGCCCGGCCAGCGGTGGCCGTAATGATGAAATGCCGGATTGAGCGCCTGTGCGCCCAGACCCAGAAAAAGCAGCACCGCTGTGGCAATTTCCCGGGTGCGTCGCTGTGCCAGCCATCGCTCCACCCACGCGAGAATCGTTCGCGACAACAGAACATTGAAGAGGACAACGAGAGCCAGCGTAAGCGCCGTCCACGCAAACAGGTCGGGCCGCGCCACCGTGATGCCGATGCCGATGCTGGTGGCCCAGATCAGGCCGATCAGCGTCGACGGCGCCATGATGCCGTACACCAGATAAAGCAGAACCCAGGAGCCCAGGCTCACCGGAAACCGCAGCAGATAACTGAGATCGGGGTTTTGCCCTGCCAGCGCGGGCGCAACCGCCGAGAAGCCCTGCCAGACGGCGCACAAAACCCACAACAGGATGGCGATGGCGAGCGGCCGTCCATGGATGGCGCCCTCATACGCGCCGAATCCCATGCCGAACCCCGGCCCCAGCGCAATGACAAAGAAGATCAGCCCGGTCAGAACGCGCGCGCCCAGTTCAAAGCTGCCGCGCATCGTACGCAATGAATTGCGAAAGATGCGCCATTGCACCCAGATGAGCGCCGCATACTGGGCCCGGGCCAGTGGCGCAGTGATGCCCTGGTGCATCAGGCTCCGTTCGTCGCGCGATGCGCCCATCAGGCCAGCCACGACAGTTCCTGCAGCGCCTCCTGGTTGGCCTCGGGACCGGCAGCTCCCACGATGCGCAGAAAAATCTGCTCCAGCGTCAGCTTTTCGCCGGTCGCGGCAATTTCCGCCGCTACCCCGGCGCGCAGCTCGTCCAGCGATCCGTTCGCGACCAGCCGCCCGTGGTCGATGATGGCGACGTGGCTGCACAGCCGCTCGACAATCTCCAGCACGTGCGAGGTGAGAAAGATGGTCGCGCCGCGTTCGATCATGCGCTGCAGCATCGCCTTCAGCGTGCCGGCCGCCACCGCATCCACGCCCTCAAACGGCTCGTCGAGAAACAGCACGCGCGGCGCGTGAATCACCGCAGCGGCCAGCGCCAGCTTCTTCTGCATGCCGTGCGAGAAATCGGTCACCAGCTTCTTCGGCTCATCCGCAAGGTTCATAAAGTCGAGCAGCTCTTCGGCGCGCCGGTTCGTCGTTGCCGAGTCCAGCCCGTACATGCGCCCCACAAACCGCAAAAACTCCCATGCCGTCAGCCGCCCAAAGAGCGCCAGCCCCTCGGGAACCACGCCGATTTGCCGTTTGATTTCCAGCGGATGCGTCGCGAAATCCAGCCCCAGCAGTTCCACTCGTCCTGAGGTGGGCGCCAGCAGGCCGGTCAGCATTTTGATCGTCGTCGACTTCCCCGCCCCGTTCGGCCCCAAAAAGCCGAAGAATTGCCCCTGCGCCACGCTGAACGAAATACTGTCCACCGCGATGAACTGTCCGAAGCGGCGGGTCAGGTCGCGCATGGCAATGGCCGGCGAGTCCATGTGCTGCCAAGCATAGCATTCGCAATTCCCCTCGTTTCTGGCCCCGTCTGCGCGATCGGCGATCCGAGGTTCGCGCGGCAAATCTGATAACGTTGCTTCAGCCTCAGGTCCGTCCTCAGGTCCGTCTTCCCGGCGCGCGCGGGGCTTGCTTGCACGAGGTACTCGCAGACCGAATGCCCCTGTTGAAGTCGATGGTCCCGCGACACGGAAAGCAATTGCTTCTCGGCCTGTCCGGCCTCTGCGCGCTGATGGCAGTCGCCTTCCCGGCTCACAGCCAGACCGGCGAGAGCAGTGGCTATTTCGCAAGGGTAAATTCCTTCGGTGTTTTCGGTGCCTTTTCCAATGACTCCAGCCATATCCTGCTGGGCGTCTCGGAACGCCGCAAGCTGGCGGATATTGGCTTTTCCTGGGATCGCCGCCTCATGATCGGCCGCGCAGCCAACTGGCAGTTCTCCCTCGAGTTGCTGCCCGTGGCGCTGGAAAGCGATCCCCTGGGGCGATCGGTGGTCACGCAGACGGCTCCCGAAGCGAAAGCCACCACCTATGACGAAGGCGCCGTGATTTCCTGCGCTTCATTCGAAAGGGCGTACACCTACACCAACAATGACACGACCTACAGTGGAACCACCCTGAGCTACTGTCACGGCCGCCAGTGGACGATCGGGGAAGCCATGTCACCGGTCGGATTCCAGTGGAATTTCCGGCCGCGCGCCCGGCTCCAGCCGTTCGCCGTTGCTCATGGGGGCTATATGTACTCCACCCGGCCGATCCCGGTCGCGCTCGCGGGCTCGTTCAACTTCACCTTCGATATCGGCGCGGGCGTAGAGCTGTTCCGAACGCATTCGCAGTCCATTCGCACCGAATACCGTTATCACCACATCTCCAACCACGACACGGCCTACGAGAATCCCGGCATCGACAACGGAGTTTTGCAGCTGACCTGGGTCTTCGGGCGCTAGCCTCCCATATAGCTTTCGCAGCAGCCTGTTGCTATCCTGAGAAGCCATTTGGAGGCTTCTATGATCGGGCGCTGTCTTCTCCTGTCCACTGCGGCTCTGTGTGTCGCTGCCGCGCTGCCGGTGCGGGCGCAGGATGCGCCGGATGCAGATACGGCTACTGCCAGGCCGATCGTCCTCCATGCCGCGCGGCTCTTCGATGTCGAGGCCGGCAAGATCGTCTCGCCCGGCGAGGTTCTGGTTCGGGGAGAACGCATCGTCGCAGCCGGCACATCGGTCGATCATCCCGCCGACGCGCAGCTGATCGAGCTCGGCGACACCACGCTGATGCCCGGCCTCATCGACGCCCACGTCCACCTTTTCCTGCACCCGGGAACGGCTGAAGATTTGCAAACCGTCGTCGAATCCGTACCGCAGCGCACCATTGAGGCCACGCTCTCTGCAAAGGCCGATCTGCTGGCTGGATTCACTGCCGAGCGCGACATGGGCACAGAAGGCGCAGGATCCGCCGACACGGCGGTTCGGGACGCGATTGACCGCGGCGACATTCCCGGCCCCCGCCTCCGTATCAGCGGCAATGCCATCTCGATTCTTGGCGGCCATGAGGACGCCGTCGGCTTCAACCCCGCCCAGCACGTCCTCGGCAACGCGGACTACGCGAATGACGCCGAGCAGCTCGTCGAAACCATTCGCGAGCAGCACAAGCAGGGCAGCAGCTTCGTCAAGATTTACGAAACAGGACCCGATCGCATGATTCCCGCCGGCTCCCCTCAGGGCGTCCTCTGCGCAGGCGATCCCATCTGCGGTTCGCCTGGCTTCGGCCCGGAGACGGGCGACTCGGAGTTTTGGAGCTTTCACTCGCCTTACCAGTACACCGTCGATGAGCTGAAGGCTGCCGTCGCCGAGGCCGCGCGGCTGGGCACCAATGTCGGCGTCCACGACCAGGGCGAGCCGGGTGCGCTCTTTGCCGCCGAAGCCGGCGTTGCGTCCATCGACCACGCGACGCAGCTCAGCGATCGCACCATGCAGCTGATGAAGCAGAAGCACATCCCCGCCGTGCCCACGTTCACCATCTTCGAATACTTCGCGGACCACTCCTACACCCCCGCGATGGGGGTGCGCGAGCACGCCATGCTCGACTACAAGATTCGCGAGTTCAAGCGCCAGGTGGCCGCGGGCGTGCCCATGGCTGTCGGCTCCGACGTCGGCCCGTTCCCCCACGGCACGCAGGCGAAGGAATTCGAGCTCATGGTCAGGTACGGCATGACACCCCTCGCCGTACTCCAGGCGGATTACCTGAACGGGCCGCGCATCCTCACCTGGCAGGATCGCGTGGGCCAGCTCAAACCCGGCTTCTACGCCGACGTGATCGCCGTCCCCGGAAATCCCCTCGACGACATCACCGCCGTCGAGCACGTGAGCTTTGTGATGAAGGGAGGCGTGGTCTATCGTCAGCCCGCCGCCAGCAGCCGTCCATAATTCAACCGGTTCCTGAGGAGATGGCTGACGGAAAGGTCAGGCGCCCAGGCTGAAGTTGGCGCTCGACCACACGCTACACGCTATCCGCTACCAGCTACACGCTACACGCTACACGCTACGCCTATTCGATCACCGCCAGCACGTCCCCCGCACTAACCGTATCCCCCGGCCCGACGCGCAACTCCACCAGGCGCCCGTCCTTCGGCGCCTTCAGCTCGTTCTGCATCTTCATCGCCTCAATCACCACGACGGGCTGATGCGCGGCCACCGCGTCGCCCCGCTCCACCAGCACCCGCACCACGCGCCCCGGCATGGAAGCCTTCAGTTCCACGGGGCCATCGGCTTTCACATGCCGCCGCCGGCGCAGCGAACGGGGATCGCCGGCCTCCCACGCAATCCGCTTCTCGCCCAGATGCAGAGCCGGCTCGGCCAGCCCTGCATCGAGCACCACGCGATGCGACTTGCCGCCAATCAGCAGCGACAGCACCCCAGGCCGCAGCAGGTGCGCGTCGGCCTCCACCGGCGCGCCGTCGACGCGAATCTGCCACTGTCCGGGCGTTTCAGCGGCCATGATCTCCACCTGGCGAACATGGCCGTCGATTTCCAGTTCCAGCTTCATCCGCGGAGCTTCCACATCGCTTCGCGGGCCTCGTGGCGCGCAGCGGATTTCCAGCCGCTGGTTCCCGCCACAGGCGCGGTCTCGTGCCCGTTTCCAGGCTTGCTCGCTTCAAAAATCGCCGCAGCCGCAATCGCAGGAAGATGCAGCCCCGTCTCGGCGCCGGCAGTCTCGCCCACGCCCGGCGCCCCCGCCAGCAAACGGTCGAGGTAACCCGTATCGATGCGCGCCGCCTGGAAATCGGCGTCCCGCAAAATGCGGCGAAACAAACCGAGATTCGTGCGGATGCCCCCGATCACGTATTCGTCCAGCGCCCGCAGCATCCGCGCGATCGCCAGCGCGCGCGTCGGAGCCCAGGCAATCAGCTTCGACAGCATGGGATCGTAATCCATCGGAACGACCCACCCCTCGTAGATTCCGCAGTCCTCGCGAATGCCTGGCCCTCCAGGCTGCAGCAGCCGCGTAATCCGGCCCGGATACGGCATAAACCCGTTCTCCGGATCCTCGGCGTAGACACGGCATTCGATCGCGTGGCCGCGCAGCTGCACATCTTCCTGCCGGAAGGGCAGCGGCTCACCCCGCGCAATCGCGATCTGCAGATGGACCAGGTCATAGCCCGTCACCAGCTCGGTCACCGGATGCTCCACCTGCAGCCGCGTGTTCATCTCGAGGAAATAAAAATTCTGCTCCTCGTCGACGAGAAACTCGACCGTGCCGGCATTCGTGTACTTCGCTGACGCCGCCAGCCGCACCGCCGCTTCGCCCATGCGCCGCCGCAGGTCGTCCTCCACAACGGCCGAGGGAGCTTCTTCAATCACCTTCTGGTGCCGCCGCTGCACCGAGCACTCGCGTTCGCCGAGATAGACGCAGTGGCCATGTTCGTCGGCCAGCACCTGCACCTCGATGTGGCGCGGCCTTTCGATCAGCTTTTCGAGGTAAACTTCGCCGGAGCCAAAGGCGCGTTCCGCCTCGCTCGATGCTGTGGCGAACGCCGCTTCCAGTTCATCGGGCCGGTAGACGGCGCGCATGCCTTTGCCGCCCCCGCCGGCCGCCGCCTTCAGCATCACGGGATAGCCCACGCTCGCGGCCACATCGTGCGCTTCTTCCGGCGAGGCCAGACCATGCACGCAACCAGGAGTCCGCGGCATGCCCGCTTCGTCCGCCGCCTGGCGAGCCGCGGTCTTGGAGCCGAGGGCGCGCATCGCCGCCGACGTAGGCCCGATGAATTTCACTCCCGCTTCCTCGCAGGCCTGGGCAAATCCGGCGTTCTCTGAAAGAAATCCGTAGCCCGGATGGATGGCGTCCACGCCGCACTTCCGGGCAATCTCGAGGATCACATCGCCGCGCAGATACGATTCGACTGCTGGAGCGGGGCCGAGCCGATACGCCTCGTCCGCTTCGAGAACGTGCAGAGCGGCGCGATCGGCGTCGGAATAGACCGCGACCGTCGCAATCGACAGCTCGCGGCACGCCCGCACGATGCGCAGCGCAATCTCGCCGCGATTGGCTATGAGGATTTTCCGCACTCCAGGAAGCCCAGGCAGTAGAGTACAGCGCACCGCGCCCAGTGAAAAGCCCTCGCCGCGGCGAGGGCTTTGGATCGAAAGCAAAAGCAGGTTACTGCGACATCACCACGCCGTTGACTTTCTCGTTGGCCTTCTCTTCGTTGGCTTTGCGTGCGCCCATGGCCTTGTGCACCCAGTCCTGTGCCTGTTCCAGATCGGCCTTGCGCGCGGCGTCGTTGCCGCAATCCAGGTCTGCCTTGCGGCGATAGATCAGGTTCAGGTACTGCATGGCATCGTCGTAATTGGGGCGGTCGTTCACTGCATCCTGCAGGTACTTCATCGCCTCGTTCACAAGGTCAGTGTTCTGCTGCTGCAATTGCTGGCAGGTCTTCTTCGGCATCTTCATATTGCCCTGCCCGTCATCCTGCATGTTCACGGCCCGCAAGTCGGTGACCGCGTTCCGATAGGCCTGCGTCCAGTCGATCACTCCGATGGTGTAGGCGGCCTCCGCGTCTTTTGGGTTCGCCTGCAGCACTTTGAGCTGCCATTGCTTCGCTTCATCGAACTTGTTCAGGTCAAAATTCAGCGCGGCAATCTGCTTCATGCTGGTGATGTCGTCGGGATGATCCTTCAGCACCTGCATAAACCCGTTGATCGCCATCTGCGCGGTTTTTTCGTTCTCGGGGGAATCCAGTTGCGGCACCACCTCGTTGGCGTAAGCGGTTGCCAGATAAAGGCGGGTCATCGGGTAAGTGGGATCGAGATTGACGGCCCTCTGAAAGTGGTCGATGGCCTCTTCATACTTGGCTTGCTTATAGGCCTGCACTCCCTTGTTGAGCTGGTCCCGGGCCTCCAGGCGTTTGCAACCGGTCCCCGAGGCCACCAACGCGACCGTCGCGGCAGCCAGCACCGGTAAACGTACGATGCGGTTCATGCTGTCTATCTTCTCCTTCAGCTCGCCAGGAGCCTAAAAAAACAGGTACGCAAAGCGTCAGTGTGATTGTAATGCGTCTGTGGCTTTCCGCAAGATGACTGGCGTGCGGCGGCCACGGACCCATGAACCGCCACTCTCCTTACTGGCCCGCCTCAATCTTGGGTGTGATCAGCCCGATGTGGTCCACCCCCACCGAGTGGCCCATGTCGATCACCGAGGCGACGTCCTGAAAGTCGACGTTGGGATCGCCCTTCACGAACATTACCTTTTCGGCGCGAGTCGAATAGATCTGATTCAGCTCGGTCTCCAGGCCGTCCTTCGGAAACGGCTTGTCGTTGATCGAGTACGTAGGCACGCCCCCCGCTCCGGCCTGGACCTGCACCACGATCGTCCGGTCATTGGGCTGTTGCTGGTTGGGGTTCTTCGGCGGCTGCGGCACCAGCGCATCCAGCCCGCGCGGGGTGACCGGCACAATCACCATGAAGATGATCAGCAGCACCAGCAGCACATCGATCAGGGGAGTCACATTGGGCTCGGCGTTCAGGGCACTCGATCCGCCTACACTCATTGCCATAGTTCAGTTCCTCATTTCTTGCTACTCGCCGCCAGCGGCTGGGGCCTTGGAGTTATTGATAGGCGTCGGTTGCTGCGTCAGCATGCCGATCTCTTCCACGCCCGCCGTCCGAACCGCATCGATCGCATCCATCACCGTCCCGTAATGAGCGCGCGCATCCGACCGGAAATAGACGATCTTGCTGGTCTGCTTCGCCAGCTCGTCCGTCACCGCAGAGCCGAGATTGGCGATCGTGATCTGATTCTGGCCCAGGTAGACGCGGCTGTCGCGCGTGATCGCCACCACCACGGCGTCTTCCTTGTTGGCGTCGTCCATCGGAGTCGCCGTCGTGCTGTTCGCAAGGTCCACATTGACCTTGTTTTGCAGCATCGGCGTGATGACGATAAAAATGATGAGCAACACCAGCATCACGTCCACCATCGGCGTCACGTTGATGTTGGCGTTGACCTTTGCTCCCTCGTTCCTGATTGCCAGTGCCATGGTCTAACTCCATCGATCGGTTTCTGCCCGGGAAATGCGGTCATCAGGCGCCGGGAACCAGGCTCGCCGCCCGGCTCCCGGTCAGGAGATTCCCGCTGTCTGCTGCCCTGCTTCTCCCCGGCGTTCTGGCCGGAGAGCCTCTAGCGCCGGGTGCTTTGCTTGAGGAAGTAGTCGATCAGCTCGCTCGAGGAGTTGTCCATCTCCACGTCGAACGCTTCCACGCGGTTGGTGAAGTAGTTGAAGAGCCACACCGCCGGAATCGCCACGAACAAACCGAACGCCGTCGTCACCAGCGCCTCCGAGATACCGCCGGCGACGGCGCCGATGCCCGGCGTCTTCTGCGTGGCGATTTCCTGGAAGGCCTTGAGGATGCCGGCCACCGTTCCGAACAGTCCCACGAAGGGCGCCGTCGAGCCGATCGTAGCCAGCGAACCCAGCCCTCTCTTCAGCTTCGCGTGCACGATCGCTTCAGCCCTCTCCAGCGCGCGCTTCGAGGACTCGATCTGCTCCACGCTGACTGCGCCGCCGCTTCCGTAATTGCGAAACTCCTGCAGCCCGGCCGTGACCACCTCAGCCAGATGCGACTTCTTGTTGCGGTCGGCCACTTTCACGGCTTCGTCGAGTTTGCCTTCTTTCAGGGCCCCCGCCACACGCGGAGCAAACTCACGGGACTGCTTGCGCGCCGCGTTGAAGTACAGCCAGCGGTCGATCATCACGGCCAGCGACCAAATGGACATGATGAAAAGCACAAAGCAGACGCCGCGGGCCAGCCAGCCCATGTTGTTCCACAGGTCGATGGGGCTGAATCCGACCGTCGTATTCTCCTGAAACAGGCCAAGCGACGCCGGGTTTGCAATGAGATGGTGGATCTGAGCGAGAATCACTGATTCTTTCCTCCTGAGGCGATTGCTGCCATAGATGCCAAAAAGCGCTGACGGAATACCTCGCCGCGAAATGATTTGACGGGAGGCCGGACAAAGCGTTGTCAATACCGCCCCAGGAGTCCGGTCGGGAGGCCGGGGGCGACTAAATCAGCTGCCGAGACTGAAGACGACGTTCACCTGGGTCTCCACTTCCACAGGTTCGCCGTTCAGCAGATAGGGCCTGTAGCGCCAGGTCTGTACAGCCTGCGTTGCGGCTGACTGGAGCATGGGTGGTCCGCTGATCACCCGCAGGTTTTCGATCGTTCCCGTCTTCGAAATCGTTGCCTGCAGAACCACAGTTCCCTGAATTCTTGCCGCTTTGGCGATCGGCGGATACTGCGGAGATTCGCCGCCGATCCGGTTTCCGGCCATCACGCCCGACGAAACCGCGACCTTCTTCGGTGGCGCAGCCTTTACCTGCAGAGCCGGTCCCGTGCCCAGGCTGCCCAGAACGCCGCCCATCGCGCCACCGGCCGATCCGCCCTCCATGCCCGCCACGCCGATGCCGGCGGGAGGCGGCGCCGCCTCTTCCTTCACCATCTTGATGTCATGGGGAATCTTGGTGGGCGCGGTCAGCTGGTTATTCAAAAGCTCAGAGACCACTCTCTGCACGTGAACCGGGGCAGGCGGAGGCGGTGGGGGCGGCGGAGGCGGGGGCGGCGGCGCTGTCAGCATCATCGACATCATCGCCTTGGGCAGCGCTTCCGGATAGATGAGCGGATACAGGATCATCGCGGACAGTACCGCGCCGTTCAGGAGCAAGCCCACCACCGTGTAGTACTTGCTCTTGGTCTTGATCCTGTGGCCAGACTCAAACAGCGTCTGATCGAACATTGCCATGGCCTCACCTCGGACCTTTCAGTAGTTAACACCATGTATAGACACCGCAGGGGTCCCGTTTTGTTCCCGGCCGGCCCACGCTCAGGGCAGGTTTTGGGGTGATCTCCGGCAGGGCATTGCAGGGCCGCGGCCGTTCGCAGCGCGGGCCACGCCGGCAGACGGAGCCGGTTCTGGTTCTATAACACATTCCGGGTACAGGATGGAGCCGCGCAATTGCCAGGACACGCCCCTGCCTTTATTTGGATGCAAAATCGGGACGCCCTCGGCAAACGCCAACATCATACCCTGGCTTTCTTTGCCGCGGGCAACGCGGCGCTCTTTGCACCCCCGGCCCGCCAATCCTGATACGCCACCAGCATGGGGGCTGCCACCGCAATCGACGAATACGTCCCGATCAGGATGCCGATCACCAGCGCAAACGAAAAGCCGCGCAGCACCTGGCCGCCGAAAATAAACAGCGAAAGCACCGTCAGGAAGGTCAGCCCCGACGTCAGCACGGTCCGGCTCAGCGTCTGGTTGATGCTGCGGTTCACCAGCGACGCCAGCGGCTCGCGCCGGCTCAGCCGCAGGTTCTCGCGAATGCGATCGAACACCACGATCGTGTCGTTCATCGAATAGCCGACCAGCGTCAGGATCGCCGCGATCACCGTCAGCGAGATCTCCTGATTGCGCAGGCTGAAGGCGCCCACCGTAATCAGCGTGTCGTGGAAGCAGGCCACCACCGCGGCCACTCCATAGATCAGCTCAAACCGGAACCACAAATAAACCAGCATGCCCGCCAGCGAATAGAGCGTGGCCAGAATCGCCTGCTTCTGCAGTTGCTTGCCCACCTGCGCTCCCACCACTTCCGCGCCCTGCACGTGAAATCCGGAAAGAAACGTTCCCTGCTCGAGCGCCGTCAGAACCGCCGGATCCACCGAGCCGCGCAGATCCTCGGCCGATCCGATAATGCCGCCGTGCAGATCGTCGCGGTAATGGGAAATGGCATCCGCCTGCTGCGCATAGTGCGTCTCCGCCGCATCGGTCTGGCCCATGTGCTCCGGATCGGTCTGCTCGAGCCACGATGCCAGTGCTTCTTTGCTCGCGTTATCGAGATCGAGCTTTCCCTGGTTGGCTGGACCGGTGGTCGAGTAGTCGTTCGTCAGCGCTGAAAAAATCTCCGCGCGTCCCTGGTCCAGCGCCGATTCGCTCGTCTCGCTCAGCGACAGCGAGATCTCCACCTCGTTGTTGCTCGCCTCCCCAAACTCCGCAATGCGCGGATCTCGAATCCCCGCCTTGTTGGCCGCTGCGCGGATTCGATCCAGACTCGGCTTTTCGGCAAACTTCACGCGCACCACCGTACCGCCGCGGAAGTCGATGTCCAGGGGCAGTCCATGCCAGAAGAAAAGCGAGATCAGCCCGGAAATGCTGAAAATCAGCGAGAAGCCGAGGAAATACCACTTCTTCCCCAGCCAGTCGATTTTTACGTCATGAAACAGTTCCACGAATTTCCGCCTATAGAAAAAATTGCTGAAGTTTCACGCTCAGATCGAGATCGGCTCGCCGTGCAGTTTGCGGCTGAGGCTGGCATCGAAGATGACGCGTGAAACAAAAACCGAGGTAAAGAAGTTGGCCAGCAGACCAAACGTCAGCGTGACCGCAAACCCTTTCACCGGGCCGGTGCCGAACAGGAACAGGATGGCTGCCGAGACAATCGTCGTCACGTGCGTATCGATGATCGTCGTCAGCGCGTGCGCGAAGCCCTGATCCACCGCCGCCGCCGGGGACTTCCCGGCGCGCAGTTCTTCGCGGATGCGCTCGAAGATCAGCACGTTCGAATCCACGCCCATGCCGATGGTCAGGATCACTCCGGCAATCCCCGGCAGCGTGAGCCGAGCGCCGCTGAAGCCCATGAACCCAAGCAGGATCACGAGGTTCAGGAACAGCGCCAGATCGGCATTGATGCCCGCGCCGTGGTAGTAGATCAGCATGAAGATCATCACCGCAAGCATTCCGGCAATGGAAGCCGCCACGCCCTCGTGGATCGAATCCGTGCCCAGCGACGGACCGATGGTCGTCTCCTGCAGATAGTGGATCGACGCCGGCAGCGCGCCGGTGCGCAGCAGCATCGACAGATCCTTCACGCGCTGCTCCGTGATGCCTCCGCCGGAAATGTTGCCCTGGTCGCGAATCTGGCCCTTGATCACAGCGACTTCCTGCACCCGGTTGTCGAGCACGATCGCCATGTCCTTGCCGACGTTCGCACCCGTCCACGCCCCGAACTTGTCGCCTGCGGCTGCGGTGAGGAAGAAGTTGACCTCCGGCTCGTTCGTGTTGGGGTCATGGCCGGGCTGCGCGTCGCGAATGTCGGTACCGCCCCACACCGGCAGACGCTTCAGCTCATACCAGTCGTTGCTGCTGCCGCTGCTCGCCGCGCCAGGAACGCTCTGCAGCAGTTCTTCGTCCGGGGGCACCGTGCCGCCGATCGCCTGCAGCGCCGTCTGTTTGTCCGGCCACGGGCCGCCGTCTACCGCGTGCGCTTCCAGCCGCGCCGTCGACTGAATCACGTCCCGCACACGGCCCGGATCGTCCACACCCGGCAACTCCACCAGAATCTGATAGCTGCCCAGCTGATACGGCTCAACCACCGACTCCGATACGCCCAGCCCGTTGATGCGCTGGTTGATGACCTCGATCGCCTTGTCCAGCGCCGATTGCTTGATCTGGCTCTCGGCCGTCGGCTTCATCGTCAGCGTCCACGTGTTGCCGGCCAGAGGAGAGATGTCATAGTTGTTGCCGTATTTCGAGTTCAGGATGCTGCTGACATCGCTGCCGCGGTCCGCCGGCACGCCCGAGATCTGGATGAAGTTCGGCCGCCCCGTCGGATCGGGCTTCGTCACCGTCGCGCCCGCGATGCCGTTCTGCTGCAGGTCCTGCTCGATGGCCGCGACATCGCTGTCCGTCGTCCCACCCACCGCTTCGTCCACCATGACCTGCAGCACCAGGTGCGTGCCGCCCTTCAGGTCCAGCCCGAGATTGATGTTCTTTTCCAGCGCTGCCTTCAGCGCCGTCCCGGAAATCCCGTGCGGGAGGCCGAAGATGCCGTAAATGAAAATGACCAGAGTGGCCAGGATGATGACGGTCTTTGTGCGGAGATTCTTCTGCATGGCTTATTTACTTGGTTTCGTCCTGCGTCACGGACGCGATGGCGCTCTTGGCCACTTCGATCCGGAGATTGTCGGGGGGGATGCGCAGCTGGATGGCATCGTCCTTGATGGAAAGAATCACGCCCCGAATGCCGCCGCTGGTCGTGATCTTGTCGCCCGGCTTCAGACTGCCGAGCATCTGCTGCCACTTTTTCTGCCGGTTCTGCTGCGGCTTGATCAGCAGAAAATAAAACACAACAATCATCAGCAGAATCGGCAAAAACGAGGCCATTCCTGTGGGCAGGCCAAAGGGAGAAGCCAGCAAAGCAAACGTAGTCAAAGCACGGTCCTTCTGGCCGTCGAAGCGGCGCGAGACGGAATCATTTTCCACGGGTAGAGCCGCCGGGAGCGGATGGTTTTCGACGTCTACGCTCGCGCCCGCAGCCTGATTACCTGGAAACGGCTCCCGCCAGAGCACGCACACGATAGTTCTCTGCTCGGGAAGCCTGATTTCCAGCATCGCGTACACGCGGGGAAGTGTCAAGGATAACGCCCCGATTCACTCCCTCCGGCAGCCCTCTCCGCATTTCCGGCAACAGGATCTTTGACGGCCCGGAAAAATGCCCTTCCGCTTCCGCGCCTTCCACATTTACAGTTGTGCCACCCCGCCGGACGCCGATTCCGCCATCCGCAAACGGGTATCCGTCGAGGAGATTGTCATGCGCTCTGACTGGTTTTGCCCTCCGCCATCTGCGTCCGCCCTTCGCCTTTTCGCGCTTCTTGCTGTCGTGGCAGTCGCCGGGCCAGTGCGCGCGCAGACCGGATCATTTGCTGCTCAGTCCCTGAGCCTCGGTTCGGTAGCCGTGAATACCGCTACGCCGGCCACTGCAACACTGACCTTCATATTTGCCGCGAGCGGCACGATTGCCGCTCCGGCGGTGTTGACGCAGGGCGCGCCCGACCTCGACTTCACCGATGCCTTAACGGGCACCTGCGATACCAACGGCACCGGCCACGTCTACAATGCCGGCGATTCATGCACGGTGGTGGTGAACTTTACCCCGAAACTGGCCGGAGGGCGGAACGGGGCTGCCGTAATCTCTGCCAGCGGAGGCGCAATCCTGGCGACCGAATATTTGGTTGGTACCGGCACAGGGCCCCAGGTGAATTTCTATCCCGGCAAGGAAATCACGATTCAAATCGGGGAGAATCCTTCTGCGGTCGCTGTGGATGGCCGGGGGAACGTCTTTTTCACAAACGAGGGCGATGTCACAGAGGAAGCACTTTCCAATGGCCAGTACACGCAGATCACGATCGCGAGTTTCGAGTCCACCTATGGAATCGGCATCGACGGCGCCGGAAATATTTTCGTCGCCTGTCCTTTTGTGCATGAGGTTGTCAAGTTGACGCCGGGGACCGGCGGGTATACCCAAAGCGTGGTCGTCAGCAGTTCCCAGATCGTGCCGCTCGGGCTGGCCGTCGACGGCGCGGGCGACGTGTTCTTTGTCGATGAACTCAATAATCAGGTTTTGGAAGAGACGCCTTCCGCAGGAGGCTATACACAGAGCACAATTCCAACCACCGGCCTTGTCGACCTGCTCGGGGACGGGAGGGTCTCTTTGTATCACGTGGGCGGAGGAATCGCCGTCGACGCGGCGGGAAACCTCTACATCACAACCGGAAATACGCTGCAGTCCGACGCGAGCAACGCTTCCGATCCTGGTGTGATCAGGGAGACGCCCTCGGGGAGCACCTATGTGCAAAGTACCGTGGCAACGGTGGGGAGCATCTCCGGGCCGATTGGTATAGCGGTTGACCCGGCTGGGGCCGTATACATCAGCAACACCGCGACGACTGACACGGGTAATTACTTCGTGGCGAAGGAGACACCGTCAGCCGGAGGGTACGTCGAAACGACCGTTCCAACCGGTCCTCTTATCAATCCGCAACTCATCGCTGTGGATAACGGCGGGAATCTCTACATTGCGAATTTAGGTCAGGGAAACGTTTTGAAGGAGGACTATTCGCATCCTCCCGCGCTGACCTTTTCGTCAGTACCAAATGGTTCGACGAGTGGCCCGGAAACTGCCACGGTGAACAACGTCGGTAATAGCCCGCTGACGTTCCCTGCGCTGAACGCCGGAAACAACCCCTCGATATCGACTTACTTCGTACTCGACAGTACCGTCGATTCCGCCTGTCCGCTGGTGACCCCCGAATCCGCCTCGGGAGCGCTCGGTCCGGGTGCCTCATGCCTTTTGTCGGTCACGTACCAGCCCGAGGCTCCGGCCAGCGGCTTCGTGTCAGGGATGCTCAATCTGACCGATAACAACCTGAACGCTCCCGCGTATGTCACCCAAAGCATCCAGCTTGGCAACCAGCCGCTATCGGGGCAGCCGCCCGTTGGCAAGCTTGGTTCGGCGGTCGACAGCGTGACGGGAAGCACCACGGTCGGGATCTCCGATTCCGTCGAGATCAGCGGCTGGGTGGCCGACCCCGTCGACGGCGCGCCGCTGAGCAACGTGGCCGTATATATCGACAACAACCTTGTGGGCAAGCCGGCCCTCGGACTGCCGCGCGCGAACGTCGCCGCCAAGACGGGTAATCCCGCCTGGGTTAACTCGGGCTTCCAACTGCTCTATGCAGCATCGGCACTCTCGCTCGGAACACATCAAGCCACCGTCGTCGCCACCGATTCCGGTGGCCGCTCCACCACGTTCGGTCCGGCCTCCTTTACCGTTGCCGCAACCGCCGGCGCCAGCCCGCCCATCGGCGCCATCGCCCCTCCCGCAGACAGCGTCACCGGCAGCAACACCGTCGGCCAATCGGACCTGGTGAAGATCAGCGGCTGGGCTGCCGACGCTCTCGACGGCGCGCCCCTGAGCAACGTAACGGTGTATATCGACGGCAAGTCGGCAGGAACGCCAACCCTTGGGATCGCGCGCAACGATGTCGCGGCCTTCTATCAAAATGCCGCTTACACGAATTCCGGATACCAGATCCTCGACTCCGCATCGGACCTCTCGCTGGGCAAGCACAGTGCAACTGTGGTTGCGACTGACTCCGCCGGGCGCTCCACCACCTTTGGACCTGTCGCCTTCAAGGTCGCAACAGTCGCCGGCGCCGGTCCTCCCTTCGGCACATTGGCCAGGGCCGTCGGTCTCGCTTCGGGCACTTCCACCATCAGTTCTTCCGATTCACTCTGGATCACCGGCTGGGTAGCCGACCCCACCGATGGGGCGCCCCTGAGCAATGTCGCCGTGTATATCGACGGAGTATCCGTCGGCACGCCCACTTTGGGCATTCGCCGTCTGGATGTGGCCTCGTCCTTGCATAACGCCGCCTACACCAACTCCGGATACCAGATGCAGTATCCGGTCGCCGGTCTTTCCGCGGGATTGCACAGCGTGATGGTGGTGGCCATCGACTCCATCGGCAACTCGACAACTCTTGGAGCCCGCTCCTTCACGGTGGAGTGAGCTGGAACCCGGGGCGAGCAACAACCGGCCCCTCGATTCGGCTTGTCCGCAGCTTTGAGCTCTCGTCCGGGTGAACCGCCATTCGGCTGCCGTCGCGCCGGAGGGCCAGGATGAGAACCGGGATGAGAAATCGAAGCGGAGCGCCCATTCGCCCCCACGACACCGGAGCCAGATGAAAAGACGCTCTCGAACGATGCCGTCGGTTAGCCTTAATGCTTCCCCGCGCCGTGTCCCGGCACGTGCGATGTCATCGCCTGCAGCACGAATTCCCGCAGCAGATTCGTCCCCGCCATCCCTGCCACTTCGATCGCGCTGTTCGTAAACACCAGGCTCGGCCCCTCGTTCGCTTCCGGATAATAGAGATTCGCTAATCCACCCGCCGCCATATTCCCCAGAATGTGCGAGAAATCGAACTCCGGTTTCCCATTGTCACCGCGGCAGATGAAAGCCGACCTGATCGCGTACAGCGCTCGCGAACGGATCGTCCCGGTCCCTTTGTAAAAGTACCGGGGATCCTGGCGGAACAGGGACGGCAGCACGGCGCTCCCGATCATGCGGCTGTCGAAGTCGTTCACATACTGCGCCGCAAAGCGCTTGCCGAACCCGCCAACCTCCGTCCCATATCCCGGATAGATCTTCTTGTACTCTTCCCCGCCGGCGATGAAAGCGGCGCCTAAAAAGGTGACAGGATCCAGCTCTGACCGAAGGGCCAGCTGAAATTTCTGCCTCGCATCCAGAGGCGGCGCGTTGCGGTCAAAGACGCTGTAGAAGTTCGGCACGACGCCCAGCGCCCGCTGGCTCTCCTCGATGTGCACATCGATTTCCGCTTCCTCTTCCTGAATTTGCTTCTGATTGGCGAAAACCCGTACCTCCGTGACGCCTGCATTCACCGGCAAAACCAGCCTGGGCAGATATCGAAAATCCCCGGCTTGGATGACCACCTGCGACGACACAACGGTCCCCATTCCCTGCGCCGTCACCGTCACCTGATAAGTATCCGGAGGCAAAGCGGCAAAGGTGAATTGCCCATTCGCGCCCGATGTCGCCTCGCGCCGATCAGCCGGGTTGGTTCCCGTCAGCACCACCTGCGCCCCGGGAACCACACCGCCGTTGGGATCGAGAACCGTGCCGGAGATGCTTCCGGTGGCAGCCTGCGTGGCTTGGCCATTCGGTCCAGCGACTCCAGCCTGTCCCCCAAAGCCCGGCGCGTCCGGCAAATCCCCCGCAGCCACGCCGCTGTCCCGAACCACCTGCGCCGCACACAGGCTCGCTCCGCCCGCACCCGCCACGAGCAGGATCAGCAGCGCCCGGCCTGCCGCTTTCTGCAGCAACGCACGGCGGTCGAGACAAGATGGCACAAAAAGCACGTCCCTCCGTCGGATGCGGGATTCCACTCATTAGACCCCGCAGAACCGCTGAAGGGGAGATGAAGTATTTGTCATCCCGCTCTGCTGTCGGCGATTCCGCCCCAACGCCAGGTCCCCAGCTTTCCACATCCGCCGTCGCTGTGCGGACCTAAACTGGAGCATTCCGCATTCACTTCGCCGTCCGCGCCGCAGCGGCGGCTCAGGCAAAGGAGAACGATGGCTGTCACCCAACCCGGCACGCATCCGGGCACCCGCTCCGGCAGCGGCCTCACCCCCGGCCGCATGGAAGTCATCACCGGCCCCATGTTTTCCGGCAAGTCCGTAGAGCTGATCCGCCGCCTCAAGCGCGCCCAGATCGCCAAACAGAGCGTCGCCTGCTTCAAGCCCGACATTGACCTGCGCTACCACCGCAGCGCGATCGCCTCGCACAGCGCGCAGACCCTCGACGCCATCACCATTGCCAATGTCGAGGAGATGAAGGCGATCCTGATGCCCAGGATCGACGAGATCGACGTGATCGGCGTCGACGAGGCCCAGTTTCTCGACGCCTCCCTGGTGCATCTCGCCAACGAGCTGATCCACCTCGGCAAGCGCGTCATTCTCGCCGGCCTCGACACCAGCTTTACCGGCGATCCTTTCCCGCCCGTCCCCGACCTCATGGCCGTCGCCGACGAGGTCACCAAGCTCTCCGCCGTCTGCATGGTCTGCGGCGGCCCGGCCATCCACACCCAGCGCCTCGGCAGCAGCCAGGAGCTGGTCGTCGTCGGCGCCTCCGGCCTGTACGAAGCCCGCTGCCGCGCCTGCTTCCGGCCCTCCCTCGACGAGCACGCCGCCGAGCAGCTGCAATTGCCCGTTGCGTCGGTCGCGCAGAAATAGAAATCCAGCCCGCCGGGTGCCCCCACCTGCGCGATGTTCGCAGATGGGCGACGTCCCATAGCCTCAACCCCCGCAAAGGCCCGGGCTGCAGATTTCCTCAGTTTTCGGCGCTTTTCAACATTGCCAGACACGGCCGGTCCCGGTAGTATCGAAAAGGTCGCTTCTGAAGCAGACGCGGTTGCCTGGCAACGCCGAATCGTGCTACAGTAGGAATCGACGCATTAGAGGAAAAGGCTTCGCTGCGGGTTCTGAGACCTGCGTAGTAGCTGAATGCGAAGCGGGTCGTTCGACAAGGCGTAAGGCCATACCGAACAATCCATTGCAAATCAGGAGTTTAGGCGCATTGTGCCGCCTTGAAAACTTCCTGCAGGGCGGTCAGCCGCCCGACGCGACCTTGATGTCGCGGAAGGATCTTTGAGAGTTTGGCGTTGCACCGGCCCCTCAAGCAGGGTTTTACGCCGGAATTGCGCAGGATATCCCCCCTGTTAACGGAGCAGAGTCTCCAGGTTGACAGGTTACGGCAAGATTCGATAATCTTGAAAAGTTCGCGCAAAAATGCAGCGCAACAAGTTCGAGGACAGCAATTTGGCTGAAAAGCCGGTTGCAGACTCGATCCAAAACGGCCCGCTCAGGCGGTCAGCCGTCAGGATCTTTGACAATCAGGTTGAACATGCCAGTCGTGAGAATACGGATAGATCTGGTTTGATCATTCTCACAATGTATGAGCTTCGCAGCCTTTCGAGCGCTGCGAGGCCGATTCCTCCCGGAGACCTCCGTCGACGGGTGCGAATCATCAGGTTTCAAACGAGAGTTTGATCCTGGCTCAGAATCAACGCTGGCGGCGTGCCTAACACATGCAAGTCGAGCGAGAAAGTGGAGCAATCCATGAGTAAAGCGGCGCACGGGTGAGTAAC
>JBARMS010000262.1:0-2634 GCA_049802575.1 Acidobacteriaceae bacterium | reverse complement strand
CTCCGCCCCGACACAGACCCCAACGACTTCGTCCGTGCACTCGTCGGCATCTTCCACACCACCGCGGTGCCCGGCTGGGAGCCCAGCGCCCGCCGCCTCGTCGACATCCTCATCGCCGGTTCGCGCTCAACGCCCGAGCGTGCTTCTACCCCACTCCGCAAGCGGCAAAGATAGCGAGGCCCCGGACCGCACCGGGGCCTTCTCCTTTTACAACCGCATCGCCATTTCCAGATCGCCAGCCAGCGGCGCCGACACACAACAAACAGCAGATGCACGCATCTTGATCACAAGCTCCGCGCAATACCGCGCATCATCCGCCAGCACCAGCGACCCCGGTCGCAGCCGTGACTCGAACCAGCTCGAGCACGCCCGCATACAGCGCCTTCGCCCCATCCAGCAGCACACGACATCCAGCGTGTTAGCCAGCCGGCGTCTGCCTTACCCACTAGACTAGCTCGCGGCCGTAAGGTGATTCGTTTTATCCGAGCTCAGATGAAAGGGCTTTTTGTACGGTTCGACTGGGAAGCCATTTTCTCTCCAGCCATCGAGCCCTCCCTTGAGGAATTTGATCCGTATGAGTCCGATGGCGAGAGCGCGCCGCAAGATAATGCGACTGGTTTTGTCGCTTGGGCGTGACCATTGCGGCCGAGCTGGGCCAGGTATCCCGCTTTGGCACTGCTCGGCAACTGATGGGTTATTGCGGCGCTGTGCCCAGCGAAGACTCCAGTGGCAAGCGAACCAGACGCGGAGGCATCACCAAAACCGGCAACGCGCACTTGCGACGAATCGTCGTCGAAGCAGCCTGGAGTTATCGGCGTCCCCCCTGTATCTGGTACGGATTGCGCAGACGACAGGAGAGCATCTCCGAAGAGGTGAAGGAGATTGCGTGGAAGGCGCAGCATCGGCTGCACAAGCGCTACATGAAGCTCGGCGCAGCCGGCAAGGACCAGAGGAAGATCGTTACCGCAGTCGCCCGTGAACTGCTTGGCTTCGTCTGGGCCATCGGAACCAGAGCAGAGACCGTAGCCAGCCAGCAAATTGCAGCGTGACAGGATTCAGAACAAGAACTTCCTGAGAATGAAAAAGCAAAAACCATCCAGCCGATGAACGACGCCACTCATCTCGAGCACAGCGCCAGCAGCAGCCGAGGCAAGCACGAAGGAGAACCCTCGATTGCCCTATGCGACAGGCTCAGCCGGACTCGCGCTAACAGTCAGAGGCAGCTCCCGACGGATCATGATTATGCGGTTCCGACCCGCGAATATCAGACTGATCAATCGTCGCTCAAACCTGCCCCGACTGCTGCTCGCTCTGTCCTCGGGAAACAACAAAAGCAACGACAAAAACAAACCCACCGATCCGCAGCAGTTGACACGGTCACTCCATATCAGGGCTATGTGGCTTCGCGAGAGTGCAACCTGGCGATGCGCTGCCTGCGCGACAAACCGGATTGCCGATCTCGTCGCCAGTTAAGCCGCAGGTTGAATCGGACGTCCACTCTCTGGAATCCTATGAGTATTGAGCGCTGAATTGGAGCTAACAGACTTTGTCGTGGTCGGTGCCGGCATCGCAGGACTGCGCGCGGCGATCGGCCTTGCCTCCCGGGTCGCGCGCGTTCTGGTGGTGACCAAGGAAGCCCTGGACGAATCGAATACACACTACGCCCAGGGCGGCATTGCGGTGGCAATGAGCGGCGCTGAAGACGTGGCTCTGCATCTGGAGGACACGGTCAATGCCGGCGACGGGCTGGTGAACCGCGAAGCGGCGCGGGTGCTGGTCGAGGAAGGCCCGCGGCGCGTCGACGAGCTGCTGCGCTGGGGAACAGATTTCGATCGCAAGGCGGGCCAGCTGATGCTGACGCGCGAAGGCGCGCACAGCCGTAACCGCATCCTGCACGCGCACGGCGATGCCACCGGGGCGGAAATTGGCCGTTCTCTGCTGAGGCATGCGCGCGCGATGCAACGAATCACGCTGATGGAGTGGACGACGACCGTCAGTCTGGACGTCGACAATGGCGCGATTGCCGGCGTGCGGTTGCTGGATCGCGATGGCGTGTTGAGAGATGTCCGCGCGCGCGCTGTCCTGCTGGCCAGCGGGGGAGCCGGCCAGGTCTACAGCGACACCACGAACCCGGCGGTGGCCACAGGCGACGGCATTGCGAGGGCCTGGCGCGCCGGAGCCGAGATTTCCGATATGGAGTTTTATCAGTTCCATCCGACGGCGCTGAGCCTGCCGGGCGCGCCGCGGTTCCTGCTGTCGGAGGCGCTGCGCGGCGAGGGCGCCTATCTGAGGAACTCGGATGGGAAACGCTTCATGGAGCGGTACCATCCGCTGCTGGAACTGGCGCCACGCGACGTGGTTGCGCGTGCGATCACGCGGGAAGGGATGGGGTCAGATGGCGCGACTTTGCCGGTGTATCTCGACATGCGCCATGTGACGGTGATTGATCCGCACACGCGGTTTCCCGGGATCTCGAGCTTCCTGGCGCAGCAGAGGCTCGACCTGCGCCGCGATCTGATCCCGATACGCCCCGCAGCACACTATTTGATGGGCGGGGTGCGGACGGACGTGCAGGGCCGCACGTCTCTGAAGGGACTCTATGCCGCCGGGGAAGTAGCCTGCACGGGCGTGCAC
>JBARMS010000261.1:0-20065 GCA_049802575.1 Acidobacteriaceae bacterium | reverse complement strand
TTCCGCCTGCGCTTCCAGATGAAGCTCGGGCAGACGGAGGGCGTGAAGAAGCTGCGCGAGCTGCGCAGGGATATCGCCCGCATCAAGACCGTGGCGCGGGAGCGCGAGCTGGGGCTGCACGGCGCCGAGCACAAGCTGGAGTCGAGCGCTCCGGCGAAGACGGCGCGCAAGAAGGCCGCGAAGCCGGCGCGCAGAAAGGCCGCCAAAAAGGCTGTCGCCTCGCGCAAAGCCGGGAAGCGGTCCACCTCGAAGAAGGCATCAGGCGGACGCACCACCAAGCGGGCCGCGGCACGGACCGGAAAGGTGAAAACGGGCTGATTTATGAGCGAAACGACAAACAAATCGGCGGCTGAATCGCGCCGCAACGAGAAGGTGGGCCAGGTGGTCTCGACGAAGATGCAGAAGACCATCGTGGTGGAAGTGGAAATGCGCAAGGCGCATGCGAAGTACAAGCGGATTATCCGCTCGAGCCGCAAGTTCTACGCACACGACGAGCAGAACACGGCGCGCGTCGGCGACGTGGTGCGCATCCGCGAGACTCGGCCGCTGAGCAAGCTCAAGCGCTGGAGCCTCGAAGAGATTGTCCGCCGGTCGGCATTGGCCCAGGTGGAAGAAACTGCCGCCGCTGCTGCCCAGTAAGCGCGGAACGGGACGGCTCAGGGAACGAAGGAGAGAGTGCCATGGCAGTGCAGATGAGAACCATGCTCGAGGTCGCCGATAACTCCGGCGCGCGCAAGCTGCAGATGATTCTGCCTCTGGGCGGCGCGAGCGGCCTGAAGGCCGGGCTCGGCGACGTGATTACCGCGGCGGTGAAGGAAGCTTCGCCCGACGGCCAGGTGAAGAAGGGCAAAGTGGTCAAGGCGGTGGTGGTGCGCACGCGCAAGGAAACACGGCGCCGCGACGGTACCTACATCCGCTTCGACACGAACGCGGCGGTGCTCATCAACGAGGTCGGCGAGCCGGTGGGCACGCGCGTCTTCGGCCCGGTGGCTCGCGAGCTGCGCGAGAAGAAGTTTTTGAAGATTGTTTCGCTGGCGCCCGAAGTTCTGTAAGGCGCGGGCCAGCAGGGGATAAAGACGATGGCGAGTTTGGATATTGTTCGTAACGACACGGTGGAAGTCATCTCCGGCAGCGACCGCGGCAAGAAAGGGCGCGTGCTGCGCGTCTCTCCGGATTCGGGGCGCGTGCTGGTGGAGCATGTGCATGTGGTGAAGAAGCACCTCCGCGAGAATCCGCAGCGGCGCATTAAGGGCGGCATCGCGGAGCAGGAGGCTTCGGTGCACCGGTCTAACGTGATGCTGGTTTGCCCCAGCTGCAATCAGCCCACGCGCGTGGCTCACAAGTTTGATGGCGACCTGAAAGTGCGGATTTGCCGGAAGTGCGGCGGAACAATCGCCGTGAAGAAGAAGTAAGACTGGCCGTCCAGGCGGGCGCGCCTCTGGCGCTCAACGATCCTGGAGGGAATCGAACATTCGCAGCGGTAAACGGCACAAATGCTAATCCGAGACCGAATGGGAATTGAGTGAAAGCGATGGCAGCGAGACTGAAAGAGAAGTACCACAAGGAAATCAAGGGCGCGCTCCAGAAGGAACTGGGGCTCGAGAACCCGATGGCCGTTCCGCGGCTGGAGAAGATCGTGCTGAACATGGGCCTCGGCGAGGCGACGCAGAACTCCAAGATGCTCGACCCGCTCTCCGCGGACCTTGCTGCGATTGCCGGGCAGAAGCCGGTCACCACGCGGGCCAAGAAGTCCATCGCGGCGTTCCACGTGCGCGAAAACATGCCAATCGGCGCCATGGTGACGCTGCGCGGCGACACGATGTACGAGTTTCTCGACCGGCTCATCTCGGTGGCGCTGCCGCGCGTGCGCGACTTCCGCGGCGTATCGACGAAGAGTTTCGACGGACGCGGTAACTACACGCTCGGCATTCGCGACCAGCTCATCTTTCCGGAGATCGATTACGCGAAGGTCGAGAAGCTGAAGGGTATGAACATCACGATTGTGACGTCGGCGAAAGACGATAACTCGGCGCGCGCACTGCTCAGGCAGTTCGGCATGCCGTTCCGCCAGACGGCGTAAGAAGGAATAAGGAAACTATGGCAACGACTGCAAAACGAGTAAAGGACGCGCGCAAGCCGAAGTTCAAAAGCCGGAAGCACAACCGCTGCAAGCTGTGCGGCCGGCCGCGGGGTTTTCTCCGCAAGTTTGGGGTCTGCCGGCTGTGCTTCCGCGGCCTGGCGCTCAAGGGCGAGATTCCGGGCGTCGTCAAGTCCAGCTGGTGACGACTGCGCGTCGAGCGATACACGGCCTTCGGCCGCAAAACAGATTCGGCTGCAAGTGAAAGCTTGTCGCCAAAAGACATTTCCGCTGGTTCTCGGCTCAGGAGTTGTCAGTCAGGGCCGAGCGAACGGGGAATGAAGGAGAAACGATGAGTTTGACCGATCCGGTAGCGGATTTTCTGACGCGGATACGCAATTCAATTCGCGCGCGTCATCAGAAGCTCGATGTTCCAGCCTCGAAGCTGAAGGCGGAGATTGCTCGCATCCTCAAGGAAGAGGGCTATATCTCCAACTTCAAGACCACCGAGGAGAACGGGCGCGCGGTGCTGCGCGTGTACCTCAAGTACGGCGCGAACAACGAGGCCGCCATTCGCGATCTGGAGCGCGTATCGCGCCCGGGCTGCCGCGTCTATATCGGCCGCGATGAGATTCGCCGCGTCCAGGGCGGGCTTGGCATCAGCATCATGACCACGCCCAAGGGCGTCATGACCGGCCGCCAGGCGCGCAGGGAAGGCGTAGGCGGCGAAGTCCTCTGCGAGATCTGGTGAGGACTGCGCGTCCGGCGGGGAACGCCCTTGGGGCGACCTTCGTGGAGCGTGGAAGAGAATTGGCCCGGCCGATGGCCGGGGGCCGGCTGCGGCAGGCCGATAAGCAAGACCGGCGGGGAGACTCGCCAGGCTGCAGTGGAACGGGGCGGCGCAGGCCGAGCCGGGACTCGCAAGCCAACAAGGATTGAACGATGTCGCGTATTGGAAAAAAGCCGATTCCACTGCCCTCCGGGGTGAAGTACTCGGTGCATGGCAACGTGGTCACAGTCGAGGGCCCCAAGGGCAAGCTTGAGCAGTCGATTCCCGGGGGAATCAAGCTGGAGACGCAGGATGGGCATATCCAGGCCGTGCGCGAGAACGATTCGCAGGCGGCGATTCATGGGCTGACGCGCGCCCTGATCGCGAACGCCGTGGACGGCGTGACGAAGGGCTGGTCGAAGGATCTGGACGTGGTCGGCATCGGCTATCGCGCCGAGCTGAAGGGCAAGAACACTGTGGTGTTCACCCTGGGCTATTCGCACCCCATTGAGTTTCCGCTGCCCACCGGCATCGCGGTAACGATCGATCCCAAGCAGACGCGGGTGACCATCAGCGGCATCGACCGGCAGAAGGTCGGACAGGTGGCAGCGGATATGCGTTCGCTGCGCAAGCCCGATCCGTACAAGAACAAGGGCGTTCGCTATTCCGACGAGCGCCTGAAGAAGAAGGTTGGCAAGACGGGAGCGAAGTAAAACGAGCGTTTAGCGTTTAGGCTTCAGGAGCGCAGGCTCCGGTGCAGATTCAAGCTGGTTTTCTACACGCTATACGCTGCACGCTACACGCTGTAGTTACATCCGAACGGACCCGCAGGGCGGGCCCGCTTTTAGGAAAGGGAAACGAGAATGATCTCGCCGAGAAAAAGAAACGAAATCCGGCAGCGGGTGCACACCCGCATCCGCCGCCGCATGACGGGCACGGCGGAGCGCCCGCGGCTCAACGTTTATCGCTCGCTGAACCACATTTACGTGCAGGTCATCGACGATAGTCAGGGCGTGACGCTGGTGTCGGCCTCCACGGTGGCCTCGAAGGCGAAGACCGGCGGCAATGTTGCAGCGGCGAAAGAGATTGGCAAGCTGATCGCCGAGCGCGCGAAGGAGAAGGGCATCAGCAAGGTGATCTTCGACCGGGGCGGCTATCTGTATCACGGACGCATCAAGGCGCTGGCCGATGCCGCGCGCGAAGCAGGATTAGAGTTCTAGGTTGAGTGCGGCTGTCGCCGCGCAGAAGGAAGTCAGGAAGCAAATGGCAATACTGAAAAAGAAGCTTGATTCCGGGCAGTTCAACCTGAAGGATCAGGTCGTGGCCATTAACCGCGTCACCAAGGTGGTCAAGGGCGGCAAGAACATGTCATTCGCCGCGCTCGTGGTGGTCGGCGACCCTGGCGCGGGCGTTGTGGGCTACGGTTCGGGCAAAGCGCGCGAGGTGCCGCAGGCCATCCGCAAAGGCATCGAGGCGGCCAAGAAGAACCTGGTTCGCGTCAACCTCACCACGACCACGATTCCGCATCAGGTGCTGGGCCGTTTCGGCTCCGGTCAGGTGCTGCTGAAGCCGGCGCCCGAAGGCACGGGCGTCATTGCCGGCGGCGCGGTGCGCGCGGTCATGACCTCGGCGGGCGTGCAGAACGTGCTCACCAAGAGCCTGGGCACGGCCAACCCGCACAACGTCATCAAGGCTACTTTCGACGCGCTGGTGCAGCTCCGCGACAGGAACGAAGTGGCGGCCATGCGCGGCAAGACGGCGCAGGAGATCTAATCATGGCGCAGAAGAAGACCGCAACCAAAGCCGCGGCGAAGGCCACCATTCAGATTCAGTACTACCGGTCGATGATCCAGGCGCCGGTGAAGCACAAGAGGGTCATCAAAGGCCTGGGCTTCACGCGACTCAACCAGATCGTCCAGCGGGAGGACACGCCGTCGATCCGGGGGATGGTGAATACGGTGCCGCACCTGGTGCGGATTGTGGAGTAACACAGGGAATAGGGAATAGGGATTTAAGGTACAAACGGGGCAGCAGCGGGGCCAGCGTTGTCTATTCCCTGACCCCTATTCCCTAATCCCTTAAAACATGCGAGTCCTGCGGTGAAATTCCGCAGGGCGTTGAGCGAGGAAATCATGAAGAATCTTTCCAATCTGCGGGCGCCGAAGAAGGCCAACCGCAATAAGAAGCGCATCGGGCGCGGCATGGGCTCCGGGACCGGCAAGACCTCCGGCCGCGGGCACAAAGGGCAGGGATCGCGCTCCGGATCGAGCCTCATGCGCGGTTTTGAAGGCGGCCAGATGCCGCTGCACCGCCGCCTGCCCAAGCGCGGCTTCACGAACATCTTCCGCACCGAGTACACGGTGGTCAATCTCGACCGCGTGGCGGAGCTGGGCGAAAAAGAGCTGACGCTCGAGAGGTTCACAGCGCTGGGCCTGGTCAAGGGCCGTAATCCCCTCGTCAAGGTTCTCGGCAACGGTGAGCTGACGGTTGCCGTCACTGTGCATGCGCACAAGTTTTCGAAGTCGGCGCAGGAGAAAATCGAGAAGGCCGGGGGCAAGGCGGTCGTCATCGGCGGAACCGCCGAAGCGGCGCCGGTGAAGAAGCTGTTGCCGAAGAATCGATCGTAACGCCAGGTCCAGGCAGTTCGGGAAAAACCGCTGGCGGCATGGCTGTACCTCCGGCGTATGATGGGAACATCAATCCATGTTTGAGAAGTTTGCGAATATCTTCCGCATCCCCGACCTGCGCAGACGCGTTCTGTTCACGCTCGGGATCCTGGCCGTTTATCGCCTCGGCGCGCACATCACTACTCCAGGCGTGAACGTTCAGGCTCTGGAAGCCTTCTTCAACAACCAGGCCGGCTCGTCCCTCGGCCTCGTCGATCTGTTCAGCGGCGGCAACCTGCGCCGTCTCACCGTCTTCGCGCTGGGCATCATGCCCTACATCACG
Organism: Acidobacteriaceae bacterium; assembly: GCA_049802575.1. Classification (GTDB taxonomy): domain Bacteria; phylum Acidobacteriota; class Terriglobia; order Terriglobales; family Acidobacteriaceae; genus Palsa-343. The sequence goes on along the minus strand of JBARMS010000261.1, from coordinate 14,270 downwards.
GCATCGATCATCTTCCAGCTGCTCACCGTGGTTTGGGAGCCGCTGGCCAAGCTGCAAAAAGAGGGCGAGCTGGGCCGGCGCAAGATCACGCAGTGGACGCGCTACGTCACCGTGCTGCTCGGCATCGTGCAGTCGGCGGCCATCGCGGTTGCCCTCGAGAGCTCTTCGAGCAATCTCGTGCTGCATCCGGGCCTTCCGTTCGTCCTGATGACGGTGCTCACACTCACCACGGGCACCACATTCGTGATGTGGCTGGGCGAACAGATTACCGAACGCGGCATCGGGAACGGGATGAGCCTGCTCATCTTTGCCGGCATCGTCGTGGGACTGCCGCGCGGCATCAGCGACCTCATCACCGCCGCCAAAGCGGAGCGCTTCGGCGCTCTTACGGTCCCGGCTCTCGCCCTGCTGGTCCTCTTCATGATCGCTGTCGTGGCGTTCATCGTGTGGGTCGAGCGCAGCGAGCGCCGCATTCCGGTGCAGTACGCCAAGCGGATCGTCGGCCGCCGCCTCATGGGCGGCCAGTCCACGCACCTGCCGCTCCGCGTCAACTCCGGCGGCGTCATGCCCATCATCTTCGCAGCTTCGGTGCTGTCGGCTCCGATGCTCTTCGCGCAGGCAAAATTCGTGCAGAACAGCCCCTGGCTCTCGCGCACCTTCGAAGTGCTGCGTCCTGGCGAGCCGGCCTACGAGCTGCTGTACATCGTCTCCATCATCTTCTTCGCCTACTTCTACATTTCGATTGTGTTTCGGCCCGACGATATCGCCGACAACATGCGGAAGTACGGCGGCTTCATCCCCGGCATCCGGCCTGGCCGCCGCACCTCGGACTTCGTCAACGAGATCCTCACCCGCATCACCCTGGTCGGCGCCCTGTACCTGATCGTGGTTGCGATTATTCCCCAATTGCTCATCAGCGGTATTCATCTCAATCACCTTTGGCTGATTGGGAACTGGTTTGAGTCCCTGCCCACGTGGGTCACCAACGGCATGGGTTTCAACTTTTACTTTGGGGGCACTTCACTGCTGATCGTGGTCGGCGTGGCCATGGACACGGTGAATCAGATCGAATCGCACCTGATCATGCGGCACTATGAAGGCTTCTCGCCCAAGAGCGGGCGCGTTCGGGGAAGGCGGGCCTGGTAAATGCCAGTCGCAGCAACCGATGTGCAGACAGAAAAGCAAAGCAAACTACACGTAATTCCTGGGCCGATTCTTTTGCTGGGCGCTCCCGGCGTCGGCAAAGGGACCCAGGCCAAAGAGCTGATGGGGAAGTGGGGCATTCCGCAGATCTCGACCGGCGATCTGCTGCGCTACCACCGGGATCACGGCACGCCGCTCGGTCTTGAGGCGAAAAAGGTCATGGAGCAGGGCCACCTGGTCCCTGACGACCTGGTCAACCAGATGGTCGCCGAGCGTCTGCGCCAGCCCGACACGAAACTGGGCTACGTCCTCGATGGCTATCCGCGGACGCTGGGCCAGGCCGACTGGCTGGATCGGCAGATCGCGGCCGGCGCCAACCTCCTTCCGGTGATTGCGATCAGTATTCAGGTCAGTTATACTCAATTACTGCGCCGTATTACCGGGCGGCGCATCTGCCCAGCGTGCGGGACGATCTATAACATCTACCTGCAGCCGCCGAAGGTCGATGAGAAATGCGACCTTGACGGCCAACCTCTGGTGCGGCGCTCCGACGACACCGAGGAAGTGTTCCAGGAACGGATGCGGACCTACGAAACGCAGACCGCTCCGGTCGTGGAGCATTATCGCGCTCTGGGGCGCTTCGAGGAAGTGAACGGCGAGCAGCCGGTGGAAGCAGTGGCGGCCGGAGTGATGGCCGCTGTGGCCCGCCTGAGGAGTTGAGCAGGTGGCGATCACGATCAGAACGCCGCAGGAAATCGAAAAGATGCGGCACAGCGGGCAGGTGGTTCGGGAGGTTCTCGAACATGTCCGCGAGGCAGTGAAGCCGGGGGCGACGACGCTCGATTTAGAGACGGCGGCCGCGGCGAAAATAAAGGAACTGGGAGCAACTCCGGCCTTCAAGGGATATCGGGGTTATCCCTGCGTGCTGTGCACCTCGATCAACAGCGAAGTGGTGCACGGCATCCCTTCGGCGGAACGGAAGCTGCGCGACGGCGACATCGTTTCGATCGATACGGGCGTGGTGATGGACGGGTACTACGGCGACTCCGCGATTACGGTTGCTGTGGGTAAGAAGCTGGCGCCGAAGACGCAGAAGCTGCTGACCGTGACGGAAGCATCGCTGGCCAGCGCGATTCGCGCCGTGAAAGCGGGCGCCACGCTGGGCGATGTGGGTGCCGCCGTGCAGGAAACGGTCGAGGCCGAAGGGTTCAGCGTGGTACGCGATTTTGTGGGCCATGGAATTGGTACCCGGCTGCACGAGGATCCGCAGATTCCCAATTATGGGACGCGCGGCCAGGGGCAGAAGCTGAAAGCCGGCATGGTGCTGGCGATTGAGCCGATGGTGAATGCCGGACGGCCGGGCGTGCAGGTGCTGAAAGACGGCTGGACGGCGGTAACCCAGGATGGGAGCTGGAGCGCGCATTTCGAACACACTGTCGCGGTCACCGAAGAGGGCGCGCTGGTGCTGACGCAGTAGAAACGAAGCTGATGTGAGGCCGAGGTAACGATTGTCGAAGGAAGACGCGATTGAAGTTATGGCAACGGTTCTCGAGACGTTGCCCAATGCCATGTTTAAGGTGAAGCTCGAGAGCAGCGGCGGCCATGAAGTGCTGGCGCACGTGTCGGGGCGCATGCGGAAGAACTTCATTCGCATCCTTCCCGGCGACCGCGTCGCGGTGGAGCTGAGTCCGTACGATCTGAATCGCGGACGCATTGTGTACAGGTACAAGTGATCAGTTGTCAGTTGCCAGTTCTCAGTGCGAGCGGGACAGGTTGGGACGGGCGACGAACTGAGAACTGGCAACTGAGAACTGAGGACTGGGATGAAGGTTCGGGCATCGGTAAAGAAGATTTGTGACAAGTGCAAGGTCATCCACCGCCGCGGGGTGGTGCGGGTGATCTGCGAGAACTCGAAGCATAAGCAGCGCCAGGGGTGATCCACAGAGCTCAGAGCACCGAGCTCAGGGACGGCCAGGCGCATTGGAGAGTTGAGCTTTTCCCAATTGGTTGGGGGAAGCTGGGGCGAGTTAGCCGGAGTCAGGCTTGCGAGGAACCCCGAAGGCAACTTCAGACTCTCGATTTTCCGGCTCGAAGCCGAGCTGGAGTAACCGCAACCGGCAGCTTGACCGCCGGACGCACAGTGAAGGAAACCGTATGGCACGTATTGCAGGCGTCGATCTTCCCCGCAACAAGCAGGTGAGAATCGCGCTGACCTATATCTACGGCATCGGCGACCCGCGCGCGCTGAAAATTCTGGGCGCGGCGACCGTCGATCCGTTCAAGAAGGTCCAGGATCTCGGCGAAGACGAGGTCAATCGCATCCGCCAGGTCATCGAGGAGCAGGGCGACGTGGAAGGCGATCTCCGCAAGGATGTGAACATGCACATCAAGCGGCTGGTCGACATCCAGTCCTATCGCGGACTGCGTCACCGCCGCGGCCTGCCCACGCGCGGCCAGCGCACCCACACCAATGCCCGCACCCGCAAGGGTCCGCGTAAGGGCACGGTGGCCAACAAGAAGAAAGCGACGTCAAAGACCTAATGGCAAAGGAACAGCAGAAGCCGGCAGCGGGCAAAACCGGCAAAGCCGCCCGCAACAAGAAGTTCAAGAAGCGCGAGCGCCGCAATGTGCCGTTCGGTCTGGTGCACATTCAGGCCTCGTTCAACAACACCATCGTGACCATCACCGACCAGCAGGGCAACACGCTGAGTTGGAAAAGCTCGGGTTCGCTCGGTTTCCGCGGGTCGCGTAAAGGCACTCCGTTTGCCGCGCAGCAGGCCGCGATGAACGCCGCCAACATGGCGCGCGATCACGGCGTCCGCTCGGTCGACGTGCGCGTCGCCGGTCCCGGCTCGGGCCGCGAATCGGCTGTCCGCGCGCTGGCCGCCGCCGGGATTGAAGTGAGGTCGATTCGCGACGTCACCCCGATCCCGCACAACGGCTGCCGTCCGCCCAAGCGGCGCAGGGTCTAGCGGTTAGCTGCCAGCCGCTGGCTTTTAGCTTCGGCTGCGGTGAGGTAAAATAGTGAGGGCGAGTTGAAGATTTGCTCGCCCTTGCAACAATCTGGCTGACAGCTGATGGCTAACTGCTGACAGCTGTCCCTGGACCGGGAGGAAAGGGCATCGCCCCGTAAACCGGTCGGCCTCTGAATAAAGGAGATTGCATTGGCACGTTATACCGGAGCCGTTTGCCGACTTTGCCGGCGCGAAGGCATGAAGTTTTTCCTGAAGGGCACCAAGTGCACCACCGACAAGTGCCCCATTGAGAAGCGCAACTTTGCCCCGGGCCAGCACGGCCGCGACCGCAAGGCCAAGATCGTGGGTTACGGCCTGCAGTTGCGCGAAAAGCAGAAGGCGCGCCGCATCTACTTCACCCTCGAAGGCCAATTCCGCGAATACTACGAGAAGGCTTCGCGCACCCCCGGCGTCACCGGCGAACTGCTGTTGCAGCAGCTCGAGCGGCGTCTCGACAACGTGACTTACCGCCTCGGCTTTGCCTCTTCGCGGCGCCAGGCGCGGCAGATCGTGCGCCACGGCCACGTGGAAGTGAACGGCCGCAAGGTGAACATTCCGTCGTACCAGGTCGGCGTGGGCGACGATATCAAGATTCGGCCCAACAGCACGAAGCTGAGCGTCGTCGAGATTTCGCGGGAGATCGCCAGCCACAACCCGCTGCCGGGCTGGCTCTCGTCCGAGCCGAACACGCTCAGCGGCAAAGTGCTGGCGCTGCCGAAGCGCGAAGACATCAACCTGCCCGTCAACGAGCAGCTGATCGTCGAGTTGTATTCGAAATAAGCCGCCGGCCGCTGGCTTTTAGCTATTCGCTCGTAACGATGCGAAGAAGCGATGCGGCCCGGTGAACGAACCACACGGCTTTCAGATGTGAATCCAATACCCTCGATCTCGACAACGAGCCAGAGGCTAAAGGCGAACAGCTAAAAGCTGCACTTCAACCAAACGGAGTTCAACGGCACAGGCTCCGCAAAATGCATCGCGGCGCTGTGCAGAAGGCGAATCGATATGCTTTGGAGAGGATTTCAGAAACCCAAGCGTCTGGCTCATGAGCCGGAGACGCTCACCGACAAATACGGCAAGTTCAGCGCGCAGCCGTTCGAGCGCGGATTCGGCACCACCATCGGCAACGCGCTGCGGCGCACGCTGCTTTCGTCGATCGAAGGCGCAGCCGTGACGGCGGTTCGCATCGAGGGAGTTCTCCACGAATTCCAGTCGATCACCGGCGTTGTGGAAGATGCCACCGACATCGTGCTCAACCTGAAGCAGATTCCCTTTAAGCTCAACGGCGACGGCCCCAAGGCCCTGTACCTGAACGCCGAGCAGCCGGGAATCGTCACCGCCGGCATGATTGAAGCCGACGGCGACGTTGAAATCCTCGACAAGGATGTCTATATCGCGACCGTCAGCGAAGGCGGCCGCCTGAGCATGGAAATGCGCCTGAAGCGCGGGCGCGGCTATGTCTCCGCCGACAAGAACTTCGATTCCGATCTCGGCATCGGCTTCATTCCGGTCGACTCGGTCCACTCTCCCGTGCGCAAGGTCAACTTCGCTGTCGACGCGGCGCGCCTCGGCCAGATCACTGACTACGACAAGCTGACGCTCGAAGTCTGGACCAATGGTTCAGTGCTTCCGGCTGATGCGATCGGTCTCGCGGCCAAGCTGCTCAAGGACCACATGAGCATCTTCATCAACTTCGAAGAAGAGATCGAAGCCGACAGCCACGCCGAGGAAGGGCGCGTCCAGCTCAAGAACGAGAACCTCAACCGCTCCGTTGAAGAGCTGGAGCTGAGCGTCCGCAGCTACAACTGCCTGAAGAACGCGAACATTCAGACCATCGGCGAACTGGTGCAGAAGACCGAAGCCGAGATGCTGAAGACGAAGAATTTCGGCCGCAAATCGCTCAACGAGATCAAGGAAATCCTCGCGCAGATGGGCCTGTCGCTGGGTATGCGGATCGACGAGCAGGGCAATGCCGTGCCGGGACCGACGTCGGTCCTGCCGGCCGCGCAGCTCGCCGCCAGCTACAGCCGCTACGAGGACGACGAAGACGAAGGACTGGATACGGATCTGCCCATCCAGCCCGAAACGGAAAACTTTTAAGAGCAGGGATCAGGGTATAGGGGTTAGGGGGTAGAAACCCTGACCCCGACTCTTCCTGACGAACAAGAAATTCAGACAGAGAGATCGCCATGCGTCATCGCAATGCAGGATTCAAACTCGGACGGAACACCAGCCATCGCCGCGCGCTGTTGCGCAATCTGGTGACGTCCATTCTTCTGGAAGATCGCGTCGTCACCACCGTCGCCAAGGCCAAGGCGGCGCGTCCGCACGTGGAAAAGCTCATCACCCTGGGCAAGCGGGGCGACCTGCATGCCCGGCGTCAGGCTCACTCCTTTCTGCAAACCGACGAGGCCGTGAAGCGGCTCTTTGACACCGTCGCGCCTCGCTACGGCGACCGCAACGGCGGCTACCTGCGCATCGCCCGGGCCGGCTTCCGTGTCGGCGACGGCGGGGAGAAGGCCATTATCGAGCTGGTCGACGCCGAGCAGGTGCTGGACGAGAAGCGCCAGAAACGCGCCGAAGCTCGCGCCAAACGCCGCGAGGAAATGCAGAAGGCCATGGCCGAAAACGAAAAGGCCGCTGGCGGCGAGGGCGGGGAAGAGAAGGGCGAGTAGCCCGCAAGCTCCTCAACACTTGAGCGCATCCTTCAGGGTGCGCTTTTCTTTTTGCCGCTCACCGCGGGGTCACGCGCGGTTGGGGATAACGGGCAAGAATTCTCGCCTGATCGTCCGCCTCCAGCGCCTCGAGCCGTCGCGGCTTGTCCTGGGGTCGCGTCCCCTTCTGGTTCAGCACATTTATCAGGCTCCAGTCCCGCTGCAGCCCCTGCGGCTCGCGCGCCGGCAGATCATAGCGCGTGTAGTCGATGACCATCGGTGGCGCGTTGTCCGTCGCCTCCTCGAGCAGCGCCACTCGGAAGCTGCGATTCATGTACCAGCGCAGCCGCAGATTCGCCTCCGATCCCGGAGCTCCCGTACCGCGCGTGTCGAAGCGGTAGTCGAGTCCCGCGTTGCTCCGCGCATGCCGGCGCCACTCCAGTCCGAACTCGCCTTCGGTTACGACTCGCGTATCCGGCCAGCGATCGCGCACCGCCGTGAGCCACCACGCGAGATCGTCATCGTGGCCGATGGAGACTTCCCAGATCGCGGTCACAAATCCGAAGCCGTTCAGCGCCACGCCGCCGTCGAAGTGCATCGCTGTGGTCGCCATCATTTCGCGCCGTCCGGCGTCCTCGCCCAAATCGCCGACGGTCTCGATGGGGCCCACGCCCATGCGGCTGTTGAAGCCGCCCGCAAAGCCCTCCCGCCGTGCCGCGAGAAAATCGCAGGTCTACCCATCGAGGCAGACGCAGTCGATGAAGTCTTCGCGCCCCTGCGCCGGCTTCAGGTAGTGCTCGCGGCTGGGATAGTAGGGATAGCAGATGCCGCCATCGCCATCGCCGTAATCGATGCCGTGCTGGCTCCAGATTTGCCCCTGACACACGTGAATCCCTTCGTCGCCTGCCAGCAGCCGCTGGTTCTCCGCATCCATGAAGCCGGCCACCAGCGATTGCGGCCGATACCCGCTGCCGACCATGCGTGTCACCAGCCCGAGCGCCTGGTGGATCGTCGCGCGAATTTCCGCGCGCGTGTTGTACATTGGCGCGAAATAGCCGCCCGGGATGAAGGTGATTTCATCGCCATAGCGGTCGTGGAATGAGGCCAGCAGCCGCCGTGCCTCGCGATACGCCGGCCGGTCGTCGTGAAGCGCCAGCCAGCTCACCGCCCACGTCATGCGCCCGTCGGGCCAGCCGCGGGCAAACGCCTCGCGCCGTGAGCGGATGTGCGCCGGGCTGTTGAGCGCCGACTCGTCCTGTCCAAGGTTGCGGTTCCGGCTCACTTCAATCTGGTTCACCCGCACCACAGACATGTGCGTGAGAAACCGTCCGCTTATGCCGGGCCGTGGCCCTGGCGCGCCCCATGCGAGACTCTGCGCGCTGCGCAGCGCCAACGCGCCCGCTCCCCCGGCTGCATCGCGCAGGAATTGCCGCCGTGTCCGATGGATGCTCATCGATTCTCTTTGTACCGGCCACCGGCGGCAGAGGCAAGGCTCGCGGAGCCCGAAAAGAAAGCCCACAATCGCCGAAAATGGGGGTCGCGCCGCTCTTCCATTCCTGCTACTCTTCCCTCGTGATCCCTCTCAGGCGTGAGTTCATGCGCGGATTCGACGTACTGTCCAGTCTCAATCCCATTGGCCGCACGGCACGCCAGGCGGAGCTGAAGCAGGCGCGCAATCTCCAGCTGAGCCTGTTGCCCGAGGCGCCACCGCAAGTCCCCGGCTTCGACATCGCCTTTGCCTGGCAGCCCTCCGCAGAAGTCAGCGGCGACTACTTCGATGTGTTTCCGCTCGATGGCAGCCGCATGGCCGTCTGCATCGCCGACGTCTCCGGCAAGGGGCTCGCCGCGGCGCAGCGCATGCGGGCTCTGCAGTCGGCTGTGCGCACCTTCGCGCCCGCGTCCGCATCCCCCTCCGAGTTGTGCACCCGGGTTAATCAGGCGCTCTGCGACAGCACCGCTCCCGGCGCGTACGTGACGATGTTTTACGGGCTCATCGATCAGGCCAGCCATCGTTTGGCCTATGAGAATGCGGGGCATTGCCTTCCGCTGCTGGTGCGCGCCGACGGCAGCGTCGAGTTTCCGGCCAGCTTCAGCGGCGTGGTCGGGCTCTTCTCGCACTGGCTCTATCAGAACCAGGAGCTCCAGCTCGGCTCCGGCGACACGCTGCTGCTGCTCACCGACGGCGTTCTGGAAGCCGAGAATCGCCGCAGTGAGGAGTTCGGCTACCAGCGCCTCATTTCGCTGGTGCTGGGCGGCCGCACGCAAACGGCCGGGGAATTGAGCCGGCAAATCCTTGCCGAGGTTTCGAGATTTTCCGGCACACTCCGCGATGACGCATCGCAGATTGTCCTGCGCGTCCGGTAAGCGCTCATCGCGCCTGCACGGCGACCGAATCCGTCAGGTTGATCGATCGTTGTGACGGCGCCACCTGCACATGGAGGCCGTGCGCCAGATACCGGGCCATGACTTCGCGCTTCGCCCATTCCAGCCCCCAGCCGTTCTCGATGGCCACAATCGTGTAGTTGCCGGGTACCACGCTACTGAGCGAGAAGCTGCCGTCGGAGTCGCTCTGATCCCGTCGGCAAAGCTCCGTGCTTGCATTGGGATGGTCGGGCACGAGGACAACCATGGCGCCGCCCCTGCCTTTGCCGTTCTGTCTGGCATACCCGTCGATGATGGCAGAACCATTGCCGATCGTCGCAGCCAGCAGAACCGGGTCGGTGCTCACCGTCATGCGGTTGCCGTGCACTTCGGCGCCGTTTGCAGCCATTTCCACCACCAGCAGGGAAGCGTCATCGTCGGCGCGAACATGCACCTCCCAGGTCCCCGGGGACACCGAGGCAAAGCTGAATGTGCCGTCGCGCTCCACGGGAGCCGAGGCCTGCCCCTGAACCCCTTCGATGGGAGTCAGCCACGCGATCAGACGCGCCGGCAGCGGACCCCCTGCGATCATCGCGACCTTGCCTGAGACCGCGACGCCAGGCGCAAGCACCGACGCGAGATCAATGGTCTGGCTGCTGGTCACGTCGACGCTCGTGCTGCCGCTGGGCTCTCCCTGCGTAGTGAAGGACTGCAGGGTGTAGTGGCCAGGCGCGACGCCATGGATGTTGAGGTAGGCCTCGCCGTTATGCGCCATCGTGACCGACGATGGAGCCTGGAGAAATTGCGGCGAGCCGAAGACGTCCTCCTGCAAATTCGGCACATTGAATGGCCGGCCGCTCTTCGGGCCTGACATGCGCACGCGCAGGTGGGTCGCGGCCACGGCATGCAGAGAAAAATTGGCCTGCGCGCGATCGCCTGCATTCAGCGGTATCGGCGTCGCTGACGCCGAATCGGTTGCGTTCGGGTAAAAAGTCAGCGGGTACGCGACGTCCAGCGGCGACGCAGCCTGCGGCGGATCGCCGTCGCCCTGTGGATCGGGTGGATGAAACGCATACCAGGGAGTGGCGGAAACGTCGAGATAATACGTGCCGGGCTGCAGGTGCGCGAACTCGTAACTGCCGCTGTCATCGGTGATCTCCTGCCCCGCCGATGCGATCTTTCCATCGCCGCCGGAGTCATCCTGGCGGAACAGCCCGACCTGCGCGCCGCCGACCGGAGTTCCGTTGTCATCGGAAATCGTTCCTGCGATCGTTCCATAGGGCATCACCTCGAGCCGGATGCCCTGCGAATCGAGGCCGGGACCGGCGACGACTGCAGTGAAATAGCCGCCATGCTCCTGGTAGCTGGCCGTGATGTAACCCCGGCGCGACGCCTGGACCGCGTACTTGCCCGCCAGCAGCCCGTCGAAGCGAAAATGGCCGGTTTCGCCCGTCATCGTGTCGGCCAGCTCCGTGCCATTGACTCCGGTGGTCGCCAGCGTGACTTCGGCGCGATCGAGCGGAGCGCCCGTCGCCGCGCTGACGACGGTGCCGCTGATGCTGAAGGTCTCGCCGCTCGCCTGCGCAAACGACGCGTTCTGCAGCGTGCTCTGTGCGGGCAGAAACGCAGCGGCCGCGAGCAACAGCAATCCCGGCGCGTATCTCACGGCGCCACTCCGCACGAGCTCACCGCCAGGGTTACGCTCGCCGCGCTGCCGGCCGCGACGGTGACGGTCTGGCCCTGACCGGTCCATGCGGAGAGCCCATCGGGCGAATGAAAATCGATCTCCTGCGGCGCGTCGCACGCGACCACGCGATACGATCCCGGCGCCAGATTGCCGATGGAAAATGTCCGGTCCGATTGCGTTGTTGCCTGGGGAAGCTGCGAAGCGGAAGGGAACAGCGGAATCGCGTAGACAAAATGCAGCGAATTGTCTCCCGGCGCGGTTGCGGTTCCTGGACCGCCCGACGCGCTCGCGCTGAGTTGTCCCGTGATCGTTCCGCCATCATCGCGAAGGGTGATCTCAATCGGCGCCACCGAGCTGCCTGGCTCGATGGCGAGAGGATCGCTGGCCAGATCCACACCGCCGCTGGTGATGGAACTGACATAGGCCGCCGAATAGGGAGTCACCTCAGTCCAGTAGCGGCCGGGCTGCGTCAGATTCAATTGCCATCCTCCGTCGCTTCCGGGATCCCGCGCCAGATAGCCGCCTCGTCCATTCAACAGGAACTGATCGACTGGGGCCAGAGTGAGATTCACGCCAGGATCGTCGCCGCCGGTTGGATGATCGGACGCCGCGAAGTCGCGGCGAATGAAAACCGGAATATGGGGGATGGACTGCACGTCGATGGCGAGGCTCGCCGGAGCGCTGGCGACGACGAAATTGGTGCGGCCCCAGCCCAGCGCATGCCCATACGAGCGCCCCTCCAGGATCCACGAGCCGTTGGGCGCCACCGCATGGACCACCTGCTCGCGCGAATCGTAGTGGACCGAGAATCCCGTCGGATGGCCGCTGGAGTCCAGCACCTCGAACGCCGCCGCAGCGCTCTCGGCGGAGCGCACCGCAACCGTCACCGGAAAGAACTGCTGCCGCGTCAGGGTGAAGTCGGCTTCCGCTTGTTGCCCTGGCGCCAGGTTCAGGTTGCCGGCGGAATTGGGATCCTCGGAGTCCGGATAGTACGCCGGAGGAAATCCCCACACCGGCAATCGGCTGCGCTCCGGCGAATCGGGATTGTCCAGCGTTGCCTCTGTGCTGAGCATGTACTTCCCCGGCGCCAAATCCGCCAGGCGAAAGGAGCCATCGCTCCGCGTTGTCGCTGTCCCTGCGAGATCCCACACCGGGCGGCCATTTTGGATGCGCAGCCCGTAGGCCCGGACGCGAATGCCATCCGCCGGATCGGCTGTGGAGAGCGTGACCTGTCCGGTGATGGATACCTCGGGCATGATGCGAAAGCTCAGGCTCGGCATGTCCGGCCCGACGTCGATGCGGCGGTCCGGCGCCAGCTGGGCCAGAACCGAGCCCAGGCTGACGAAGCGAATGCCTTGCCGCGGATGGCCGAAGCCGCGATACCCCGGCTTGCTCACAGCCACCATGTAGGTCCGCTGCGGCACGTTGTCGAAGGAGAATTGCCCGCTGCCATCGGTAAGCATGGCGAAATCCTGGTTCAGCTCCACCAGGGCGCCGGAAACCGGCTGGCCTGTCACGCTGTTCACCACCACGCCGCGCACGGGATACCCAGGCCCGCCCGCCAGGTTCTGCTGGCCGTCGAGCGACGCCGCGGCGCTCCACAGGGCAAGCACGACGGTGAATGCCGCTGCGAGCGACCGCAGAGAACCGCGTTCCATCAGCGATGAGCGCGAGAAAAGCACAGGACTGCCGCTATTCTCCAGTCTCGAGCGGAAAATTCAAAACTTGGGGGAATAGACGTATCGGAGTTGCAATTTGTGCCCTCGCATTCCGCGCCGGCCCGATTCATAGAAATGTAACGATGCGTCCGCTATAGTCTGAGGCATGTCCGCCGAACCGCTGACGCTGGAAAGCGTCCCAGGGCAGGCTGCGGGCAGCCGGATTCTGCGGCTGACCGGCCCGCTCACCCTCAATGGGCTCTTTGATTTCCAGAGCACGCTGCGCGCCGACCCACCCGCTCTCCTGATTCTCGATCTCACCGGCGTGCCCTACATGGATTCGGCAGGCATGGGGGCGATCATCAACTACTTCGTCAGTTGTCAGCGCAGCGGACGCAAACTGATTGTCGTGGGCGTGAACGGCCGCGTCCTCGAGCTCTTCAGGATGACCAAAGCGGACTCGCTGCTGACCATGGTCGCGACCATCGCCGAAGCCGAGCAGGCGATCGGCTAAGCCGGAACAAAGGCCGGCAGTCACGCGTTACCGGCTGCCATTCCAGGCCTGCAGCCGCGGCCACCAGCGCCGCACGTGGGAGCAATATTCCTCGTACTGCGCTCCATACCTGCGCCGCAGCGTCGGTTCTTCCCAGAGCATCACGAAGAGGGCGAACGCGAGCCAGACCAACGCGCCATACTCCAGGGTTCCGCGATCACCGAACCACAGAGCCTGTCCTGCAATCACTGCAAAAACAGCGATATACATCGGATTCCTCACGTAACGGTACAGGCCGCTCACCACGAGCGTTTCTGTGGGCATAGGCGGAGCTGGTGTCCCGCGCCCGCTGGTCACAAATCGCGCGAAGCACTCGATGAGCGCGAGCAGCCCGATCAGGATGAGCGCGCCACCCAGCCAGCGCAGCGGCAGCGGATCCCACGCAGGGGATGAGAAATGCCAGCGGTTCACCCCCCAGGGACCCAGCCCAGCCACCATTCCCGGAGCCGCAACGAAGAAAACCGTTGTGCCGAAAGCCGCCGCCGCGCTCTTCATTGGCCAGCCTCGTGGTTATCCCGGTGCGACCAAACTCTCCGAGGGCAACCGATCGAAACGCGCCTGCGGCGCGTGCGTGCGAAGTTCCCTGAGGAAACTGTCCAGGTCGCCGGGATTCGCGATCATCTGACCGCGATCGGAGAGCGGCGCGCTTCGCGCAAAACCGACGGCCACCTGGCGGCTGGCGGACTTGCCCTCGGGCCACGGCGACACGCTCACGATGTCGTTCCACGCGACCGTCCGCTCCCTCCACAACCGGCGCTCGAACAAACCTTCCGGGCGGACATCCCAGTAGGTAAAAACGCGCGGTATCAGCCGCTGCAGGGCGAGCGCTATCCACAGCGCCACCAGCCAGGGTGTCAGCGTCCCGCGATGATCGCCGGGGCTCAGCAGCAGAAGCAGCGGCAGGAGGCCAAGGGCCAGGTAACAGCAGTCCAGCAGATCGAATTTTGCCCAGAATCGCATGTGCAATGAGCTTAACCCTGGACTGCGGCAATCTGCCGTGAAAATGCAGGCCGCGCGGCGCTCTTCCCGCAGTGAGAGCCTAGAGGCTGTTATTAACTTTCGCGCGGCCGGCATTGCGAGGGAAAATCGGGCCAGACGAAGCCGAGCTCGAAGGCTGTGGCAGGTCCACTGTCGAGGGCGAGAATGAAGTATGGCCCGATTTGCCCCGCAACCCTTCGGGCTGTGGCCCACTTTCCTCAT
>JBARMS010000260.1:0-11909 GCA_049802575.1 Acidobacteriaceae bacterium | reverse complement strand
GGTTGCGGTGCCCGCGGCGCGTCCTGCGGCGGCAGTGAAGAGCCAGCGCGGGCTGTGGATCGGGGTGGGAGCGGCCGTGGCCTTACTGGCGCTCATCGGCGTGGCGATCGTGCTTCCCCACGTATTTGCGACTCACGCGGGCCAGCGCGGACAGCCGGCGGCAGCGACGGAATCGGCCGCGCCCCAGAATTCCACCACGCAGCCCGCGTCCGGGGCGACGAGCCCGGCATCCCCTGCCAGTCAGCAAAATCCGCCGGCGCCCCCAGCGGACCAGACTCCGATGGCGCAGCCGCCGGTGCAGACACGGCAAGCGGCAGCAAGAAGCACCGCGCCAGTGAGGACAGAGGGGCAGAGTGGTGGGGCTGGTCGAACAACGGCGAATCAGGCGTCAATTCCGGCGGGGCCTTCTCCTGAGGAGATCCATCAGGCCCACAACCGCATCGCGGATTTGAATGCGCGAGCGGCCGCCGCGAAGAGCGGGGTCGAAAGTATTCGCCGGCAGCAGCAAGCGCAGGGATACGATCTGCGCGGCGATGTTCTGGCAGCCATGAACCGGCTCGAACAGGAGATGCACGCGGCGAACCAGGCAGTGAACGCGAATGACCTGGCGACCGCGAACCAATCCATGGACAGCGCAGACCAGGATCTGGCTGTAGTGGAGAAATTTTTAGGCCAATAGGAGAAAACCCACATGCGCAGAGTTGTGCTTTCGCTGATCGCCGTTCTGACTATCCCCTGCGCCCTGCCCGGGCAACAAGCAGCTACCGCGACGAAGCATCGCGTTGCGGTGCTTGACTTCAATTACGCGACGGTGATGACGGCGTCGCAGGCGGTGTTCGGCACGAACGTGGACATCGGCAAGGGCATTTCGGACATGCTGATCGACAAGCTGGTGAACGACGGAACCTATCGGGTGATCGAGCGCAACGCGATCGACAAGATTTTGAACGAACAGAATTTCTCCAACAGTAACCGCGCTGACGCTACTACCGCGGCAAAGATCGGGCATGTGCTGGGCGTAGATGCGGTGATCGTAGGCGACATTACGCAGTTCGGGCGCGATGATCAGAACCGCAACCTCGGCGGGCTGGCGGGGAACTGGCACGGCGGGGTCCTCGGCGGCATCGGCACGCACAGCGCGAAGGCCGAAGTGGCCATTACCGCGCGGCTGATCGACACCAGCACCGGAGAGATTCTGGGATCGGCGACGGGCAAGGGCGAATCGAAGCGCTCGGGGACCAATATGCTGGCGGGTGGCGCGGGATCGGGCGGCTACGGCGGCGGAGCGGCAGGGATGAACAGCAGCAACTTCTCGGAGACGATCATCGGCGAGGCGACGAGCGATGCCGTGGCGCAATTGGCGCAGGGACTGATTGGCGACAGCGGGAAATTGCCGACGTATGTTCCGCCTGCGGTGGTGGTCTCCGGTTTGGTGGCGGATGCCTCGACGTCGGACATCATCATTAACGTCGGAAGCAAGGCCGGTTTGAGAGTCGGCGATAAGCTCGCGGTGGGCCGCGTGGTTCGCGTGGTGAAGGATCCGGCAACGGGGAAACCGCTGCGGTCGATTGAGGACACCGTGGGGACGCTGACGATTACAAGCGTCGATACGGATTCGGCTGTGGGCAGCTTCAGCGGAACCGGCAAGCCGCAGACCGGCGACACCGTGAAGTCGCAATAGGCGCTGTCAGCGCGACTAAAAATTGCGGGGACGGAAGCGGCGAGGCGCATCTACGCGCTTTCGGCGGCTTCCGTTGGTGCCGAGCCGAGGGCCTTCTCAAGGAATCCGCGCAGTACTTCCTCGCCTGTTCCGGCGACGTGATCGCCCGGAGTAGCCCCGCTCCTGCCCCACGCGAGCAGAAAGACGAGCGGAAGCCATCCGCGCGCGTCATGCTCCATCTCCGCGCCGTACCGAAAGAGCGCCCGCGAGAGCTTGACCGGCAGCTGCACGCCGGAAATCTGGTGAATGGAAGGGTCACGGCACAGCTCGGGTGGGGATGTGACCATATACTCGCGGCAACTGAGCGGGCGGATGGGATGAATGCTGCAGCTTTCGTTCTCCAGAAACGGGCAGGGCACTGCGGCGTGGAAATAGTCGATCGCGAGCTCTGCAGCAGCTTCTTCCTGGGTTGTCCAGTCTTGCCGCACGAGTTTGTCGATCACGCCCGCATCGCGCAGAGCCAGCAGCGCGCGATGGAATCTGGCTTCCAGCGCGCTGCGTTGCTCCTCGGGTAACGACCGCATCCAGCGGGTGAGGGCCTCGGCTTCAAAGAGGCTCACGGGCACGAGCTGACGGCAGCAGGCTCCGCATCCAGGACCGCAGGAGATGGGAGTACCCGCTGCATTGGCTTCCTCGGAAGCTTTGGCGGTGATGACGTTTTCCAGGTTCTGAATGATGGGCAGCAGGGCGGTTAGCGTCGTGCGGCCCGCGGGCACGACGGCGCTTGCATTCAGTTGAGCGCCACCCAGCGGCAGCGAGAAGGTGACTCTTACGCCGGGCTGGTTGTTGGATTCATCGATCATCTTGAATGGTGGGCGATTCGACAGGCGCCGGCAGTCGGACGGGAGTGCAGGCCGCAGGCACTGCTTTACCAGCCGGTCAGCTTCCAGCCGCCATCGGAGCTTTTGGTGAACTCGAAGTGCCTCACGGCGTGGCTCACCTGCGGTGCGCCGTCCTTCGGATGCATGGTGAGGGTCTCACTGCAGACGACAGACGGGGCTTCGGGAGTTCCGTGCACATCGGGAGGGCAGCTCTCGACCACGTCGAAGCTCTTCGTGTCGTCGCACCACGGAGCGAGATTGCGCAGGCGACCTCCATAGGCGCCGTTCAGGACCGCCTTGCATTCTTTGCCGCTCTTGCCGGATGCCTGCGTGAAGATGCCTTTGTAGGCGGCGAGCGCGGCATTGAGCGTCGCGAAATCGGGCAGAGCCGGCTTCGCAGGTTCGGCGGCCACGGTGGGCGCGGGAGCGGGCTGCGCTACCGGTTTGGAATGCACTTCCACGGATTGCTGGGCAACGAGGTTTCCGTTCGCCTTCAGCACATAGGTGGTGGAAGATTGCGGCTGAACTGGAGCTGTACCGCTGGGAGCTACCGGGCCGATTCCTGAGATTTCGACATTGGCGGCATTCGCGGTCCGCCAGGAAAGCGTGACGGACTGACCCTG
Organism: Acidobacteriaceae bacterium; assembly: GCA_049802575.1. Taxonomy (GTDB): domain Bacteria; phylum Acidobacteriota; class Terriglobia; order Terriglobales; family Acidobacteriaceae; genus Palsa-343. The sequence goes on along the minus strand of JBARMS010000260.1, from coordinate 8,745 downwards.
CTCGATGGAATTGGAACTGACGTCGAGAGTGCCCGTGGGCACTGATGCCGGCGCCGGTGCTGGAGTGGGTGCAACGGGCGGTGCAGACTGCGTCTGCTTCGCGGCATTCGTGGGCGCGGGCTGGTGCGTGACGGGCTGCGGCGGAGTTTGTACCTGCTTCTGGAGATTTACAGCGTCCTGATATGTGCTGCCCTGAGCGATTTGGACGGTATGTTCGAGCGAATCCTGATAGCCGTCCTCGTGATATTTGACGGAGTAGGTTCCGACCGGGAGAGAAATTTTGTCGTCTGCGGTTCGAGTGCCGTAATTTTTGCCGTCGATGATAACGCGGACCCGCGGGAGACCTCCTTCGAGGAGGAGGGCGAGGTCGCCGGTTTTTGCCCCGGCGGGAGGCAGACGCTGAGCATTGACTTTCTCGCCCATGGTTACGCCCTTGCCGACCTCAATGGTGTCTTTCCATGGCTCGAATCCGCTGGCATTCACCTGAACTTCGTACGTGCCTGGCGCGATGGTTACCTGGAGTGAGCCATTCGCATCCGCCGTGCGCGGAGTTCCGCCGTTGAGGATGATAGAGGCGCCGGGCGGCGCGCCAGCGAACACAATCCTGGTGGGCGCGATGGGGGCGGCCGCCGGGGTGAGAAACTTCCAGATGAGTACGCCGATGGCTGCGAGCAGCACGGCGGCGAGAGAGACGATGAGCGCCACGGATGACTTGCGCCGCGGATGAACCAGGGTGAGAGTTCGATCCAGGGTGCCGGTGGCGGCGCCGGCGCGTTCGAGAGCCTGGCGGGTGGAATCGGCGATGCGCTGCCAGTCGGCCTGAACCTTTGCGTCGACGAATTCGAGATGGGGCGCGGAGGACTGGAGGCTCTCCAGAGCAGCGGTCGCATCTTTGCGGAGCAAAGCGGCGCGGGCGGATTCGATTGAATTGTTGACGGACTCCAGCGCCCACGCGGCGCGCTGCTTCTCGAGATCGGCGATGCCTGCGGCGAGCTGGGGCGAGTCCCCATAGGCGCGCTGCACGGCATCAAGGGATTCGAGGGCGGCCGTGAAGTCGTGCTTCCCGGCCGCTGCCTTCGCTTCATCGAGAGCGCGCGCCGTCGCTTCCCGCACTTCGCGCTCGGCTCCGATGGCTTGGGCCAGATCCTGCAGGATGCGCAAACCCGGGCTGAGAGCCAGTTGCTCCTGGATCAATCCGAAGGCTTCATCGTAGGCGCCCGTGGAGCGGAGATTCTCGACGCGTTTGCGTAGGGCTTCAATTTTGCGCGTGAAGGCAGCCTGCTGATCGCGCGCCTGTTGGAGCAGGCTCGAGAGCGTCGTGTCGCCGGTTTGTTTTGTGGCTCCTCCGAGCAGCGCGATGGCTTCGTCGAAGCTGCCGTTGCGCATGAGGTTCCGCGCTTCCGAGGTAGAGCGTTCGATGACGGCGCTCCGCTCGGCCGCTTCGCGTTCGGTGCGGGCGAGCGTGAGAAGCTGATCGACGTCGGCACCGCCGCCGAACTCGATCTGAAACGATTCGAGGACCCCGATCGCCTTCTCAAACTGCCGCGCATGCAGGAATTCCCGGGCCTTCGCTACGGTGTCAGCGTGCAATTGCTCGGAGCGGAGAGTCTCCAGATCCTTGCGCAGGGAGAGTTCGTAGTTGACGAGGCGCTCTTCGCCGGGCATTTGTTCGAGCGCCTTCTGGACGGCGCTGAGTGCCTCAAGCGGCGAACTGGGAAAAAGCTCGCGAGCCTGCGCGATGGTGGTTTCAACAAATACTTTGGCGCCGAACTTGCGGCCGGCCGTCTCCACTTCCATGCGCAGGCGGAGGAGGGTTGAATCGTTGGGAAGCTTTTCAAGGGCGCGGTTCAGGAGCTCGGTCGCCGGTTCGTAGGCGTTGGTTCGGATGAATTCACGAATCCGGGTTTCGATCTCCTGGAGAATGGCGCGGCGTTGTTCCTGCTCGCGGATGCGGGCGATTTCGCGGCGGAGTGCGTCAGCGTCGACATTGGCGGGGTCGAGGGCTTCAGCATCGCCAATGAGTTTTTCAGCGCTCGCAAGACTGCGGGCGGCCACGGCGGAGCGGGCCTGAGTGAGGAGCTCGGTGATTCTGGCCTGGCGAGCCGCATGCTCGGCCTCGCGCGCGAGGATCTCCCTGGCCGCGGAGAGCCTTTTGTTCTCCGGATCTTCGGCGAGAGCCCGGGTGATGATGCTCTGCGCGCCGGTGACGTCGCCGCGAGCCCGAGCGGCTTCGGCGTCCGTCAGGGCGCGCACGCCGATATCGTAACGGCGCTTTCGATCCTGAGCCTCCTTGATTCTCGACTGGACCTCGGTGGAGGCGTTGTCGATACTCTGCGCCTCCTTCAACTGCGCCAGGGCGTCGTCGAACTGATTGGCGGCCAGCGCTTCGTCGGCTCGAATGAGGCACTCGCGCAGGCGCTCCTCACGGCGTGTGCGCTCCTGGTGCTCGCGCACAAACTTGCGCAGCTTGCGCACCTGGGTGTTGGAAGGATCGAGGCGGATGGCTTCGTCGAGGAGCTCGAGCGCTGGGACGAAGCGGCGCTCGGTGGTGAGGCGTTCCGCATCGTTGAAAAGCACCGTGACACGGGAGTGTTTGAGGTCTTCGATGACTTCGTGCAGAGCGTCGGCGAAGTCTTCAGCCGTGGAATAGCGATCCTCGGGGTTTTTGGCAAGCGATTTCGCAATGATCTCGTCGAGCACCGGGGGATAATCGCGCAGGTAATTCGAGAGCGGCTTGTGCTCCTCATTGACGATCTTGTACGAAGCGGTCGCGGCGCCGCCGGTGAATGGCTCCTCCCCGGTGAGGAATTTGAACAGCGTGACGCCAGCTGAAAAGATGTCGGAGCGGCCGTCGAAGTGGCCGCCTTTAAAGCGCTCCGGAGCAATGTAATGCAGGGAGCCGATGACCTGGCTGGTCTGCGTGAGGGCGGTCGATCCCTCGGTGTCCTGGATCTTCGCGATGCCGAAGTCGATGATTTTGGCGACGCCGTCGGACTGAACGATGATGTTGGCGGGCTTGATGTCGCGATGAATGATGCCGTTCTGGTGCGCGTAGCCGAGGGCCGAACAGACCTGCTCGATGATGTTGAGCCTGGTCATCAGATCGACAGGCTCTCCGCTGTCGATGATCTCCTTCAGGTTTCTGCCCTCGACGAACTCCATCGCGATGTAGGGCAGACCATCCTGCTCACCCATCTCATAGACGGCAGGGATGTTGGGATGGCGGAGGGTGGCGGCGCGAGCTTCCACCTGGAATCGGGCCAAACCCTCTTCGACGGCCGACTTGAGGGGCCGTTTGATGGCTACCCGGCGACCGAGATTCTCATCCTGGGCCAGCAATACTTCACCCATGCCCCCGCGACCGAGGACCTTGAGAATCTCATATCGGCCGATTCTGCCGGCGGAAACATCGGGCATTGTTCAGCAACACCTTCTTTTGACTAACCGCACGTTCCAGGCAGGAGCGTTCGCATCATGGGGGAGCGACGAAATACTGGTGAGAACGTTATCACGGAAGGTATGGGGAGGGGAATGAGATTGCGCGGCAAGGCAAGGCTCCGGTTGCGGCGTCAGTGGACCTGCAGAGCGCTCGATTGAGTGCGGATCACGCGGTTGCCATGCGGAGGGTGAAGGCGTGCTGTCACCGGGCGGGATGGAGCGCAGCGGTGTTCGGAGTCAAATTTGCCTTGACGGCCACAAATCGCGATGCTAGATTCCCGGAGAACTGTTTCCCAACTAGTTGATATGTTCTGAACGAATTTCGAATCGCTCCGCATTTTGGCGCGCGATTCTGGCTGCGCTGTTCTTACCGCTCATTTCACTCGGCTACTAGCTCATACAGGTTTTATTCATCACTCTTCCCTCTGTTGCGAGAGCGGGGCGGCGTTCGCGAGTCCTGCCGTCCGGAAGAGTGTGGAAAGCCCTCAAGCTCTGGTTCGCATTCTGTTGCAACAGTGTGGAGAAGAGAAATGATCGGCACTCAGAGGCGTCGTACGAGCCGTACTGCCGTGCTCGCCGCAGGATTTTTCGTTGTCACGAACATCGGCCTGATACACCTTGCCTGCGCGCAGGCGACGGGAGCGGTGGATAGCGGTTCGCCGGTGCGGCCAACGGCTCCGGCGAGCTTCCTTGCCGCGCCGTCAATCGCGCTTGGATACGCTCCAGCGGCCATGGCTGGCGGCGATCTGACGGCGAGCGGACACACGGACCTCGTGGCGACGGACTCCACAACGGGTGAGGTGGTCGTTTATCTGAGCGATGGGCACGGAGGATTCGCCGCGCCGGCGCGGTACGCGGCCGTTGCGAACCCCGATGCGGTGGCCATTGCAGATATCGACGGAGACGGCAAGGCCGATGTGATCGTGGCGAGCGCCACCACGGGGACGATTGCGGTGCTGCCGGGCCACGGCAACGGGACGCTCGGCAGCGCTCGCTCGTTTGCGGTGGGATTTAACGCAGGCTCTCTGACGGCAGGCGACCTGACGGGGAACGGTCACGTGGACGTGGCCGTGGCTGGACTGAGCACGCGTGCTGTGGCTGTGCTCGCCAACGACGGCAAGGGCAACCTTGCGAAACCCGACCTGCTGGGGGCAGCGCAGGTGCCCACCGGGCTCGCCGTGGGCGACTTCAATCATGATGGGAAGCCGGATATCGCCGTGGCGCAGGCTGACGGGAGTGTGGAGATATTCCTGGGGCAGGGTGGCGGGCAATTCCGCGCCTCTGCAGATGTGCGCGGGGTGACGGGGCCGATCACGTCGATCAGCGCTGGCGATTTCAACCGGGACGGCAACATCGACCTGGCAGTGACGGCTGCAAACGGAAATGTGGTTGCGATTCTGCTGGGCAACGGAGATGGCACGTTCGCTACGCCGGTGACTTATGCCGTGGGCAAGACGCCGGTGAGAGTTTTCGCTGTCGACACGGATGGTGACGGGATTCCCGATCTGATCGTTGTCAACCGGGGCAGCAACACGTTCAGCGTGCTGAAGGGCGCGGGCGATGGAAGCTTTGAACCGGCGCGGCACTTTGTGGCGGGGAACGGGCCGGAAGCGCTTGCTGCCGGCGAGTTCTACGGGAGCGGCCATGCTGACCTGGCGGTGCTGAACAGCACTGGACAAACCATGAGCGTTGCCGCGGCGAATGGCGATGGGACTTTTTACGCGGCGCGGTCGTACACGGTGGGCGAGCAGCCGGCTGCGGTTGCCGCAGGGGATGTGAACGGGGACGGGCGCCCGGATTTGGTGGTTGCCAAATCCTGCGCGGCGCAGCCGTCGTGCAGCACGAACGGGAGCGCGCAGGTGCTGCTGGGCCAGGCGGATGGTACTTACCAGATCGGCGCCAGTTATGCACTGGGCGCGGGGCCCGAGACGATCGCGCTGATCGATGTGAACGGCGACAAGCACCCCGACCTGGTGGCGGCGAATCGCGTCGACAAGACGCTGACGGTGCGACTTGGGCTGGGAGACGGCACGTTCGGGCAAGCGATGACCATTTCGCTGGCGGGCGCGCCCAGGGCCATGGCTGCGGGCAATTTTCACGACAAGGGCATGACGGATTTGGCCGTGGCGGAGGATTGCGGTTCGACGAACTGCAGCGACCGGGGGCAGGTCGAGATCCTGCGCGGCGCCGGGGATGGCAATTTTCAAACCGCGGGCTTGTACCCGGCGGGCTATGCGACTGTTGGGTTGGCGGTGGGATCGCTCGATGGAAGCGGCAAGGCAGACATCGTGGTGGCGAACCGGTGCGGAGCGAGCGCGGACTGCTCGACCGGCGGTGCGGCGACGGTGCTGCTGGGCGACGGAGCTGGGAATTTCAAGGCTGGGAAGAGCTTTGGGCTGGGAGCGAATCCGGCGGCCATTGCGCTTGCGGATTTGACGGGATCCGGCGTACAGGATGCGGTGGTTACGCGCGGCTCTGATAACGCCGTCGTCATTTTCAGCGGCAAGGGCGACGGGACATTCGCCGCCGGCGTGGCTTACCGCGTCGGAAGCGGGCCGGGGGCGCTGGCGATCGCCGATTTCAACGGCGATGGCAAACCCGACGTAGCAGTCGCCAACGGTGGCGACGCAACGGTCAGCGTGCTCTTCGGACAGGGTGATGGAACGCTGCAACCAGCATTCGCGCTATCGGTGTCTGGCAATCCCTCCTCGCTGGCGGCCATCGGGGGAGCTGCGACGAGCCACGCCAGCCTGGCGACCACGAATGGCAGCACGGGCTCCCCTGCGTCTGCGCAATCGAGCATTACCGTCATCTCGAATCTGAACGAGACGCCTGCGCTGACTGGAGGACCCACACCGAACATCTCGGTTACATGGACTTCCGGCAGTTCCAGCCCTTCGCAGGTGAATGAGAGTGTCTCCTTCACGGCAACCGTGACCGGCTCATCTGCCGGCGGACCACCGACGGGTGGCAGTGTCGAGTTCTTCGGCGACGGGACGGCAATCTCCGATTGCGGCGGTTCGAGCGGAATGACTGTAACGGCGGGGTCCGGCGACGCTTCCACGGCAGTGTGCGTCACTTCTGTGCTGACCGCCAGCGCCTCCGGGCATGCGATCACCGCACAATATCTTGGGGCCTATGACACGGTTTACGACGACAGCAAACCCAGCGCCTCCATTACGCAGGTCGTGACTCCGTTGGCGCCGAAGATCGATCTGACTACTGTTTCGCCATCGCCGGCCAGCCCGCAAAGCGTAAACACAGCGGTAACCTTCACGGCTACTCTTTCCGGCGTCACTTTTACACCGACGACTCCCACCGGCACGGTTGAGTTTCAGGCAGACGGCACGACGATCTCCAGCTGCTCAACCCAGGCGCTGAGTCCGTCGGGATCGAAGTATCAGGCGCAGTGCACGACCTCGTCGTTGCCAGCGACGCCCTCGCCTCACTCGATCGTTGCTGTTTTCAACCGCAATAACGCTGATACGAACTACAAGCAAGCCGCTGCAGCCTCGATCTCCTACACGATTAAGGCGGCAACGCCTACGCTCAGCCTTACGCCAACGCCGGGTGATTCAGAGCGCGTAAACACGAGCGTGACGTTTACGGCACAGCTCAGCGGCAGCTTCCCGGCTGCGGTTCCGCCGGACGGCACCGTCAGCTTCAAGATCAACGGCGCAGCGAGCGCGAGCTGTCCAGCCGTGACGGTAAACGCCAATGGCTCAGCGAGCTGCACGACATCCTCGCTGGTCGCGCCATCGGACAAGGTGGAGGCTACGTATTCGGGCGATTCAAACTATGTTGTTGCGGGCACCGCAACGGCGTTCGAGACGATCACGCAGGCGACGCCGGTGGTCACGATCCAGCAACCATCTCCAGCGCCGGTGGTGAACCAGCAGGTAACACTGACGGCGCAGGTGGCAGCGACCGGCGCCGGGACAGCTTCGGCAGTTGCTCCGACCGGGAGCGTGACGTTTGCGCCGGCGGGAACGACGTGCACTTCGCCGGTGGGTCTGACGGGGAATCCCGGAACGGCGCCGTGCAGCTATACGTTCAAGCAGGCATCGACCTCGGGAATAACTATCAAAGCGAGTTATAGCGGAGACGCAGACTACAGTGCCGCATCGGCAACTGTATCGCAGGTGGTGACCGCGGCGAGCACGACGGTGGGGCTGACGCCCACGCCTGCCAGCCCGGCCGTCAATGCGAAGGTTAGCTTCCAGGCGACCGTGACACCGCAGTATACGGGGACAACCGTGCCGACCGGCTCGGTGGTCATCACGGACACTACAACCAGCACGCAAATATGCACACAGACGCTGACCGGCGGCGTCGTGCCGGCGTGCGTTTACACGTTCACCACATCCGGAACGCACAACATTGAGGCGACCTACACGAGCGGCGACTCGAACTTCACCGCGCCGAGCCAGCCAACCGCAGTTGCAGTGAATGTGGGAACTGGAACGACGTCGGTGGCACTGACCTCGTCGTCGGATAAGTGGACGGTAAACCAGGGGGTCACGTTTACGGCCACGATCAACGCCGGTGGAACCATGTCAGGTCTGGCAGGGTCGATGGTCTTCTTCGACCAGACAACGTCAGCGACGCTTTGCACCGCTTCAGTGGCGGGGAACGGTACCGTTCCGTGCAAGATGACACAGGGCTTTACGATGGCGGGTCTGAACTCCGTGGTAGCTGAGTTCACGTCGAGCAATCACAACTTCACTTCGGTCAACTCGGCCGCGCTGGCGCAAACGGTTAACCAGGACGCGACGACGACCGGCACTCCCACGGGGTCACCATCGCCTTCCGCGGCCGGTCAGGCTGTGCAGTTCAACGTCACGGTTACACCGACCTTTACGGGTTCGGTGAACCCGAGCGGGACCGTCACCGTCAGCGCAAACCTGGGCGGAGCCATTACCCAATGCCAGTTCACGCTGCCCGGCACCTCATGTTCCATGACGCTTACGCAGGCAGGAAAGTACTCGGTGACGGCGACCTACGCCGGGGATACGAATTTCTCCGGCAGCAGCACGGTGTCGGCAGCTACGCAAACTGTCGGTCCTGAAAACGAGGCGATCGTGATTGCGGGGCCGTACAGTTGCTCGCCAACGGCAACTCCTTCGGCTGCGAACGGCGATACGGGCTGCTGCCTGCCAGGATTAGTGAACAAGGCATGCACGGGCTATGCAACCTTGCTCACGCAAGCGCCGACGGTGAACCAGCAAGTCTATTTCAGTGCCACTTTGAAACCCACAAACCCCGGATCTACTGTGCCTATAGGGCCGTTATTGTTCAATTCCAGAG
>JBARMS010000259.1:0-41654 GCA_049802575.1 Acidobacteriaceae bacterium | reverse complement strand
CTCTTCACCGGAGTACCAGGCATCGAGAACGGCATTGGCGTGTTCGTTGATCCAGTTCAGGGCAAGCGCGCTGCCGTTCATCAGAACGACGACGAGCGGCTTGCCGGTGGAAGCGACGGCTTCGACGAGGTCTTCCTCCGGCTGTGGCAGATCGATGGAGGTGCGGTCGCCGCCGAGGAAGCCGGGCTCGCTGACGGGCATCTCTTCGCCTTCCAGCTCGCTGGTGATACCGACGACTGCGATGACCACGTCCGCCTGCTTCGCCGCGGCGATCGCCTCGGGCGACGGCGCATTGTTGACGCGCGCCCAGATCAATTCAGCATGCGGCTCAGCTGCGCCCGCCGCTCCGTAGCTCACGCTGATAGCGACCTTCTGCCCCTTCTCCAGATGAACGCGGCCGACTTTCGCTTCGACGCCATGGGTCCGGAATTCCTGGGCGATTTCCTTACCCTCCACAGTCACGCGGGCAAAGCCATCGGCGCGAATGCCGATGAGGTAATCGCCGGAATCGGGCGGCGTCAGAAATCCCGTCCACTGCACGCCAATGGACTTCTTGCCGGCAGCCTCGGCGGGGAGATTGTTTGCGCTGAGATTCACGTTGGGATCGACACGGGTGACGAGCGGCCTGGGCTGCGCGCCGGGACCTAGATCCATCCCTTCCCAGTTGCTGTATTCGGCGTTGAGCCCAGGTTTTCCGTTGGGCGTAGTGAGCAGGCCGTTCGGCACGGGACTACCGTCGTTGCGGAGAAACTGCGTCCCAGGAACGTAGGTGATCTTCGCGTTGGGAAACTCTGCCTTCAGACCATCGAGCATCGAGACGGTGTGGGTGGGAGTGCCGGTGTAGTTGCCGAGCAGCACGCGCGTCTGATCGGCCAGCGGGCCGACCACGGCAATGTTTCGCACGCCGGGTTTGAGCGGCAGCGTGCCGTCGTTCTTCAGCAGGACCATTGCTTCGTCAGCAAGCTTGCGGGCGAGAGCGCGATGATCGGCGCTGTCAAGTTCCTTCCCGTCGATGTTCGAATACGGATCCGTGTTCGGAGGATCGAACATGCCGAGCCGCATGCGAGCCGTGAAGAGGCGGACCAGCGCCCTGTCGATGGCGCCTTCGCTCAGGTAGCCTTGCTGCACGGCGTCGATGTAGGGCTTGTAGTCGTGATCGTCCTTCACCTTCGCGATGAAGTCGGCGCACTCGTTATCCATGCCGCGCTCAAGCGAAATGGCAGACGACTGTGCCTGCGTCGGCCGGTATCGGTGGCCGTTGAAGATGTCGATGACGGCGCCGCAGTCGGAAACGACATAGCCCTGGAAACCCCAGCTGCCGCGCAGCAAATCCTGGAGCAGATACTGATTGGCGCAGGCCGGTTGTCCGTTGATGGCGTCGTAGGCGCACATTACCGATCCCGCATGGCCGTCGACGATGGCGGCGCGGAAGGCGGGCTCGTAGGTGTCGAGCTCATCGTGGCGGCTCACGTCCACGTCGGCGAAATGCCGCGTGGGCTCCGGGCCGCTGTGCACGTCAAAGTGCTTCGGCGTAGCGATCACGCGATAGTACTTCGGGTCGTCGCCTTGCATGCCGGTCACAAAGGCAACGGCCATGTGTCCGGTGAGGAAGGGATCCTCGCCGTAGGTCTCCTGGCCGCGACCCCAGCGCGGATCGCGAAAGATATTCACGTTGGGGGCCCAGAAATCGAGGCCGTGGAAAATGGCCGAGCCGCCGTCTTGTTGGGACTGCGCGTTCACGATGCGGCCTTCGGTGCCGATGTCGATCGCCATCGCGTGAATGCCAGGAGCGTCAAAGGTGGAGGCGAGGCCAACCGGTTCCGGAAATTCCGTAGTCCCGTCGACGGCGACTCCGTGCAGAGCTTCGCTCCACCAATCGTAAGCGGGGACTTTGAGGCGCGGGATGGCGCGCGCCTGATTCACGAGCTGCGACGCCTTCTCTTCGAGGGTCATGCGGCTGACGAGATCTTTCGCGCGCAGTTCCGGAGACAGCGACGGATTCAGGTAGGGCGGATTCGAGGTCTCCTGCGCGACGACGCGAGGCGCGGTGAGCGATGAGAACAGCATTCCCGCAGAGGCAGCGAGGATTGTACCGACGCGCAGATTGATCCGTTTCACGCAATTCCTCCAGCAGTTGAGAAGCCGGGGATCATCATAGCGGCATACCGGAGAAAAATTCCAGGGCCGCGTGGGGTGGCGAATCGATTTACTCGCACCCCTTCGTCGCGCACAGGTTCTGGCTGAAGAATGGCAGAACGTGATTTTGGAATCTGTCCGCGACGGCGCTGGTGTGCGTTCCGTGATAGAGCTCGAAGCTGTTTTTGATGCCGTAGTTGTCGAGGATGACGTGGAGTTTTTGCGTGTCGAAGCGCAGGCCGTCCTGATCGCCCACATCGATGGCGATGGCCTGATACGGGCGCAGATTGTCGATGTATTGGTCGATGAAGGCCAGCGGGGCGTTGGCCGTCCACTTCGCGAGGACGTCCGGCTGCGGCACGCCGTCTTTCATGGGCAGATCGAAATAGAGGGGCGGGGCCTTCGGGTCCGGCGACCACGCGGCCGCCGATGCGAGTTGCGCCTTGCTGAAGAATGGAAGATTCGCCGCATCGGCCGGCGATTTCATCGCCGCTACATCGGCTTCAAACTTGTTCTCGGCATCGGCAAACTTTTGCGCGTCGAGGCCACGAGGCGGTCCTTCGGGCCGCGGCGACATGCAGCAGGGGCTCATGATGTAGAGGCTGCCGAAGACGTCGGGGTACTTCATGCCGATGCGGCTCGCGCCATAGCCGCCCATGGAATGGCCGACCAAACCACGGCTCAGGCGGTCGGGAATCGTCCGGTAGTGGGCATCGATATAGGAAACCACGTCGCGGGCGATGAATTTTTCGAAATTGCCGGTGGTCACGGAACTCGAATACATCGATCCACCGAAGCTGGTTTTTGAGTCGGGCAGCACCACGATCATCTCCTTTGCGCCTTGCGCGAAGGCGCCTTCGATGGTCTGTGGGAGATGAATTTCGTGGGTCCACTGCTCCGCTCCGATGGAGAAACCGTGGAGCGCGTAGACGACAGGATAGCGGCGATGCTTGTCTTTGGAATAGCTCGGGGGCAGGAAGACGATCACGTCGCGGTCGACGGCCTCCCCGTCGAGGTTGCCCTCAAGCGATGTGCCGTGGATTTTGATGGGCTCGACCGTCACCGGCTTTGCACCGGGGATAACGGGCGGAACTTCAGTTTGCACCTGCGCCGCCAGAGGGAGTGTCATGACGGCGGAGAGGAGAATTGCCGTCATGCGACGAAGATTGATCGTTGACATGGACCGTCCCTTCCTGAAGAAACGATGTCCACTATACAGGATCAAATTCCCCGGCGACTGCGAGGGGAATTTCGAATGCAGGGCCGCGGAAAGGCCACGCATTTTGCTCTGAGCGCGTATTCTGTTTTTTCTGCATTGAGGAGCTCTATGCCATTCATCACTCGCCGCGACCTTCTCGCCTCCGGGCTCGCAGTTTCCGCTACCTCTCTGGCTGCACGCTCCGCCTTCGCGCGCACCGCTGCGCTGGTGCCAGACGATATTCCGGAGGGCTCGGCCGCTGCGCTGCCAGCAGTTGCGCCGCGCGAACAGCTGCTGTTCGACTTCGGCTGGAAGTTTAAGTTCGGCAATGGCAACGACCCGTCGAAGGATCTGGGATTCGGATACGGGCAGAGCGACTTCAGCAAGACGGGAGATTTCAAGTTCGCGAAGGCGGGCTATGACGATTCGAGCTGGCGCGCGCTCAACCTGCCTCACGACTGGGCCGTGGAACTGCCGTTCGTCCACGATGATTCGGGCGGCGGAGACAACTCGCTGAAGTCGCATGGATACAAGCCGCTCGGACGCCGCTTTCCGGAGACGAGCGTGGGCTGGTACCGGCGCGAATTCGATATACCGGCAAGCGACCGCGGACGGCGCATCTGGGTGGAGTTCGACGGCGCGTTCCGCGACATTCTGCTCTTCGTCAACGGGTGCTTCATCGGGCGCAATGACAACGGCTATGCGCCGTTCCGCTTCGATCTCAGCGATTTTCTGGCTTACGGGGAGAAGAACTACATCGTTCTGCGGGTCGATGCCAGCTTCGGGGATGGCTGGTTCTACGAGGGCGCAGGGATTTATCGTCACGTTTGGCTGACCAAGACCGACGCCGTTCATCTGGGCAAGTGGGAGAGCACGGTGCGTTCGACCATCAGCGGCGGCTCAGTGAAGCTTGCTCTGGATACGATGGTCGAGAATGAGGGCCAGCAGGCTGCGTATGCGAAGGTGAGCTGGAAAATTGTCGACGCGAAGGGCGCAGTGGCGGCGACGGCCGAAGCGACAGCGCAGTCCGTTCCGGGCGGAGGATCGGCTGCGTACAGCGCGACTGCGGAGCTGAGGAATCCTGCGCTCTGGTCGGTGGACGATCCGAATCTATATTCGGCCATTGTTACGGTCGACAGCGACGGCACGCCTCGCGATGCGGAACGCGTGACGTTTGGTATCCGGACGGCTGTGTTCGATGCGGAGAAGGGTTTTTCTCTGAATGGGCAACCGCTGAAGATTCAGGGGACCTGCAATCACCAGGATCACGCGGGTGTGGGCGCGGCGGTTCCCGACCGGCTGCAGTGGTTCCGGCTCGGGGTGCTGCGTGAGATGGGTTGCGATGCGGTGCGGACTTCGCACAACATGCCGACGCCGGAGTGGGTGGACGCGTGCGACCGCATGGGGATGATGATGATGTGCGAGACGCGGCAGATGAGCCCGAGCCAGGAAGGGCTGCAACAGCTGGAATGGATGTTGAAGCGCTACCGGAATTCGCCATCGATCATCATTTGGTCGATCGGCAATGAGGAATGGCTGCTGCAGGGCCCGATGGCTGAACAAGGCGCCGCGATCGCGCACACGATGGTGAATCGCTGCCACGAGCTCGATCCGACGCGGGTGGTTTCAGCCGCCGTAAACGGGAATAACCAGAAGGGCGTCAGTGAGGCGCTCGACATCATCGGATTCAACTACAACCTGGCGTACCCGGATGCATACCACGCGAAGAATCCGAAGCGAGCCGTCTACGGGTCAGAGACATCGAGCGCGATCAGCACGCGGGGCGTTTACTCGACCGATCCGCTGCGCAACACGGTGAACAGCTACAACGGAGTGGTGCCGTGGGGAGAAACACCGGAGACGTGGTGGACGTTCTATGGCACGCGGGAATGGGAGGCGGGCGGTTTCGCGTGGACAGGGTTCGATTATCGTGGCGAACCGACTCCGTATGGCTGGCCCTCGATCAACTCGCAGTTCGGCATCGTGGATATGTGCGGCTTTCCGAAGGACTACTTCTACTACTACAGGGCCTGGTGGGGTAAGGAACCGTCGCTGCATCTTTTTCCGCACTGGAACTGGGAGGGACGGGAAGGCGACGAGATTCCGGTGTGGGTCTATTCGAACCTTGACGAAGTGGAATTGCTGGTGAACGGAAAGAGCGCAGGGAGCCAAAAGGTTCCGCATCTGGGGCATGTGGAATGGAAAGTGCGCTACGAGCCAGGCGCCATTGAGGCACGCGGATCGAAGAATGACAAGGTGGTGCTGACCGAGAGACGCGAAACCACCGGGCCGGCCGCGGCTATCCGGCTGACGGCCGATCGCACCGAAATCGACGCCGATGGCGAAGACCTGGCCATCGTGAAAGTCGAGGCGTTGGACAAGGATGGGCGGCCGGTGCCGATCGCCGACAACGGAATCGCGTTCACTGTCTCCGGGCCAGGCAAGCTCATCGGCGTGGGCAACGGCGATCCCAATTGCCAGGAGAGCGATAAGGCGCCGAAGAGATCGCTGTTCAACGGGCTGGCGCAGGTCATCGTTCAAAGTACGAAGCAGCCGGGCACGATTCGGATTGAAGCTGAGAGGGACCGAGAGGAAAGTACGAACCTGACGCCGGCGCAGTTAACGGTCACTACCCGCCCGGTTCGGGCGCGGGTTTCGGTTCCGGTGGCGCAGGGGTCCTGAGCGGCAGTCTCTCACGCGACGACCTGAACACGGATGGTCCCGGCCTCGAGGCCAGGAGACTCAGCCCGAAGCTCGATCGGTCCCGGTTTGCCGGACGGGCGGATGACTGCCAAACACTGGCCGTGGAAGGTGTCGCGGCGCGGCTGGCGGAAGCTGGCCATATCTTTGGGATATGCATTGCCGACCGCGGCGATCTCGCCGGCGCCGCTGATGGCAAATGAAACGGTGACCATGGCATCCGGCAGCGGACGGCCGTGTTCGTCCGCGACCGTTACCATCACGTAGCTGAGATCATCGCGGCCGGCCTTCAGGCGCGGGCGATCGGCTGCCAGGACAAGCCTGTGCGGCCGGCCCGCGGTGACGAAGGCGATGTTCCCGATTTCTTTCTCGCCCTGCATCGCCACGGCTTTCAGTTCGCCGGGAGCGTAGGGGACGATAAATTCGGCGGTGAGCGCATCGCTTTCGGTCAGATCTTTGGAGCCCACTTCCCTTCCGTTCAGCATCAACCGGATGCGGTCGCCGCGTGTATAGACGCGCACGTTCATCGGAGAGCCCTCGAAGCCAGGCCAGGTCCAGCTCCGCAGCTCGTCACTCCATCCCCATTTGGTGAGGCGCTCGGACCAGCTGCGCGGAACCGGCCGCTGCACCGCCATTTCGACACGGGTGCGTTGCCAAACGACGTCGCGAAAATATGACTGCGGCTTTTTATTGCCGATCAGGTCGATGTCGCCGCAATACGCGTTGAACCACGGCCAGGAGCCCAGTTGGGCGACCGGACCAGTCTGGTTTTGGATTTCTGTCCGGCCGAGGCCCGACTCGCCGAGATAGTCGATCGCAGTCCAGACGAAATCGCCCAGGACCCAACTGTCGCTCTCAACCGCCGCCCAGTTCTGGAAAGTCTGCATGGGGAAAGATTCTGTCCCCACCATGACCCGGTCAGGATACTTTGCGTGGTCGTTGGCATATTCCGCCAGCTCGTAGTTGTAGCCGCCCACGTCGAGATAGCTGAAGGCCGGCTGCAGATCCTGCCAGGTTTGGCCGGGATGGTCCCAGGCATGGCAGATTGCAGCGGTCACTTTGCGGGTGGGATCGAGCGAGTGTACGTATGCGGCGAGTTCCTTTCCGATCGCAACGCCGCTGGGCTCGGCGCGTTCATTGATTTCGTTGCCGATGCTCCAGAGAATGACCGAGGGATGGTTTCGATCGCGCAGGACGATGCTGGCGAGATCGCGCTGCCACCAGTCTTTGAAATACAGGTGGTAGTCGTCGGGATTCTTGCCTATTTCCCAGCAGTCGAAGGCCTCATCGATCACGAGCATCCCGAGCCGGTCGCAGGCATCGAGGAAATCGCGAGACGGTGGATTATGGCTGGTGCGGATGGCGTTGAAACCATTCGCGTGCAGCAGCTCGACGCGGCGTTCTTCCGCGCGCGGGATGCAGGCGGAACCGAGCGGCCCATTAGCGTGATGCACGCATCCGCCGCGCAGCTTGATACTTTCGCCATGGATGCGGAGCCCGTGCGCAGCGTCGATCTCGACCGTGCGCACGCCGATGGACAGAGAGGTGGAATCCGCGAGGGCGCCATCTGCTTCGATGACAACCTCGGCCCGATACAGGTGAGGATCATTCGGCGACCACAGGCGGGGCGTTTTCAACCGCAGTTCGAGTGCGGCGGTCGCGGAGGCATTCGGGGGAACAGTGATTTGGTTCTGCACCTGGCCTGCGAGAGAGCCGTCGGCATCGATGAGACGGGCTCTCAGGGTGGCGTCTCTGGGCGTCTGCGCACCGTTTTCTGCGGTGACGGCGAAGTGCACCACCGCCGCATCCGCGGCCACTTCGGGCGATGTGACGCAGACGCCGTACTCGGGAATGCGCAGGTCGCCATGCACGGTCAGCCAGACCTTGCGGTAGATTCCCGAGCCGGAGTACCAGCGGCTGTTTCTGCCGGCGTTGTTGACTCGCACCGCGATGGTGTTCTGACCTTCGCGCAGGTGCGGCGTGAGGTCGAAGGAGAATTCTGTGTAGCCGTAAGGGTGATTGCCGAGATGCGCGCCGTTTAGCCAGACGTCGACGTTCATGTAAACGCCTTCAAAACGCAGTTCCGCTTTGCCACCTGGCGGAACATCGGGCCCGGGAAAGCTTTTTCGATACCAGCCCACACCGCCGACCGTCCATCCCGTCGCGACCTGCCCCTGGCTCGCGTAGAGGTCGAAAGGTCCGGGACCGGCGACGCTCGCGCCATTCGACCAAATTGCGTCCGTATGCGGGCCTGAAGCCGGGGAAATGTCTTCGATGCTCCAGTCGTGGGGCACGTCAAGGATTCGCCAGGCAGATGCGTCGAATTCGGGCGCCTCCGCACCAGGGATATCGCCGCGATGGAAGCGCCAGTTGTCACTGAACGCCTGCATGCGTTCCGCAATTGCAGGGACCGGTTCAGAGATTGCTCCGTTCGTTCCCACGCCATCGGAATTCGCGAGAGCCGGCGCGGGAAGCATCGCGGCCATGGCCGCACTCAGCATGCCTTGCACCGCCTCGCGCCGCGTCAACGGCAGGAGTTCACCTGAATTTTTCGGCAACATGGTCAGCTATCGCTCGGGTGTCACTGGCTGGATTTATCCATTCGACCCGGGTGATGGTAACACGCTGATTCGCATCGGAGGGTCGCCTGCAATTGGCCGGTCTCCGGCGGGCTCTAGATTCTTGTCGCTGTCGCCAGCCACGCCGGGGCGCCGTCGACATGGAATCGAGTTTGAATGCGCTCCGGTGCGAGATCGGCGATTATCCATCCGCTGGCAGGGGTGAACGCCGCTCTCAACTCTGCTTCGCTGACCGGGTGGGGACCGGTATCGGGTGCGCTGTCGCTGAAACAAAGCACGTACAGAGTGCCACTGTGCTCAGTCACACGACTCAGGCTCGCGACGTATCCCTGACGCTCGTTGCCATTGAAAGTGTGAAAGAGTCCGCAATCCAGCACGGTCCGGAACTTGCGCCCCAAGCGCTCCAGCTGCAAGGCATCCGCCGCAATGAAGTCTGCGTGCATGCCGCGTTCGCTGGCTTTGTTGCGAGCCAAACCCAGAGCCGTGTCCGCCACATCGATGCCAAGAACGGTCAACCCCAGCGAGGCGAGAAGAAGTGCGTTTTCCCCGGTTCCACAACCGGCGTCGAGCACTGGTCCGGTGAACTTGCGCGTTGATGCCAACCGCAGAATGGCCGCCTGGGGGTGGCCGATATCCCAGGGAGCAGGGCCATTTTGGTACGACGCGTCCCAGGGCCGTCCTGTCCTCTGTTCATGGCTGGTGGGATGGCGCGCACCGAAGGGATCCTTGGTGAAGGTTTCTGATTGTGACGGCATGTTTGTCCATCTGCCCCTGTTGATCTCGCCCTCGATGGTAGCAGCGAACCATCGCCGGAACACAGAGGCGAAGAAGGAGATCGAACGCCGGCATTCTCGACGCGCAGACGCCGCGCTCCTGCCAACAAAATTTGGCGATAACTTGGCAGGATTGGATGCGATTTTCGATCGATTCGTTGGACCCAGGGGAAGAAAAGCAGATCGTGTGATTTCAAGCCGCTGACTTACGTCCCGTATCGTCCTGAACGCGTCTCAACCACTTAGTTAAGTCTCGTTAGGCTGGTGGTACGTTCCGGACGCGCTGCTCAATCCTGCATCTCATGAACATCGCTGCAGCTTCGCCCAGCGTTCGGCGGAGCCAAGGAGTTGTGAGAAATATGTCCGCGAGGGAGCAGGCGTCAAAGCAGGAGCAAACCCTCACTCTGCAGTCGGAAAGCGTCTTTCGCAGGTTGGTCGAGGGCGTCCGCGATTACGCCATCTTCCTCCTTGATCCCGAGGGCAATGTCGCTTCCTGGAGCGCCGGGGTCGAGCGCATCAAGGGATATTCTGCGCCGGAGATCATTGGAAAACACTTCAGCGTCTTCTATCCCGAAAACGACAAGCAGGCGGGAAAGCCGGAATATGAGCTGAAGGTTGCGGCGCAGACAGGCCGCTTCGAGGACGAGAACTGGCGGATTCGGAAAGACGGCAGCCGGTTCTGGGCCAGCGTGATCATCACGCGGGTCGAAGACGAAGCGGGCAAGTTGATCGGATTCGGAAAGATCACCCGCGACCTGACCGAGCGGCGGGTGGCGGAGCAGAGATACAGGCTGCTCGTCGAAGGCGTCTCGGATTATGCGATTTTCTCGCTCGACCCCAACGGGCACGTGTCGAGCTGGAACACGGGAGCTGAGCGCATCAAGGGTTACAAGGATTACGAAATTCTGGGCGAGCATTTCTCGCGTTTCTACACGCCGGAGGACCGGGATGCGGGATTGCCGGAGCGCGTGCTGCAGACGGCGCGCGAAGACGAACATTACGAGTCCGAGGGCTGGCGCGTTCGCAAAGACGGAACTCGATTCTGGGCCAGTGTGGTGGTCACACCCATTTGGAATGATCTCGGCGAGCTGATTGGGTTCTCGAAGATCACCCGGGACGTGACCGACCGAAAGAACCTGCTGGAGAGAATCCGGGGGCATGCGGAGGAACTCGAAATCCAGATGGCCGAGAGAGAGCAGACCAACGCAGAGCTCGAGGCATTCAGCTACTCGGTGTCCCACGATCTGCGGGCGCCGCTCAGAGCAATTGAGGGATTTACGCAGGCTTTCATTGAGGACTACGGAGCAAGCGTGGATTCGGGGGGGATGGAATACCTGAACGAGGTAACATCCGCGGCGAAGCGAATGAACCGGCTGGTACAGGATTTGCTCAACTTCAGCCGGCTGAGCCGGATTCAGTTCGAGTTGCAAGCCGTTTCGGTGGCCGAGGCCGCTCGCCAGGCAATCGCCCAGCTGCCGGAAAAAGGGGATCGCGTGCAGGTACAGGTTCCGCGAGAACTGCGCGTGAATGCTCACAGCCAGACACTGGTGCAGGCGCTCAGCAACCTGCTGAGCAATGCGATCAAGTTTCATGCGCCAGGGGCTGAGCCGGAGGTCACCGTATCGGCGGAGCGGGACCGTGGCCGGGTCCGCATTGTTGTTCAGGATAAGGGTATTGGAATCGCGATCGAACACCAGGAGCGAATTTTTCAGGTGTTTGAGCGGCTGCACGGCCAGGAGGAGTATCCGGGTACGGGCATCGGCCTGGCCATAGTGAAGCGAGGGATTCAGCGCATGCGCGGCGATGTGGGGCTGAAATCGGCTCCCGGCGAAGGCAGCACGTTCTGGATTGAGCTTCCGGAGGTACGGAATTGAATCAAATTGTTTTGCTGGTAGAAGACGACCTCGCGGACAGTAAGCTGATCCGCCGGGCTTTCGACAAAGCCGAAGTCACCGCGCGCCTGGTGCGGGCCAGGGATGGGGATGACGCTGTCGCCTATCTGGACGGTACCGGTCCCTATACGGACCGGGATGAGCATCCGTCGCCGACTCTGGTGCTGCTGGATATTAAGCTGCCGCGGCGGTCCGGGTTTGAAGTCTTGTCCTGGATCCGGCGGGACATGCGGCCGCTGCGGCGAACGCCGGTGGTGATGCTGACCTCGTCGCGGCACGCGGTGGACATCAATCGCGCGTATGAATTGGGAGCCAACGCCTACACGGTTAAGCCCGACACCCAGGCGGACATGGTCAGGCTGCTGGGAGCGATTCAGTCATTCTGGATTCAGTGCAGCGAAGCTCCGCTGGTAGCGTCGGCTGTTAGCGGCACAGGAGATGCGCCTGGCGCGCGGCCTCGCCACTCTGCTCCGCGGCGGATCCTGCTGATTGACGATGATCCTGCCGACGCCGCCCTGATCACGCGGGCGTTCGATCGAGCCCAGTTCGCCGGTTCGATCGAACACATGCTGAATGCCAGGGCGGGCCTGGAATGGCTGCGGCGTCGGATCGCTCTGGGCGACCCCGCGGAGTTCCCCGGATTGGTTCTGCTGGATTTGAAGCTGCCGGGCATGTCGGGACTGGAATTTCTGGGAGAGATGCGCAGTATGCATGAGCTGCGCCAGGTTCCCGTGGTCGTACTGGCAACGGCTCACGATGCGGAGACAATCAATCGGGCGTATGAACAGGGGGCGAATTCGTATCTGGTGAAGACCCCCGATCCCGATGAGGTCAGCCGGCTGATCCAGTTCGTAAAGCAATACTGGCTGAGCGTCAATCAGGGCATGGCGAGCGTAACCTCTTGAGCAAGATTCCGGGGACGGAACATCAACGGGCAGAGCAGCCGCAGCCTGAACAAGCCGGATCGGCGTACCTGACTCTTGTGCCGGAGGAGATCGAGGCCATTCTGAACGTCGAGGCGCGAGGTCTCTGCGTAACCAGCAGCGAGGGAACATGCCGATTCGTCAGCCAGCCTCTGTGCGAACTGCTGGGATATTCGTGCGAGAGGATGCTGGAATATCCGGTGAAGGAATTCATTCCATTCCTGGACGAGAGTTTTCTAAAGCGCAGCCGCCAGGGAATGATGGCTGAGGAGTTTCACGTACCACGGAGGGATGGCCGCGCCTTTCCGGCACGCATTGAGATCCGCGAACTGATGGCTGCCGGGCAGTCGACAGGATTCGCCATCTTCGTTACGGACCTCTCAGAAGAAAAGCATGTGGAAGAAGTGTTGCAAAAGGCGGAGCGCCTGGCATCGGCGGGCCGTATGGCGGCGGCTATCGCACACGAGATCAATAATCCGCTGGAAGCTGTGACGAACCTGCTGTTCCTGCTGCGCAATCAGGACCTTACGCCCGAGTCCACGCATCTGCTGTCGCTCGCAGAATCGGAGATTGGGCGCGTATCGCGCATCGCGCGTCAAACCCTGGCTTTTTACCGGGAGAATGGGAAGCCTGCCAGGGTTGACCTTCGCGAACTACTCAACGTTTCGGTGGATGTGCATGCGATCCGGGAGCCCCAGTTGCGCGTGCATCGGCGTTACCGCACGGCCCAGACGATCTCGGGCTACGCCACCGAATTGCAGCAGGTCTTTCATAACATCATTGCGAACTCGATCGAAGCAGGGGCAACGGATCTCTGGCTACACCTGCATCGGAACAGCGGGTCAGCGCCGGGGAGGCGAGGAGTTCGCATCAGCATCGCCGATAACGGTTGCGGCATCGATCCCTCGGTGCGATCCCGCATCTTCAACCCCTTCATCACCACGAAAGGGGAAAAAGGAACCGGACTCGGACTGTGGGTAAGCCGTGGAATGATCCTGCGGCATGAGGGCAGTATCCGGGTGCGGACCTCGACTCGCCCGGGCCGCACGGGAACCTGCATCAGCATCGTTCTGCCGCACTGACCAGTCGGACCACAGCGGATGTGGTTTGCCTGTGGCGATAGAAACGGCGCCACCTTCGGTGTGTCGAAGGTACAGAAATCTTTCCCGATCTCGACAACAGTTCGGGAAGTTCCGCGATTATCGCACCTCGATTTCGGCGCCCCTGGCATCATCGGGAAGGTTGAACGCGATCGAGTTGTCGCTGCGATCGATTTGCGCGCTGGTGACGGACCCGTTGACGAGGATCTGCCCTTGCCGAGGTGTCCAGCCGTACACTTCCACGCGCACTTCCTTCCACCACGCGGAATACGTTCCCTCACGCGCGGCGATGGTCACGTGCAGCGTGTCGGTGCCGATCTGGCAGGTAAAACGCTCGCGCAGGAATGCTCCGTGTTCGTAGGCAAATGACTTGCCGTCGTCCTGATAGAGCTGTCCGGCGCAGTCCTCTCCCGCATATACACGAACGGTGAGCGGTCCGCTGGGTTTTTCGGCGGTGTTCTCAACGAGCGGCTCCATCGGCAGGATGGACCCTCCGCGGACATAGACCGGAAGCTGAGCCAGTTCGGGAGTCACGCGGACGGTGTAGCGTGCGGCGCGATCCGGGGCACCGGGAGGGGGTGGATCCGGCGGCGCGAGATCAACCTTCCTGCCAGTCCAGAAGTCGTACCAGGTTGGCGCTGGGAACTCAACGGAATATTCGTCGAGCTGGTCAGGAAAGGGAGACGGCGCTACCAGAAGATCCGGCCCAAGCATGAATTCACCAGCGGCGTCACCGTCAATGTCGAGGGGATGGCGATCGGGCGTGGCGTCCGGGAATTCAAGAAAGAGCGGACGCACCAGAGGAAGACCCGTTCGCGAGGCCTCTTCGGCCAACGTATAGAGATAGGGCAGGAGGCGGTAACGAGTCTCCAGGAAACGCCGGCGAATGGCTTCCTGCTCCGGGCCGCCAACCCACGGCTCCTGATCGCCGGTTCCTTTCTCGGTGTGGTCACGGTCGATGGGCTGAAAGGCGCTCACCTCAAACCATTTCGTCAGTAATTCGGGAGAAGGCGTGCCCGCATATCCGCCGACATCGGCGCCGCTGAAGGCGAAGCCGCTGAGCCCGAGGTTTTCGAGCATGGGCGTCGCCAGCCTGAGGTGGTTCCAGGTACTGGAGTTGTCGCCGGTCCAGGTGGCGGCGTAGCGCTGCCCACCGGCATAAGTAGCTCGGGTCAGCACGAAAGGCCGGACGTCAGGCTCCAGCGCACGCAGGCCATCGTAGGTGGCACGCGAGTTCTCCATGCCGAACACGTTGTGGATCTCGGCGTGGGTGGCGGTGCGAGTGGCGAAGCCCGGCTCGTCAATACGATGCACCACGTCCAACGGCATGGTGAACGTCGGCGAATCGAAGATGGATGGCTCGTTCATGTCGTTCCAGAAGCCGCTGGCGCCGTCGCGGACAAAATCGCGATAGAGCGTTCCCCACCATGCACGAGTTTGCCGGCGTGTGAAATCAGGGAAGACGCTGGGGCCGGGCCAGACTTTGCCTACATAGATCGAGCCGTCAGGATTCTTCACAAAGTGATCGCCCGCGATGCCGCTGTCGTATGGAGCATAGTTCTGTCCGGGAAGATCAGCGATGTGAAGATCGGTGATCATGACAGTGTGAAGGTTTTCCGCATTCAGTTGATGAATCATCCCGGGCAGATCGGGAAATGTTGAACGGCTCACGCTGAAGGGGCGGTTGTGATCTTGATAGTCAATATCAAGATAGATTGCGTCCGCGGGAATATGATCGCTTCGCAGGCGGGCGGCGACTTCCAGGATGCGTTCCTGGGTCATGTAGCTATAGCGCGACTGCTGATAGCCAAGCGACCACCGCGGAGGCAGCGGAGGCGTGCCCGTAAGCCAGGCGTAGGTTTCGACTACCTGCTTCGGGGAAGGACCGTAGAACACGTAGTAATCGATCGGTCCGCCGGCGGCACCAAACGAATAGGTGGCCGCCGACTCCTTGCCGAAGTCGAAACTGCTGCGCCAGGTGTTGTCGAGCAGCACGCCGAGCGCACGCCCGGCGCGGAAGACCATGAAATACGGAATGCTTTTATAGAGGGGATCCGTGGATTCCTGGAACCGGTAGGAGTCTGTGTTCCACAGCGTAAAGGCTTCGTTGCGGCGATCGAGCGGTCCGGTCTTGTCACCGAGGCCGAAGTAGTGCTCGTCGAGCGGCATTGCTTTCGAAAGACGGAAGGCATCGCCATCCCAGCGAATGGGCTGGTCATCGCGCTGCAGGACATCGCCAGCTGCATCCCGCACCGTGATTTCGAGCGTCTGCGGATCCACCTCGACGGCGAGAGCGGTCGTGCGAAATCCAGGATGATCCGCGGAGCGGGCCGGAGTTACCGGAATGGACGCGTGCCGTGCTGCGGCGAGCACCGCCCAGGAAGCATCTTCGGGAGCGTGATCGCCCCGCCAGACACGAATGCGCAGGACATCTTCGCGCAATGCGGTGATTTGCTCGTGCAGCCCTCCCCGGCTGGCTTCCATCCCGTTGGGCAGAACGGCCACCTTTTCCCCGGACGCTGGAGGGGGCGCCGACGCTGAGACGATTGACGAGAAAAACGTTAAGATCACTGCGACAAGAAAAGAGTAGGCGCGCATCACGACTCCAGGAATGAAAGCGTTGACATCACGATTCGCAAAAAATAGCCGCAGTCTCAGGGAGCGCCTGCGTTTGCAGAGGCCCATTCGATGGGGGAAAGATCGGGATCCTGGACGCTCTTTATGCCGCGCGAGGCACGCTGGCGTTTGATCGTCTCCATCCGTGCCAAAGCTTCCTCGGCATCTTTTCGGTTTCCCTGTTTCAGGTACAGGTGAGCGAGGAGATACTGGACAGACCCGTCTTCATCGCTGGATGCACCGAGCTTCAGTTCTTCGATCGCCTCCTGCGTCTTGCCGGTTTCGGCATCCACTTTTCCGATCAGGGCATGAATGCGCGGCTGCATCTGGGGTTTGGCTTTGAGGCTTTTCAGCAGGTAGGGTTCGGCTGCGGCATACTCATGCCGGTTCATGAGCCCCTGGGCCATGACCAGGTTCAGTTCGGGATCGTCGGGATCACGCGCCAATGCAGTCTGGGCCAGGCTCATGGCTCCGTCAGGGTTGTAGTTGTTGAGATAGGCGTTGGCCAGACCGAGCATCGCCGCCTCATTCGCCGGCGCGATGGCAAGAGCCTCTTTGTATTCAGCCTGCGCGTTGTCGTAGCGCTCGAGCTGCTCGTAGACGTCGCCGAGAAGAATATGGCTGCGCGCGGAGTCGGGCTCGAGTTGCTGAAAACGAGCGAGCGACTGGAAGGCGAGCCTCTCATTTGCCCGAATTGACCAGTACAACGCCTCGACCGACTGCGGTTCGCGAGTGCGCAAAGCCGCGGCGGCGCGCGCGGTTATCCGGCTGTCACCCGTCATGAAAGAGCATGCTGCCAACAACCGGAGCGCAGCCGGGCTCTGCGCAACCGGCTCCGCCTGCAGACGGTGGACGCAAGCCGCGAATTCTCCAGCCGCATAAGCTTGCTGCGCCGGACGATTCGGTCCCCCATCGACATCTCCGGCAGCGGCCTGTTCCGAGCAGCCGTCTTCCCCGTTCAGGGCTGCGAGCAACGCCTCGCGCAACTGTTCGGGACCGGGGTTGTGACTCGTCTCCGTCCATTGCGCAAGGAAGGCAGATCGCTGGCCTGCGGTCATCCCGTCGAACAGGGCGCCGGCGTTGCACCTGAAAAAACCATGATCGCGCTGCCATAGTTGTCCAAGCAGATCGACGGCATCTTTCGTGGTTCCTCCGTCGAGATCCATGCGCGCCTGGCCGAGCAACGCCAGACTGCATTCCGGGTGGGCACCGCGGTCGGCGGCAAAGGCTGGCCCGGCCTCCGGCTCGTCGTGGTTCCGAATGAGCGCGAAACCCAGCTCAGAATGCAGGCACGGCGGTTGAGAAGGCGCATCCAGCAGAGTCTTGTAAAGACTCGCAGCTTCAGCGAATCGCGCCTGCTTCATGAGCGATTCGGCATAGAGCGCGCCTGCAAAGGGCGATTGTTTATCCTCCTGCGAGACGGTCAGGGCATCGGCCTCAACCTGATCCAGCTGGGCGATGCCCAGGTCGAACCAGGCAGTGCCAAGGTCCGGATTGAGACGCAAAGCGCGATCCAGTTCGGGAACGGCCTTGGGGTATTCGCGGTCTGAGATGTAAGAGCGGCCGAGAGCGAGGGGCGCCTGCGCATCCGCAGGATTGATCTGCTCCGCTTTGATCAGAAATGGAATGGCCTGGTGTGGGTTACCGGTATGGGAGTAGTCGATCCCGAGGAAGAGATTGGGAACATACAGGGATGGATCGAGGTGATTTGCCCGCTGCAGGGCTTGCATCGCCGCGGGAATGTTTCCTGCTTCCTGCTGAGAGAGTCCGAGGTTGGCCCAGATGACCGCCATATCGGGCCGCTGTTTCGCCGCCTGAGTGTAGGCGCTGACAGCGGTGGCATAATCGCCGCTCGCCTGTGCGCGTTGCGCGGCGGCAAACAACGATTCGAGGGAGACGGATTGTTGCTGCTGGGCGAATCCGGGGAGGAACCCGCCCAGCAGCATTAGTAACAACGATTGGCCGATCTTCGCCACGGCGCCCCTACCAGTAGAATTTGCCTGCCCACTGGACGTTACGCGGTGCGAACGTCTGCGTAATGGCGCCGAAACTACTTGCGCAGCCGGAACCGCCGTTGGGGTCACAACCCTGGTAGGCTGTAGCGCCCGCCTCCGGGGCGTAGAAGTTCGGGTGATTGAAGGTGTTGAAGGTCTCGAACCGGAACTGCAGGCGCATCGATTCGCCAAAGAGCCAGTTCTTCTCGAGCGCCGTGTCCCAATTCTGGTAATGCGGGCCGCGGAGATCGGAGAAGTAGCGGGGCGCGTTACCGAAGCTTCCGTATGGAGCAAAGGCGAAAGCTCCGGTGTTGAACCACTCGTGCGCATTGGGGTGCGCAGAGTGGACGTTGCCGATCACATCCGGTCGAGGGTTGCCGCCCCAGGTGGGCTGATCGTTTCCGAACACTCCAATGGGGATTCCGCCTTTGAAGGTCGCAATGCCGGAGAGCTCCCATCCGCCGGCGACCGCGTCGGCCACGCGGCCCATCCCGGAACCCACAGCTTTGCCGCGCCCAATGGGTAACATATAGATGTAACTGGCGACCAATGCCTGCGGAATATCACCCGCATCCACGCTCTTATCCGCGGCAAGGTTGTAGTTATTGGCCGGAGTTACACCCCAGTTGGTCGGGCCGTTGTACGACCATCCGTTATTGCCCTCGACGTTGTCGAGGAACTTGGAGTAGGTGTAGGAAACCAGCGCGGTGAGCCCCTTGCTGAGGCGGTGATTGTAGGTCGCCTGCAGAGCATTGTAAAACGACTGGCCCACCGGTGCATCGGTCTGGCTGACTGCCGCATTGCAATACTGGGGATACGGAGAGAGCAGCTGCGCGTTCGTCACGCTTGCATTGTCAAGGTTGCAGGAGCTGGGTGCGATGGTTCCCGACGCTTCAAGAGTCTGCAGCGGAGCCGCAAACGGATTGGCCGCCGCCTTGCCTCCAAGGAAATCTGTCCCCTGCGGCAGATATTTCGGATCGAGCTGATTGTATCCGTGGTTCCCGATCATGCGCACACCGCGATTGCCGACGTAGTCCACCTCCAGCTGGTCATTGGGCGTGATGGTATATTGAACTCCCAGCATCCACTGCTGAACATACGGCGAAGGACGGCTCCGGAAGACACTGCCCAGGCCGTTGCCCACCTGCTGGAATTCGCCGTTCGCGCTGCCGGTTCTCTGCGCGTAGACGCCACCCCAGGGGCTGGCGGTGCTGATGCCGGGATTCGGCGTGACGCCACCATCGAGACTGACGTCGGAATAGGTCGCCGAGGAGAAGCCGTCCTGATCGCCGGCTCCTGAACTGGTCACAGCCTCGGGATAGAAGATCCCGTAGCCGCCGTGCACGACGGCCGACGATACGGGCTGATAGGAGAATCCGAAACGCGGCGCCCAATTATCCCAGTTCGGGTTGTAGACATAGCGATTGCCGGGCCCGAGGAACTGGAGAGCGCCGGGCAGCGGCCGGCCGACCATGTAGCTGAGCGGGTTCAGAGCATTGGGGTTGAAGATCGAAGCGGCGTTGTGCCGGTAGGTGTAGGGCGTCTGGATCTCGTAACGAAGCCCAAGGTTGAGCGTGAGATTCCGCGTCGGCTTCCAGTCATCCTGAATGTACTCGCCGAAAAGATGGTTTGATTCCAGCGGACTGTCGGAATAACCGGCGGTTGTCCCGGAGTCGATGACACCCAGCAGCATTTCGGCCACACCATTACCGCTGGCGAATCCGGAGCCGCTGAGGGGATTCGGGCCTGACGTGAACTGCCCGGTGAACTGGAGCTCATCCTGATAGTACGGATGCTGGCTGAAGACCTGCTCAATGCCGGTCACTCCAAAATTCAGCGTATGTTTGCCGTTCACCTTGATGAAATCAGCTGAGAGTGTGCCGATCGGACCGTGATTCGTCACCGCCTGCTGGTCGTTGGCTCCCGGGCCCAACGGCGATTCGCCACCCACGTTCACCTCGGGAAACAGCGGATCGTTCGACTCCAGATAGGAGGGCAGGCCAATGGACGTGGGATTGAAGCCGAGCGACTGGTTGTTCGAAGTCTCGTGCCACAGTGTCACTCCCGACGAGAGGTTCATCGTGAACGTCGGGCTAAAGATGTACGAATACCCAGCCCACATCCCCCACCGATTGTTGGGCCGAAAGTTTCCAGGTCCGGCCGGGTCGGCGCCCCAGTCGCTGGCTGCTCCGGTCTTGAATTCCTCCTTGTAGGAGTAGCGGAAGTAGGCTCTGGATCGATCGTTGATGTTGTGATCGAGACGCAGGTCGTATTCGTTGGAATGTGCCGGAGCTGTTCCGGATACGATGAGATTGTTGGCGAGTCCGGATCCCTTTGGCGTGGGATAGTAGCTGAGCAGCTTCGCTCCTATCGTATCCGGCGTGTAGCCGCCCTGAATGCTGGACAGGTTGTTGCCTGGGACTGGATTGCGGATGTAACCGGTCTGCGTGGCGAGCAGACCCGTTCCATACGGATTCGATGAGGATTGGGCATCGATTTCTCCGGCCGTAATGTGATGGCCGCTGCGCGGATCGTAGATCTGTCCGACATAAATCGGCCGTCCCAGCCCGTCGGTGCCCACCGGTGTCGAACCGAGGATCTCGGAAAAGTTGCCACTGCGGAAGTTACTGTCAGGAACGGTATAGGTGTCGACGGTCGGACTCGATATGGAGAGATGCTCATAGAGTCCGAAGATGAACGTCTTTTCCCTTTGCTTGTAGAGGCCAGGGATGTACAGCGGTCCACCCGCTGCGACGCCCTCCTCCTGCCTCGACAAGCTTTGGTTCGAGGTAGAAAAGTAGGGGATCGAGTTGAGGTCCTGGTTCTGGTAGAAATCCCAGACATCGCCGTGAAAGGCATTCGTTCCGGATTTCGTCACCACGTTGATGACGTTCCCCGTACTCCATCCGTATTGCGCGGTGAACGAATTGTTTTGAACCTTGAATTCTCCAACGGCGTCAACCGAAGGGACGAAGATCACGCCACCCCACTCGGTGTCGGTATCCCAGGCGCCGTCGAGCATGAACGCGGTGCTCCCGAAATAGCCACCTGCAAAGTTCATGAAGGAGATGTCCTGGTCGGCATCGTCGGTCGTGTTCGTGCCGCCTCCGAGGAGCATTTGCCCCTCTGAGGTGTTGCTGACGGACGAATTGAGGGTCGCCAAGCCGTAGATATTTCGAATGTTAAGCGGGTATTCCGTAATATCTTTGCCGGGAATGTCGTCCGCGATGTTCGAATTCTCCGTGTTGAGTTGCGAGGCGTTCGCGATCACGGAAATGCTCTGCGTTTCGGCGCCTACCGTCAGAGTTACGTCCTGTGAGGCCGATTGCGAGGCATTCAGAACGATGCCGTCCTGCTGATAAGTCTTGAACCCTGATGCCTTCACATTCAGCGTGTAGGAGCCGGGGGGCACCTGCGCAAAACTATATCGACCGGCGTTCTCGGTCGTGATGCTCCGCGTGACTCCTCTTTCCGCGCTGCTGAGAGTGACTGTCGCTTTTGGCACAACCGCGCCGCTGGGATCGACGATCGTACCGGAGATGCTGGCCGTGGTGGTTGCGATTTGCGCGCGGATTAGTTGATTGCTGATTCCCCCCAGCGCAGCGAGAACCGCGACGAGCGTCCAATGCACTGGAAACCAGGGTTTCCGTCTCCGATTGACTGACAAGGTATTGCCTCCTCACAGTTTGCACCGGCCCGAACAACGTCCAGGCCGATCAGCACGGCATATCAGGGTTTCAACCGACCCCTAAAATTCAGCGCTCATTCGAGGCCTGTCTGGTTACAGTTGATAAGGTCCTTACGGCACTCCGCGCGGATATGTACCGTGGTCTTAACCTGTTAAGAAGCTTGAACTCCTTTCATTTTCAGTTATTTGGCAAATCACGGCGGGACGGTAAAGACCACATCTGCGGGTATAATCGGTCAATCTGCTGGGCGGGATATGGAAAACCGGGTAATGCAGGGCCAACAGCATGCGGTCGAGGAACCGAGCGGCGAAGCAGTCCGCGAGCAACTGGACCGGTTGCTGGCCAGCCCCTACTTCAACCAAAGTCGCCGATTTCCCAACTTCCTCCGGTTTGTTGTGGAACACACCCTGGCGGGCGATGCAGATCACATCAAAGAGCGAACGCTCGGCATGGAGATTTTCGGCAGGGACGCCGCCTACGATACGGCTATCGATCCGATCGTGCGGGTCACCGCCGCCGAGATCCGGAAACGGGTCGCGCAGTACTATCAGGATCCGGCTCATAACCAGGAGCTACGGATCGCTCTGACGTCGGGATCGTACGTGCCGCAGTTCCACTGGCCGACGCCAGACGAGATGGGCTTCGCACGCGATCCGCTGCCAGACAAGGTTGAGGATCCCCATCCGGAACGGACCCACCATGGTTTTCCTGCTGTGCTGGTGCGCTCTCTGATTGCCGCCGCCGCGGTGGCCGCGATTGGCCTGATTTCGGTTTTCGCCTGGCAGCGGATGCACCGTTCAGCATTCGATACGTTTTGGCAACCGGTGCTGTCGTCTCAGGAGCCTGTGCTTCTGTGCATTGCGGATCAGCTCGAATATTCGGAGTTCGAATTACGCGATGCGGCCGATCCTTCGAAACAGTTTCTGCTGAAGGACAATCTGACCGCAATCGTGATGGACGATCTCGATCCCGTGGTCCGGGTGGCCGGGATGCTGCAATCGCAGGGCAAACACTACATGCTGCAGGGAGAAGGAGCGACCAATTTAGACCAATTGCGGCGCACTCCCACCGTGTTGATCGGCGCGTTCGACAATGCATGGACGCTTCGCCTGACCCATCCGCTGCGCTACCATTTCGCCAACAACGCGAACATGACGAGGCTCTGGATCGAAGACAGCATGGCGCCCGGCCAGTCTCGCTGGGTGGTCGACCGCAACGTGCAGATGGCGACCAACAATTATCGCGACTACGCCATCATCGCGCGCTTCACCGACAGCAACACCGGCAATATGGAAGTGGTGATTGCGGGCATTGCCCGGGGCGGAACCCGCGTCGCGGGCGAATTCCTGACGAACAATGCCGACCTCTCGGAGTTGATGCACGCAGCGACCCATGCTAACGATAAGAAGAATCTGGAAGCTGTTCTGAGCACGCAGATTATTGGCGGAGAGCCGGGCACGCCGAAGATGGAAGCCGTCTACTTCTGGTAGGCCGTACTGTTGCGTACGGAGCCGGGAGCCGCGCAGCTCGCCCCAGACAGGTGATCGTAAGCAATGTGAGGCAATCGGCGGCCCACGGGAGTGGTCGACGTCGCGCCTGCATGAGGGCTCTTGTCGTGGCGGGCATCGATCGGAATCTGGATTTCACGGCTGCTCCAGCTGCGGATCGAAAAGCAGATTACATCCATGCCTACCCCTGACAGATGACTTGGGTGGATCCC
Source organism: Acidobacteriaceae bacterium (assembly GCA_049802575.1). Taxonomy (GTDB): domain Bacteria; phylum Acidobacteriota; class Terriglobia; order Terriglobales; family Acidobacteriaceae; genus Palsa-343. Next base: position 18,334 of record JBARMS010000259.1, on the reverse strand, counting down.
GGTCATTCTAGTGGAAACTGCAGAGAAGTGCCGTATGGGCATTTCCAGCAGGAAAAAGCCCTCTCCCCAGTACGATTGGAGAGAGGGCTTTTCTGGCTGGACGGCGGTTAGTCGTCCAGGTCGCCGGCGGGCGCCGGGTTGTTGAAGTCGGTCGGCGGGCGAACCGTTTTCTCGCCGGGATAGGGCTTCGTAAATCCGGTGGCCATATACCAGTTCAGATGGTTCACGGTGTCCGGATCTTCGGAGTCAGGCCTGGTCAGCTTGCCGGCGAAGATCTGCGCTTTCTTCTGCATCCATGCTGCGCGCAGGGCTTTGGCTGCCGGAGTCAGGGATGAGGTGGTGGCGTTGGACGAGACGCCCTGATTCAGCGGAACCTCGTTGGCCACGTGCGTCCATGGGGCGAAGTTGCTCTGCGGCGGGTCGTCGATGAAGGCGGTCCGCATCGGCGAGGCCACCAGGTCGTACTGGTTCATGGGCGGCAGACCGAGGATTTGCTCCATGGTCCGCGTCATGTTGACCTGCGAGTAGTAGGTGCTGTCGGTGGGCCCGTTCTGCACGACATACGGGCTGACGATGTAGCCGGGGCTGCGGTGACCGTCGACGTGGTCGACGCCGTTCTGCGCGTCGTCTTCCTCGATGAAGATCGCCGACGTCTTCCATACGTTGCTGTGGCTGATGGAGTCGATGATGCGGCCAATGGCCAGGTCATTGTCGGCCTGCTCGGCGTCCACCGTGGGCGGGCCGCCGGTGTGGTCGCACATGACCCACAGGATACTCAGCGTGGGCACCGTGCCGTTCTTCACGTCGTTCTGGAAGTCCTGCAGCCAGATATCGACGCGGAACTGATCCGGAATGCCGAGGTCGAACTGCGGGAAATTGGTGATGAGGTGGTCGTACACGGCCGGGAGGGAGGATTGTGCGTGCACCGTGTTCTGGTAGTAGAGAGTCGGCTCGCCGCCGGACTCAAATTTCTGGGAGTCAGCGTAGAACTGGCTCCAGCTCGGTTCGCTGGTCGAGCCGTTCGGCTGCGTGAAGGTATCGTTCTCGACGTATTCGCCGTAGATCTTGACCGGCAGACCGGCCGCTTCCGCTTCTGAGAAGAGGAAGCCCTTGTTCTGGTAAGCGAGCGCGTCGCCGGCATTGCCGCCCGGATAGCTGCGGACCCAGTCAGGCGACTGGATGTCGTCAGCGTAAGGCGCCATGCCTTCGGTGATCCACTGGTGACCGTCAGCCGACTGGCGGCTGGGGTCGTAGAAGTTGTCGAAGAGCGGGAAGCGCTTCACCAGCTTGTGGACATTGGGCGTGTCCTTGCCTCCAAAGACGGCCAGGGTGGGGTCGCCGTTGCCGGCGGCCACATCGCCGAGGATCTGATCATAGGTGCGGTTTTCACGAATGATCAGGAAGACGTGCTTGATCAGCGACGGATCGCCGATTTTCGCGGGGAGAGCGGTCGGCTCGGCATCCGGCCGGCCACCGGAGGCGGACTTGATGTTCTTCGTCAGATCCCAGTGGTTGTTCGTGAAGACCTGATCAGTCATCTCCGCCAGCGTTTTGTTGTCGGGCACCGGAACGATGCTCACCGTGCCGTTGTCCTGGTGGGTGTTGTAGTTGCAGACGCCGTGGTCGCACTCGAAGGAATCGCGCGTCCCGATGCCTTTGTCGTTGGCGACGAGGAGGGCGTTGTCCTTCTTGTCGAACACGACCGAGGCCGGCGCATAAGCGACGGGGATCATGCCCATCACGGCGTTGCTGGCCGCTTTCGTCAGATCGACGACCGCGACGGCATTGGCGTTGTAGAGGGCGACGTAGGCGATGCTGTTCCTGCCATCGACAGCGATCGAGTTCGGCGCGGCGCCATAGGCGGGTTCGCCCGAGCCCGGCACGCCGATCGGCAGCCCAAGATTGATGGTCCGCAGCACCTCGTCGGTGTCGGTGTCGATGACCGAGATGCTGTCGCTGTAAGTATTGGCGACCAGCAGGTCTTTTCCGTGGAAGGCCATCCCGGTGGGGTGCAGGCCGGTGGAAATGGAGTTCGTGACTTTCATGGTGGCGAGGTTCACGACGGAAACGGTACCGGTGATCGCGGCGCCCACGAAGGGGTCGGCCACGATTTCGGTGCCGGCGGAGTTGATCTGGAAGTCGGCCTCGGTCGCCGGCCGGCCGCCTTCGTTGCTCACGTAGGCGGTGGTGCCGTCACTCGAGATCACGACGCTGTGAGGCGCGTTGCCGACGCGAATCTGCTTGCCCTGCTTCGGCGACGATGCCGTCAGATCGATTTTGGTGAGCGTGTCGTTCTGGTTGAGAAGAGCGTAGGCGGTCTTCCCGTCCGGTGAAACGGCGACGCCGCCGGGATACGACGTGCTGCCGGTGTAGAAGGAGCCGCACGGATTGGCATAGGCCGCCGGAGGGCTGTTGGGGAAGCACTGGATGAAGGAGTTGTTGGGCGGAACGCTGACCTGGGCGTCATCGCTCAGCATGCCGGCGCCGTCGACTTTGGCGATGGTGACGAAGCTCGAGTCCTGGCTGAAGACCAGATACTGGCCGTCGGGCGAATAGGCGATGCCGCTGTAGCTGCCATTGGGGTAATTCGCGAACGGGATGTAGTTCTGGAGAACATCGCCGGTGCGCGTGTCGAAGACTTCGACGGCTCCGTTGCCATCGGAAGTGGATGTGCCCATGGTGAGAACGGCAGCGGTATGCGTTTTGGCGTTGGGGTTGAGGGCGATGGCCTTGGCGCGGACGCGGATGCCGAGGTCGACCTGCGTGCCGGCCGGCGTGATGATCGCGCCGTCACTGACGACCCAGGAACCGTTCGGCTGAGGACCGACGGTGTAGGTGGGGAATTCTTTCGACTGAGCGGCGGCAAGCCCGGGAATCGCCAGGCCCGTCGCCAAAAGGCCGGCGAGCGGACGCAGACGATTGATCCGGGTTTTATTGCGGGATTTATTTCGAGACGGTTTGCGGGACATATCTCTCCTTCTTCCCTTGTTGGCTTCTCGCTCAAACGGAATCGGCCGGACGCGTCGGGCTGGAGATCCAGCGAGGCGCAAACAGGCGGCCAGGTAGTTTTGGTGACGGCATGGAGTGGGCTTACAACGATCGGCGCCGGACAAACTGCGCACGGGAGTGAGAGTAAAAACGCGTGCCGCACAGCAGCGTGACGGCAACATTACAGTTTTGTAGCCTTGCTGCTGAGACCCGCTTGGACCGCGTCAGCGTTGGCCTGCGACGCCCAGTTCCGCGATCAGCAGAAGCAATGACGCGCGCGCTGTGTGTGAATTTTCGGTGAGGGACCGGGGCCGGCCGTTATGATTGGGCGGGACTCGAAGGCGCTTCTGAGCCTTCGTCGAGGAGCGCGCTCAGAGGTCCCAGCCAGGGTTCATAGCGGCGCCAGCGCCCGACGGAAGTGCGATAGATGGGTTGCCTGGCCTGCCATTTGCTGGGCGTGTCGACACGGCGCGGATTGCATTCGGGGCGGAGGCACGCGTCGTGCCACTCGAGCCCGCAGGCCGCGATGATTTGGCGGACGACCGGTTCGGGCGTGCGCGTCAGTTCCTCGTAGTCGACTTCGATGAAGCGGTCGGCGGGCAATACGCTGCGCCAGTGATCCATGAGCCTGTGATAGCTGCGGAAATACGCGACCAGCTCGGCGCCGCCGGTCGGAAACGCGAGGCTGGGGTGGAAATGCGTTTGGTGGATCGACAGCGCCGTGTCGATGGCGGCGCGGCGGCAATGGATGATGGTGGCGCGCGGGAAGGCCGCGTGCATGAGCCCGGCCCACAGGAAGTTAAATGGCATCTTGTCCGTGACACGCAGGGCGTTCGGCGCGATGGAGCGCAGCAGGCTGAGATAATCGGCCGCGGCCTGGGCGAGAAACGCCGCCTCGCTGCCGTTCGCTCCAGAGGTGTGCCACGCGGTCCCGCGCTGATTCCAGAAATGCAACTCGCTCGCGGCCGCAGCATCGGGATGGCTGGAAACGATCTGTTCCACGAGCGTTGTGCCGGAGCGCGGCATGCCGATGATCAGCACCGGCGTCGCATCGCGGTTGCCGCATGCTGACATCCGCGCGAGCCATTCCGGTGTGCAGCGAGCGATCAGCCGCGCGGTTTCGCTGGCGAAGGCGGCTGAGTCGAAGGTGGTGGAAGTGCGGCGTACGGCGTCTGCGGCGTCGAGATGCTGCATGGTGAGTTGGCAGTCGCCGAGATCATCCGCCGCTTTCCCGATCGCGAGGTGCAGCCGCAGTCGTTGCTGCGGTTCCAGCCCAGGCGTAGTGAGAGCGTCGGTCATCCGCTGCAGAAGCCCGTCGTCCTCGCGCGTGATGGGGCGGCACCGCACCAGATCGTAGTAGCAGCCGGCCAGCAGCGGCGCGCTGGCGATGGCGCGCTCGAAGCAGGCGCGGGCCTCCTCAAAGCGGCCGCACTCGGAGAGCAGATTGCCGAGCAGATCGTGGGCGAGGGCGTTTTTGGGATCGAGCGCCACCGTCTGGCGCAGGGCCCCTTCAGCCTCGTCGTTGCGATCTTCGGTCAACAGGGCCCGCGCTCTGCCGAGGCGGCCGAAGCTGCTCGTGCCTCCGGTAGCAGCCGCGCGGTGAAAACAGCCGATGGCCTCATCGCGATGACCCAGGGTGTAGACGAGAGCGCCGGCGCGGAACCAGGCCTCGGTGAGCGAGGGCCGCAGCTGCGTGGCGCGGTCGTAGGCAGCGATGGCCCCTCCCGTGTCGCCGATCTTCTCGAGAGCGATGCCAACGCGAAAATGCGCATCGGCGTAGCCCGGCTTCAACGCAATGGCCTGCTGCAGAGCAGCGATTGCCTCGGGCACGCAGCCGGCTTCAAGACACGCGAGGCCGAGATCGTGCTGGACGGTGGCGTTGTAGGGCTGCAGCAAGGCAGCCTGGCGCAAGGGCGCGATCGCGTCGGCAGGGCGACCGGCCTTCAGCAATTTCGTGGCCAGTGCGAGCAAGGGAGCCATTTGCCGCGGACCAGGCGAATTGGAAGACTGAAGCATGCACCCAAACCGCGTTGAGACTACCAGCTTTTCAATAAACGTTCATTGAGCCGTGATGTAAAAGTAACGGGGTGGATTACATTCTTGTCATCGACATGCTTTGCGGCCTGGTCTTCGCCGCAAAGCTCACTCACGATGAAAAGCTTCTTGCCCAGTGGCTCCGCTCGTCCGCTGCAACAGAGCCGACACGTATCGCCAATATCCAGGCAAGCCACGCATACCTGAGTTTTCTTCGGGTGCAACCTGAATTCTCCAACCACGCCTTCGATCAGCACCACCGGCTCGCCGCCAAGACAGCGCAGCGGCGCGTCCGTCCGAACTCCGATCTTCGCGAGGGAAGTTATGCATCGCAAGTGGAAAGCCGGCTTTGAATTGTCGAAGAAAGGGAGCGCGCTGCGAAGGCTTCGCGTTTCGATGGGGATCGCAGTCCTGCTGATTCTTGCCCCTCTCTGTCTGGCTCAGCGCGACCGGAGCGCGTTGAGCGGCACGGTCACCGATTCTGCCGGACGTCTTTTACCGGAGGCACGTGTCACGGTGGTCGAAAGCGCGACCGGGCTGCGGCGCGAAGCCACTGCAGACTCGAGCGGCAATTACAGCATTCCGGATTTGCCGGTGGGCGTTTACACCATCACTTTCGCCTACCCCGGCTTCAGCGCTGCGACCTACGTGGATGTGCAGCAGGTGATCGGGGGAACGCGCACGCTCAATGCGGCGCTGCACGTCGCGGGTGGCGAGGAGCGCGTGGAAGTGACGCGCGCCTCAGAGCTGATGGACCACAACACGAGCGCCGTGACTGGGCTGATCGAAAGAGAGCAGGCGAATGAATTGCCGCTGAACGGCCGCAACTGGGCCGGGCTGACGGCCTACGTGCCCGGCGCCATTGACACCGGCGGCAGCAACCAGAGGACGATTCGCTTCGCAGGGCGCGGGCTCGACGACAGCAACTTTACCTACGACGGCGTGGACGCCACCAACATCGTGAATCAGACTCAGAGGCAGTGGGTGCGGCTGGCCATTCCGCTGGACGCGATCTCCGAACTCCGCGTCGACACGCTGATGGCGACGGCCGAAGAAGGCGCAACGGGCGGCGCGCAACTGGACGTTAGCTCGCCCTCGGGCACCAACCGCATTCACGGGCGGCTGTTCGAGTACCTGCGCAACGATATCTTCGACGCGCCGCTGCCCGCATGGGCTTCGAACGGGGAAGCGCAGCAGCCGCTGCGCCTGAACCAGTTCGGCGGGGCACTGGGCGGCCCCATCGTGCGCGACAAGACCTTCTTCTTCCTCGCGTCGGAGGCGTATCGGCAGAACTGGGGCTATCCGGTCAGCGGCGACGTGCCGAGCGCCTCGTTCAAAGCGACGATTCCCAGCACCTCGCCGGTGTATTCGATCATCCAGGCATTTCCCGGAGCTGGTCCAAAGAGGATCCTGACGCCATGGACGCCAGCCAGCGACCCAGGCGATCCCGACTCCATGAACTACGACCTGCTGACCTGCGAATGCGAGCAGGTGGTCAACGAAGGCTCGGCGATGGTGCGCCTCGACCAGCACTTCACCGAGAAGACAACGGGATTTTTGCGCTTCAGCTACGACCGCTCGGTCGACACGCAGCCGCTATCGGCGGCCGCGACGGACTTGCAGCAAAAAGTCTCCGCGCCGGTGAATGGTGTGCTGGAAGTGCTGCACGTTTTCAATCCTCGCCTCGTGAACGAGAGCATGTTCGGCTTCAATCGCTCCACCGACAACCAGTACAACTCGAGCGACTCCGGGATTATTTACCAGATTGCGATTGCGACGGGTCCCGGGCCGGGATTTGTAACGGAAAACTACGACTACACCAGCGTGTACGTCGGCAACTCGTATTCGGGCATCGATAACCTGACCTGGGCTCATGACCGGCACACTTTCAGGGCAGGCGTGGAGTTCCGCCGCATTCAGCTGAACCAGGAATACGGGGAACACGGAAAGGTTACGTTTTCGACCCTGGAGGCGCTGGGGGACGATGCAGCGAAAAAGGCGAGCCTGACGGGCGCTTTGCCGGTGAACCACCTGCGCAAGAACGATACCTTCGTCTATGCGCAGGACGAGTTCAAGTGGCGCCCGAATCTGGTGCTCAACCTGGGATTGCGCTACAGCGTCTTCGATCTTTTCCACGAGGAGAGCGGGCTGGCTAACCCGTTTGACTTCGCCACCTGCGGGCCGCAGGGATTCTGCGGCGTGGGCGCCAGCTTCGGCCAGCAGAATTACGGCGATGTCGATCCCCGGGTGGGCTTCGCGTGGACGCCATGGCAGGGCGGCCGAACGGTGTTCCGGGGCGGCTTCGGCACGTATCACGAAGACGGACAGCTGGACGATCAGAATCTGCCCGCGAAAAACGAGGTTCCCTCCTATTCGGCGACCGGCACGCTTGCTTATCCGGTGGTCTTCGGCGCGGGAACCTTGTCACCGAACGCCGAGCAGCGGAATCGCAAAGATACGTATGTCGAGCAGTGGAGCTTCTCGGTGCAGCGCGAGCTGCCGTCGAACTTCGTGGGCACGGCCTCTTACCTGGGAAGCCACGGCGTGCATCTGCTGGACACGGACATCGTGAACCTGATCGATCCGGCGACTGGGATGCCGCAATATGCGGCGGAGGGCTTCGATCAGCCGATCGGGTGGCGCGGCTCAATCGGCATGAGTTCGTATAACGGTCTCTCGCTGGCGATGCGGCGTCCGTTCTCTCATGGGCTGCTGGTGACGGCCAATTACATGTGGTCGCACGAGATCGACAACGGCTCGAACGGAAGCGGCGATGGGGATGAGGTGTCGCCGGGAAATCCCCTGTGCCTCGCCTGCGATCGCGCCAGCGGCGCGTGGGACGCGCGCCATGTGTTCAACGGCAATGCGGTGTGGCAGCTTCCGTTCGGAAAGGGCAGGCCTATGCTGAACCATCGCGGGATCGCCAATGCGCTTGCCGGCGGATGGGAGGTGACGCCGACGGCCCTGGCGCGCACCGGCTTCCCGGTGAATGTGATTATGCCCAGCAGCTACACCGCTCCGGATGGGGCTTCCGGTACGGAGCGTCCCGACCTGGTTCGAGGCGTTTCTCTCACGCCGCCGGGAGGCAAAAGCGTGGCGGAGTGGATCAATCCAGCGGCCTTTGCTTCTCCGGCCGGAGAATTCGGCGATGCGCCGCGCGACCTCGTTCGCGGACCGGGCACCTGGCAGATGGATCTCGGCGCCGATAAGACGTTTTCGCTGACCGAACGCAGTCAGCTGCAATTCCGGTCGGAGTTTTTCAACATCTTCAATCACCCGCAGCTGGGGCAGCCGCAGGCCACGTTTAACGCGGCGAATACCACCGGGTTCGGCAGCATCATCACTACGGTGAACACCGCGGTATCGCCGGTCACTCCGGTGGGTTCGGGAACCCCGCGCGAGGTGCAGTTCGCGCTGCGGCTCCAGTTCTAGCCACACACCGCGTAACGGAGGTGAGCCATGAAGATTCTGGTGATCGAAGACGAAGTGAAGACGTCGCGGTTCCTGAGGAAGGGACTCAGCGAAGCGGGGTTCGTGGTGGACGTGGCGGCCGATGGGGTACAGGGCCTGCACCTGGCGCTTGAAGTGGAATTCGATCTCATCATCCTCGACGTGATGCTGCCCGGGATGGACGGATGGCAGGTGCTGACGCGGCTGCGCGAGGCCGGCCGCAAAGTGCTGCTGCTGATGCTGACGGCGCGGGATGCCGTGCACGAGCGGGTGCGCGGGTTCGAGCTTGGGGCCGACGACTATCTGGTGAAACCGTTCGCCTTCTCAGAACTCCTTGCGCGGGTCCGCTCCCTGCTGCGCCGGTCCACGCCGCGCACGCAGGAGACGATCCGCGCCGCCGACCTGGAGATTGATTTGCTGCGCCACCGCGCCACGCGCGCAGGCCAGAAGATCGATCTGACCTCGAAAGAATTTACGCTTCTCAGCCTGCTGGCGCGGCGCGCGGGAGAAGTGCTGTCGCGGACGCTGATTGCTGAGATGGTTTGGGATATGAACTTTGACAGCGACACGAACGTGGTGGACGTGAACGTTCGCAGGTTACGCAGCAAAGTAGACGATCCTTTTTCGATGAAGTTGATCCACACCGTGCGCGGCGCCGGCTATGTCCTCGAAGCAGACTCATAAAGAGCCAGCGTCCACGCGCCTGCGGCGTACCCTGGCCTTTCGCATGACAGCGGCCTACTCGCTGGCCGGGCTGCTGCTCGTGGTGCTGGGCACGGCGAGCCTGTATTTCGTGCTGCGCAGCGAACTGAACAAGAGCACGGAGCTGTTTCTCGCCGACAAGCTGCACGTGCTCCGAACCATCCTGCTGGAGCGGCCCGACGACCTGGATGCTTTGCGCGAGGAAATTGAACTGGAAACGGCAGCCCGCCGGTACCAGCAGTTTTACATCCGGCTGCTGGACGAGCATGGCGTGCCGATCCTGACGACGCCGGGGATGGCCGGGCAGCTGGATGTTGCGGAACTGATCCGGCGCACGCGTAATCGCCCCCAACACTCCGTTCCGATGACTGGTTTCCAGGGACGGGCATTCCGCGTGGCCAGCGCGCCGGCTCTGGCCGGCACCTCACCGCCCCACACGGATACCATCCAGATCGCTATCGATATCTCGCAGGAAGAAGGATTGCTGGGCCGCTACCGTATGTGGTTTTGGGCCATCCTGCTGGCGAGTTCGATCTTTTTCCCGCTGCTGGGCTACCGGATCGCGCGTCATGGGATTCGCCCCGTCGAAGAGATTGCCGCAACGGCGCGCAGCATTACTTCGAAGAACTTGCGCGAACGGATCCGGTCGGAAGGATATCCGTCTGAGCTGGCTTCGCTGGCAAGAACCTTCAACGAAATGCTGGATCGCCTGGAAGAATCGTTTGAGAGGATCTCGCGATTCTCGGCGGATATTGCACACGATTTGCGCACGCCGGTGAATAACATCCGCGGCGAAGCGGAGGTGGCTTTGGCACGAGCGCGAACCGTGGACGAGTACCGCGAGGTCATTGAGTCGACGCTGGAAGAAGCTGTTCGGCTTTCAGACCTGATCGGGGATCTGCTGTTCCTTGCGCGCGCAGAGAGTCCGCTGGCGGAGTTGCGCCGCGAGCGCGTGAACATCGGCAACTTGCTGGTTGCGGTCCGCGATTACTACGAAGCCTCGGCATCGAACGGAGGCATCACGCTGTTGACACCTGAAGGCGCCGGTGACGTGACGGCGGAGTTGGACCGGGCGCTGATCCTGCGGGCGGTGAGCAACCTGGTGTCGAACGCCATTGCACACACTCCCAACGGAGGAAAGGTCTTTCTGGCGGCCACGGACGAAGGGACAGCGGTCCGTATCGAGGTATCCGATACAGGGGCCGGCATTCCGGCCGAAGCCTTGCCGAGGGTGTTCGATCGGTTCTTTCGCGTCGATCCCTCACGCTCCGCAGCGTCGGGCGGCACGGGCCTCGGACTGGCCATCGTGCAGAGCATTATGACGCTGCACGGCGGCCACGCAGAGATTACCAGTCAAATTGGCCAGGGAGCTTGTGTCACGCTGCGTATCCCGGCGTTTGCGACAAGATGAGAGAATTTCCAGGCCGCGACGAGTGGGAGTTCACAATGGGCAGCTGCTCTGGAGCCGGCTAATGCCAATATCGGGTTGATGCGCGTGCAGTGGCGACTGGGCAGGTCAAGGTCCGATAGAGCAAGGTAGGGGAAAGGCGCGTTTCGGCACGATTGGCGTGCAAGCAATGGCGGAGAGGGGGAGATTCGAACTCCCGATACCCTTTCAGGTATGTCCGCTTTCGAGGCGGGTGCATTCAACCACTCTGCCACCTCTCCGACGCCAAATTGTCGCGCTGCGCTTAGTTTACCAAACCGGTTTTCGGTCTTGCAGCGGGCGCTCTTTCTAAAATCATGCCTGGGCCGCAACTGAAGCAGAAGCAGACACGCTCCCCGTTGCGAGGCGATCTTGCGAAGCTGGACCCGAACCGCCGGGATATGCGCACCTTGTAACCTATAGGGACAGCATGCCCCAGGCCGCAGCCGCATTCCTCTCCCGCGACTTCCTCCGCTATCAGCTTGCACGCGTCGCCGTCATCATTGGCGCAGAGGCTCAGGCACTGGCTGTGGCGTGGCAGGTGTATCAGATTACGCACAAGGCCATCGACCTGGGCTATACCGGCCTGGTTCTGTTTCTGCCGGGGCTCGTGTTCATTCTGCCGGCGGGCCACACGGCAGATCGCTTCGACCGGCGGCAGGTGATTCTGGTCTGCTACTCGCTGCAGGCTCTGTGCACGCTGGCGCTGCTGTATTTTTCGTGGGCGGGATTGAGCCATGTGTGGCCCATCTTTGTCGTGCTTTTTCTCATCGGCACCGGCCGCGCTTTTTCCGGACCGGCCAGTTCTGCACTGATACCGCACCTTGTGCCCACCGAACATTTCGTGAACGCGATAACGTGGGGAGCGACCATTTTCCAGATTGCTAACATCGTCGGTCCCGCGGTGGGCGGCGTGCTGTTCACGCTGCCACTGCGTGCGCGTTTGCACGGGGGCGGGATTGTTTATCTCTTCACCTTCCTTTGCATCCTCTGCTTTCTGTTCCTGGTCGAATCGCTCCAGGTGCGCCCCGGGCGCATGGAACACCGCGCGATCTCAAAGGAAGTGATACTCGCGGGATTCCGCTACGTTGCGCGCCATCAGATTCTGCTCGGCTCCATTTCGCTCGATCTCTTCGCCGTTCTGCTGGGGGGTGCGGTTGCGCTGATGCCCATTTTCGCGCAGGACGTACTCCATGCCGGACCGCGTGGCCTTGGCATGCTGCGCGCTGCGCCGGCGCTCGGAGCGCTGTTCGTCTCCTTGTGGATGATGCTGCGGCCGATCCGCCGTCGCGCGGGGGCTAAAATGCTCGTCTGCGTGGCCATCTTTGGAGCATCCACCATCGCGTTCGGCGTATCGCGCAGCCTGCCGCTCTCGCTTGCGGCGCTGTTTGTGGTGGGCGCGTCGGACATGGTTTCTGTCGTCATTCGTTCCTCCGTTCTGCAATTGGCGACCCCTGCGGCCATGCGGGGCCGCGTGAGCGCCGTCAATTCCCTTTTCGTGGGCGCGTCGAATGAGCTGGGAGAATTTGAGAGCGGGCTTACGGCACAATGGTGGGGAGCCGTCCGCGCGGTGATTTACGGTGGCATTGGGTCGCTCGCCGTAACGGGCCTTTGGGCGGTGTTCTTTCCTAACCTGCGGCGCGCGGATGCGCTGACGCCCGAAGCGCTGATGAGCGCGGAGCTTGGGACCAGCGACGAGGAAGTCGCTCAGCTATGAACAGTCCGCGGTCGGCAACGGGAACAGAGCGTCTGCGAGTGGGAGTCCAGGAGCCGAAGGCCACGGCTGGCCTGGACGGAAAGCCTGGCGTGCGCTCTCCCTGGACGGTGTTCTGGATCGCTCTGTTTGTGCGCCTCGCCTATATGACGCTGGCGCGGACCTGGCACATTCGACCGTACTATCCTTACGACTTCGGGTTCGGCTACGAAATGGGCCGCATCGCGCGCGCGCTCGTTACCGGCTTCGGCTACGCCGATCCGTTCAACGGCCACACCGGACCCACGGCGTGGGTGCCACCTCTCTATCCTTGGATTCTCGCCGGCATCTTCCGGCTGACCGGCGTTTACACCGCTCTTTCCGCGTGGATCGTTCTTGCCCTCGACTGCGTGCTCAATGCACTCATGATTCCCTTTCTCTGGGAAATCGCCGAGCGGTGCTTCAACCGCAGAGTCGCGTTGTGGTCGGCATGGATTTGGGCGCTCTATCCGGCAGCGATGCAGTACGCGGTGCGCTGGATCTGGGAAATGACGCTGACGACGTTCCTCTTCACGGCAGTTTTTGCCCTCACGCTGCGCATGAGAAATGTCGGCAATCGCCTTGATTCACCGAAGCATGGATCGGCTCGTGCGCCGTCAATCGGAGCCTGGGCGCTGTTCGCATTTCTGTGGGGGCTGATCGCCCTGAGCGATCCTTCCCTTTGCCTGTTCCTGCCGGTGTCCGGAATCTGGATCCTGGGAGGCGCAAGCGGCCGGAGCGAGCTTGCGCGACAGTTCCTCTATGCGACGGTAGCTGCGCTCGTTTTTATCTGCTGCCTCGCGCCGTGGACCTGGCGGAACGCCCGCGTCTTTCATCAATTCGTTCCGCTTCGCACAAACTTTGGCGCGGAGCTTTATTTGGGGAATGGCCCGGGCGCTACCGGCCTGCTGATGGAGTACGACCATCCGTTCCAGGCACCGGATCAGCTCCGGCTGTACAAGCAAATGGGCGAGATCGCCTACTGCCGATGGCGCGGCCAGCTCGCCAAACGCGCCATTGCTGCCGACCCTGCTCGCTTTCTTGTGCTGTCGCTGCGGCGCGTCTACTACTTCTGGTTCTCGGTGCCTCACCCGGGCAGTGAAGGATTCACAGGGCTGGTGAACGAGTACGGGCGCAATCTGAATTACCAGTTCGCCAGCATTGCGGGGCTGTTCGGATTGGCCCTCGCGCTACGCCGCCGCGTCCCCGCAGCATGGCTTTTCCTTTGGGCGTTCTTATTGCTGCCGCTCACGTATTACTTTGTGACGGTCCACGCTCGCTTCCGCCATCCCCTCGAACCGCTCATCACGATTCTTGCGGTGTTCCTCTTCCAGTCCGCAGAGAAAAGCTGGGAAGTGCGATGGTTCCGGCGCAGGGAAGCTTAGCCCTGCCCGGCTAGTAGTCTCTCTCGTACCGGACGTACTTCGGCTCCCAAACGGTAGCGGCGACCGCAGCGTCTACCTCGGCATCCGGCAAATCCGATAAGCCCTCGGCTATGGCCTGCCGCGCCACTGCTGTCGCGATCACGCGGCTGAGAGTTCTCGATTGCGCCAGCGGCGGGAGCAGGTTTGCACCGCGATCCTTCTCCACCGGCGACAGTTTCGCGAGGGTTTGGGCCGCGGTCATGATCATCGCATCCGAAACGCGCCGAGCACGCGACGCCACGATGCCCAGAGCCAGCCCGGGGAACACGTAGGAATTGTTCGTCTGATCGATGCAGATTTCCCGATCGCCCATCTTCACAGGCGCGAATGGACTACCCGTCCCGATAAGCGCCTTGCCGTCGGTCCAGCGGAGAAGATCCTCGGCCGTCGCTTCGCTCTTCGACGTGGGATTGGACAGCGGGAAAATGATGGGGCGCTCCGCGTTCTTCGCCATGGCTCGGACCGCTTCTTCCGTGAACATTCCCGCCTTGCCTGCCACGCCAATCAGCACGGTGATTTTCGCGTTCCGCACCAATTCTTCGAGGCCAATCTTCCTGGCATCGGCGACCTTCCAACCCTCCACATCCTTGCGTGGCCGCACAAATTCCTTCTGCTCGTCGTGGATGCCCTCGGCACCTTCGACCAGAAGACCGGGGCGCCCGAGTGCATAAATGTGACCGCGCGCTTCCGCATCGCTCATGCCTTCATCCTGCAGGGCTTTCCTGAGCAAGTTCGCGATGCCGATGCCGGCCGACCCAAAGCCGAGGATTGCGACTTTCTGGTCTCGCAGCTTCGTTCCGGCCGCCTTCATTGCAGCCAGCAGGGTCGCCAGCACCACTGCGGCGGTTCCCTGGATGTCGTCATTGAAGGTGCAGAGCCGGTCGCGATACTTGCCGAGCAGGCGCGCCGCGTTCGACCCGGCAAAATCTTCCCACTGCAGCAGCACGTGCGGCCAGCGCTTCTCGACCGCGGACACAAACGTCTCGATGAAGTCGTCATACTCGGCGCCGCGCACGCGCTTGCGCCGCCAACCGATATAGATGGGATTGGCGAGCCGCTCCTCGTTGTCCGTGCCGACGTCCAGCAGCACCGGGAGGCAGTTCGCGTGATGGATTCCGCCGAGCGCGGTGTACAGGGCCATTTTGCCGATCGGAATGCCCATGCCTCCGGCGCCCTGGTCGCCGAGGCCGAGAATGCGCTCGCCATCGCTGACGACAATCGCGCGCACATTGTCATAGCGTTTGTGCGACAGGATCTTCTCGATGCGGTGCTTGTTGGGATAGCTAAGGAACAGGCCGCGGGGTTTCCGCCAGATTTCGCTGAAGCGCTGACACCCCTCACCTACCGTCGGCGTGTAGACGATGGGCATCATCGCGCGAATGTCGGAGAGGATCAGCGCATAGAACAGCGTCTCATTGATGTCCTGCAGATCGCGGAGGAACGAATATTTCTCAAACGGCGTCTCCAGCTGATCGAATACCGTTTTGCGCCGCGCAATTTGCTCGTCGAGCGTGCCGACATGCGGAGGCAGAAGCCCATGGAGGTCGAAAGCGTCGCGCTCTTCTTCGCTGAATGCGGTCCCTTTGTTGAAGCGGGGATGGTTCAGGAGAGTAAAACCAAACAATTTCAGCCGGAGCACGGGCTCGGTGGCGGGTTCTGCAGTCTGCTGTGCCATCGGGGGCCTCCTCGTCAGGAGATGTTGGCCGGGCACACCGCAGCTTCAGGCCGGGTGGAGGGTTCCGGCTAACCTCAGAGTTTAGTCCTCATCAGCGCTGATCCCGGTAAACATTCCCGCATCTTCGATTACGGAAGTCTGCCCACGACGCGCCGCCAACAGGTAGCGCTCAACCTGCATCGCCTTCTTCACCTCGGCGCCCACCCGCCGCAGGACCCCCCGTTGGGAGGTGTGTTTCCCAAAGGCCTCGAATTTGCGTTCGCCCAGGTCGCCCAGTTCCAGTGTCAGCGACCATGGCGTCGTGGCGGCGAGGCGGGTCAGTTCGGGACGATCGCGGACAGAGACGAACGGGGTCGCGGCATAGTAGAGCTTCTGCGGAGCATAGGGCGGGCTTCCAGGGCTGAGGGGTTCGGACAGCATTTCAGGACGGCCAGCCCAGTGGAACCCCATGGTGGTTACGGCGGAAATGACGGTGTGATCACGATGCAGATTGACGCCGCCATCGCCGCCAAAGGTAAGCACGACCTGAGGTCGCCACAGGCGGATGTGCGCGATGACCACTCCGACCATTTCCTGGAAATTTTGCCTGGCCAACTCTCCATCGGGATAGAGCAGCACTTCAAATCGGGTGACACCGAGAATCGCACAGGCCGCGGCCATCTCCGCCCGTCGCAACTCGCCCAGTTGCGCATTATCGGCAGCCTCGCCTCGAAAATGCGCCGCCTGGCCATCGGTAAAGCACAGGACGCTGGTTTCCGCGCCGGCGCGGGCGGCGAGCATCAGGGCACCGCCGAATGCCCCGCTTTCATCATCAGGATGGGCTGTTACGCAGAGGAGTCGATGGGACAAGCGAGGTCTTCCTCGGAAGAGAGATCGTCGAGTTGCTCCCACGGCAAGTCGATCTGCGCGACGGGAGCAAAACTCTTTCGATGCAGGGCCGATGGCCCAAGCTTCTTCAGCGCCTCCCGGTGGTCGGGGGTTCCGTAGCCTTTGTGCGAAGCAAGCCCGTAACCGGGGAATTGCGCATCCATCTCGCGCATACGCGCGTCGCGGTACACCTTGGCGACCACCGAGGCGGCTGCAATGGAAATGCTGAGCGAATCGCCGTAGATGATGCTGGTTTGCGCATGCGGCAAATCGAGACGCATGGCATCGATCAGCAGGTGGTCGGGTTGCGGATCGAGCCGAAGCACCGCCGCCGTCATCGCCATCCGCGACGCCTGATAGATATTGATTCGGTCGATGGTCTCGGCGTCCACTTCCTCGAGGGCAATGGCGAGGGCACGCGTGCGGACAATCGCTTCCAGGCGTACCCGATCCTCCTCGAAAAGTTGTTTCGAATCGCGCAGTCCACGAATCCGCGTATCGGCGGGCAGAATGACGGCGGCCGCGACGACGGGCCCGAAGAGAGCGCCGCGGCCCACCTCGTCGACGCCGGCAATCACGGTTGCACCCTGGGTCCGAGCCAGCTTCTCGTATTTGTTGCCGCACTGGAGCGACCGCAGCATGCGCATTTTGCGCGTCGCTGCGGAGACTTCGTCGGAAGGCTTCCTTCGCCCGGATTTCGGAGACGGTTCGCTTCCCTCTTCAGGACTGAGCGCGACAACCTGGCCCATGCACGCAGTCTATCGCTCGCGGGGCCGCGGATACTCGTGGAAAACTGGGGTCAATCTGTTATTCCCAATTTACGGGGAATCCGCCAACATGGGATGCCTGCCTGTTAATCCCAACCCTGTGGCAGCTCAATTGAATAGCGCTTTTGGTAATCAAAGAACACCAGGCCACGCATCCTCGCGAGATGACGCTGAGCGAATTCGTTCAGGGCCCCCTGCTGCTGCAACTCGTCCGCGCTCAGGTCCGGATACGGCTCGGCAGTCAGCGGATCGAGAGCCACATCGAACTGCGCGTTGACGGTTTTGCCCGCAGGAATGACCACCGGGTCCCATCGGACCGACTCCATCTGATGCATGCCGCCTTCGGGAACTCTCGTCATCAGCACGCCCACAGCGGGTGGAGGAATCCGGTAGGACCGCCTGGTCGTATTGGTCAGAGCGTAGCGAAAAATAAGATGGACCTCGCGCTCCTGCGTCTGCAGCGTCATATCCGTGAATCTGGCTCGGATGGCGCCAAGGTCCCACGAATTGGACGGCGCCCAGTGCACACGATTCCATCCGATGAGCGCAAGCAGAAAAGCCACGGCGCAAGCCGCAATTACCGGCCAATAGCGGCGTTGCCGGGCTTCTGATCCCGCAGTCTCCGAGTTCCGCTGGTCGTTCATGGACACGCATGTTGGGATGCGTCCATCGGCTGATGCGGTGGGGCGGCGGTGGGCAGAGCATTCGACCCTGCTTCGCCCCTATCCGTTTTCCACGGATGGACAGGGGATGATCCCGAACACAGAAACGCCCCGGCCGGAGGGCCGGAGCGCTCTATCTCTGGTCTTTGTGCGCCAGCGTGAAGGATAGAGCCTGTTCTTAACTTTCCCACGGGCGGCGCTGGGAGCCGGTTTTTCTCAGTTCATGGAGCGAGGAGCGACGAATATCGGGAATCTTCGAGCGACGAGCGACGCGGAAATGAGGAAAACCGGCCCCAGCCCTCCGGGTTGCGGTGAAAATCGCGCCATACTTTCGTTGTCGGACTCGACAGTGGGGCCGCCACAGCCTTCGTCCTCCGCCTCGTCTGGCGCGATTTTCTCTCGCAACGGGGCCCCCGGCACGCCAGCTTTTGGCGTGGTGGGGAGAACGCCACCCGCGCGAAAGTTAATAACAGGCTCTAATACTACTGTGTTATAAGAAGTCACGCAGGCAGCAGGGGCATCTGGGCAGGGAGCGGGCCAGGTGTGCGGCCAGCTGGCAGCGCAGGGTAGCGATGGAATATGGGTTGTGACGCTCAGTGCGAGCCGG
>JBARMS010000258.1:0-1834 GCA_049802575.1 Acidobacteriaceae bacterium | reverse complement strand
CGCGGCTCAACTCGGCAAGGATGTGTGATTTGTCCGGAAAATGCTGGTAGATCACGGCGTGCGTATAACCGATCTCTTTAGCGATCTCACGAAGCGTCACGGCTTCGTAACCGCGATCGGCGAACATCTTACCCGCTGCCGCAAGGATTTCGCCCCGCAACCTCTCCTTGCGCTCTACCCGGCGGCTTGGTGATGTGGATGTCACTTCAATAGCTTAGCCCCTTTTGGGCAATTATGCGACCGCTTGTTTATTTACATCCAATGGTTATTAACCACTGATTCTTTTGCAACCATTGGTTTTCAATCGCCTCTAAGAATCAGGTCGCGCATGTTTGGGTGGGCGGCCAAATACGAAGCAAAAGGCGATTCATGCGACAGATACCTGTGGAAACCACGGGACTAGCGGAGTGCTAGCTGCGCAACTCCCAAGCTCTGGCGTTCGCAGCAGAGCATCACTTTCGTTCTAACAAGGAGATAACGAGCATGTATTTAGTCATGGGAATTAATGGAAACGTTGGCGGCGCCACCACGCGCCATCTGATGATGCAAGGCAAACAGGTGCGAGCACTTGTGCGCAATCGCGAGAAAGCGGCGAACTGGGCAGACCAGGGCGTGGAGCTGGTGGATGGAGATTGGAACGATGCGACAGCCATAGCGGCGGCTCTCAAAGGTGTTGACGGCGCGTTTGTTATGTTGCCGGGTGTCTGGGCCCCCTCCCCTGATTACAGAGAAGCAAAGGGCGTGATTGCGAACTATGTCGACGCGCTGACCAAGGTGGTGCCCCAGCGGGTGGTTGCGCTCTCATCGATGGGCGCGAATAGAACAAGCGGGGCCGGGATCATCACCGCCTTATCACTCTTGGAGCAAGGTTTTCGCAACCTGTCATCTCCGGTCGCATTTGTGCGCGCAGGCGGCTTCTTCGAAAACTTTCTTTACGGCTTCCAGGCCGCCCAAGGCGGAACGCTACCGGTCTTCTACAATCCTACAAACCGGAAGTCGACAATGGTCGCGTCAGACGACATCGGCGCAGAGGTGGCAACGCTTCTGACCGGGCCGGCGTGGTCAGGGCATCGTGTCATCGAGCTCGGCTCGATGGTAAGCGTGGATGAAGTGGCCGGACAGTTGGGTGAAGTCCTCACACTCGACGTAAAAGCCTTTGCAGTTCCGCGTGCAGGGTGGGCGGAAGCGTTCGAGCAGTTCGGCATCCCGAAGGGCCACACTGGACCTGCAGAAGAAATGTTTGACAGCGTTAACGCGGGATGGATGGACCTCGGAATCGCGGGTACGGAGCACGTAGCAGGCACCACGTCCGCACGCGATGTGTTTGCGGCTGCAAAGAACCGCGTCAAGGCGTAAGTCCGGGGCAAGCTGAACGACGTCAAGAAACATCGAGGTCAAACAGGAAAGCTCCTGTTTTGGCTGCAACGGGGGGAACCGGGCGGCTGATCGTTCGGTTCCTCTCTGGCGAAAGGCCATTCCGTCGTGGACCTGGTTTGGTCGGAGACGAGCGCCGATCTGCAGGGCGTGGACAGAATCGAGGGCGATCCTCGGTCGAGGGTGCCCTCGCCTGTTCTCTTGTGGTGAAGGGTGCAGAAAGCCCCCATTGAAGCCGGTTATTGCGGAACGATTTAAACCATTTAAACCGCAAGAGGAGGATCTTCTAATATGCAAGCTGCACACACTATAGACAAATCCGCGCGGGCAGGTCGCGCAACTCAGATAGCCGCGATGACAATAACCTGCCTTGTCGCCGTCATCTGGGTGTACTTCGGAAAGTTCTATCTAATGCACGATCCCGGCGAATGGAGGATGGCCAATCAGCAGCTCGGATACC
>JBARMS010000257.1:0-49562 GCA_049802575.1 Acidobacteriaceae bacterium | reverse complement strand
GTGGCCCACTTTCCTCATTTCTTCGTCCTTCGTCGCTCGCAGACTCCCGGTATGCGTCGCTCCTTGCTCCTCGAACTGAGAAAAATGGGCTCCCAGCGCCGGTCGTGGGAAAGTTAATAACAGCCTCTAGGCGTGGGTTGCCGCCGCCGTATGCATCTCCTGCAGGATTGCGTTTGCCGCCTCGGCGGGATCGAAAGCCTGCGTGATCGGGCGGCCCACAACCAGATAATTGGCGCCCGCGGCCAGCGCGGCTCCGGGCGTCGCGGTGCGTTTTTGGTCGCCGCTCGCCGCGCCCGCTGGGCGAATGCCGGGAATCACCAGCGTGGCGGAAGGGAATTGCTGGCGCATTGCCGAGACCTCCTGAGGGCTGGCGACGAATCCCGTGATTCCGGCAGTCGCAGCCATGGCCGCGAGACGCAGCACCTGCTCGGCAGGAGTCCGGTCGATTCCGATCGCGGCCAGTTGGCTTTCATCCATGCTGGTGAGCACGGTAACGGCGAGCAACTGGGGCGCATGCGTGAGGGATGCCGCGGCTTCTGCAGCGGCTTCCAGCATGGCTGGTCCCCCGGCTGCGTGCACGGTGAGGAAATCAGCGCCCGTTTCGGCCGCCGTGCGAACCGCTCCCGCAACCGTATTGGGAATATCGTGCAGCTTGAGGTCGAGAAAAATGGAGTAGCCGCGGTGACGCAGTTCGTGCACCAGAGTATTGCCTTCCGCGAGGTACAGCTCCAGACCGACCTTGAACCAGCAGCAGAGATCCTGGAGGCGTTCCGCCAAAACAAGGGCCGGCGCGGCCTCAGGGTAATCCAGGGCGACGATCAGCCGAGGGTCCATGTTTTTCTATAGTGGCACGAAAGTGGTAGTTACGAGCAGCGCGCAAAGCGAAATGATGGGACAGCGATCGTGCGCTCGGGAGCCAGGGTGTCTTTGCGGTCCGGGCCCCTTTTTCTGGAGACAGCCCCACCCTCCACTTGCAAACTGGATGTTAACCCGTAGATAAAGAGCCGATGGTTACCAGGATATCGAGCAAATCCGTATTGCCGGCTGGGGCGCGCGCGTCGAGCAAACCCGGTATGCCGCCGGGCGCTCTGGGCTCCAGTGTGGGCGGCAAGGTCAATTTTCTGCTGCAGTCGCACGATGGCCGGGAAGCCGAACCCACTGGGAGTCCCGACCGTCGGCCGCGCACCTGCAAAGACCTGGGCGTTCGCGCCTCGATCGTTGACGACCTCGGGCTCAAGATTCTCTACACCGCCGGCCCTTTCTCCGTTTTTGAGATGGGCAAGCGCATGCGCGTCGGCTACGACGTAGCCAGCGAGGTCTTTAACCGCATGCGGAGCACCCTCCTCTGCCAGGTCACCGGCATGAAGGGGAATATTCCGGAGATTGCCATCACCACCCAGGGCCGCACGCGAGCGCTGGAGTTGCTGGCATCGAGCCAATACACGGGCCCTGCCCCCGTATCGCTGGACGCCTATGTCGACCAGGTGCGGAAGCAGAGCGTCCGCCATGCGGTCGTCCACAAAGAAGACATCGACCGGGCATTCGAAGGGATGGTCCTGCCGGCCAAAACCCTGATCCAGATCGGCATCGCGCTCAACTCCGGCGCGTCCATCTTTCTGCACGGGCCGGCGGGCGTGGGCAAATCGGCCATCGCTGAAACCATGTCGCGGGTTCTCGCCGCCGACGACGTCTGGATCCCCTGGGCCATTGAGGCCGACGGCGAAATTATTGCGGTTTACGACCCGATGATTCACCACCGCGTTTCGCTGCCCGAAGGCACAATGAGCGATGAGCGCTGGGTGCGGTGCCAGCGGCCATCCGTGCTGGTCGGCGGCGAGCTGACCGTCGAGATGCTCGATCTGCAGTTCAACGCCATCGCCGGCTTCTACACCGGCCCGGTGCAGATGAAGGCCAACAACGGCGTGCTCATCGTCGATGACTTCGGCCGCCAGCGCATCCGGCCCGACGAGCTTCTCAACCGCTGGGTGGTGCCTCTGGACCGCCGCATCGACTTCCTCACCCAGGTCGGCGGCAAGAAGATCGAAGTCCCGTTTGAGCTGCTGGTGGTGTTTGCCACCAACCTCGAGCCCGATGAGCTGGTCGACGCCGCGTTCCTGCGCCGCATGCAGACCAAGATCAAGGTCGACACTGCGACCGATGACCAATTTGCCCATATCTTCCATCGCGTCGCCCGCAACCACCAGCTGGCGGTAGACGACGCTGCATTGCAGGAAGTGATCCGCATTATTCGGGAGACGCTGAAGCAGGAACTGCGCGGCTGCCAGCCACGCGACCTGATCAACCACGTCCTGTGGGCGGCGAGATACGAAGACAAGGAACCGCTGCTCGACCGCCAGTCGCTGGTCGAGGCCATGGAGTCGTACTTCATTCCCATCGAGTAGAAGCCGCCGCATCCTGCAAACCCCGGCAAAATTTCAGGACCTGCGCGCAGGGCGCATCGCCGGGGTCTGCATGAAGAGGAAATTAGCGGGAAGACGCGATGTCGTCAGGCTGGTTCAGCTGCGCCACTTCGGTCGGCGTCGCCAGCAGCTCGACCTTCACGGGTGCAAGGCCGCTCTGGGCGAATCCAAGCGTATTGGCAGCGGCGCGGGAGAGATCGATGATCCGATCGTCCGGCACCGGGCCCCGGTCGTTGACCTTCACCACTACTGACTTGTGGTTGCGCAAGTTCGTCACGCGCAGCAGCGACCCCAGAGGCAGGGTGCGGTGCGCGCAGGTCATTGCGTCTTCGTTATACGGCTGGCCGCTCGCGGTCGGCTTGCCCTGAAAGAATCGCCCGTACCACGACGCGATGCCAAACTCGTACCAGCGGTGATGCGTCGTTTTTGCTGTAGTGGGGCCGAGATGATCGGCCGGGGAAGCAGCCTGTGCGCCGGCTACGCCCAGCAGAATGGCCAGCATCGCCCCGGCACAGGTCAACCATCGTCGAGGACGACTCTCGTTATCGGGTCGGATAGCGTTCATAATCCTCCATCCTTAAATTGTAGGAATCAAGCAGTGCTAAGTCAAACAATCTGCAATGTTTATTTCTGTTTTATTTGCGTGTTCTGCTTGCCATTCTTATGCACGATGTGCTAGCCAGGCGGGAAGGAATTCAGCCATTCCGGCCTGGCAACCCTCGACGGCAGAAAGGTTACCAGTACGTTTGGGTTCGATTCCCTGAACGATACCGCCCATCGAGGTAACCGAACCCATCCAGTACGATGTCAGGGGTAGGGAAGCGCGCTGCCCAGTTGAAACTCACAAAAAACGGTGCGCATTGGGTTGCCCATGCAGCGTAACAAAAACTTGGCTCTTACCATCGCCGGCTTCGATCCCTCGTCGGGAGCAGGCATCGCCGCTGACATGAAAGTCTTTGCTATTCATGGGGTTTACGGAGTTTCCGCAATCACGGCTTTAACCGTCCAGTCGACGCAGGGAGTCCGCAAGGTCGAGCCGATTTGGGACCGCGTGCTGCGCGAAACCATCGAGTGCCTGGCGGACGATCTGGCATCCGGTTATGCGCAATTCGACGGCGTCAAGATCGGGATGCTCGGTTCAGCGCCGAATGTCCGGGCTGTGGTCGCGTTCCTGCGCGCCGCCGGAATTCCGCGCGAGCGAATCGTGCTGGATCCGGTGATCCGGTCCAGTTCCGGCGCCGAGCTTCTCGATCCGGTCGGAGTCGCGATTCTGCGCGATGATCTGCTCGAACTGGTTGGATGGGTGACGCCCAATGTGGATGAGCTGGGCGTGCTCACCGGCGGACCCGTTGCCGGGCGAGCTGAGATACCGGAACGGGCGGCCGGTCTCGCGAGAAGGGGAATTGGGCTGCACGTCGTCGTGACCGGCGGACATCTGGACACGCCAGACGATTTTCTGCGGACGGCCGATGGTGCAGAGACCTGGCTCTCCGCCTCCCGCATCGAGACCACTTCGACCCACGGCACGGGATGCGTCTTTTCGTCGGCCCTCCTGTGCCGCCTCATGGCCGGAGATGATCCCGCCGCCGCGGTGCGGGGCGCGAAGGAATTCGTCCGGCACGCGCTCGAGACCGCCGTGCCGGTGGGGAAGGGAAAAGGCCCCGCGCTTTCCGGGATGTGAGCCGGCTGCCCATCCGACGCTGCTTTGCGTGGCGGCCCGATTGCGAAGAGAATAGCCGGGGAGGCTGTATCCCGCTCTCATGAAAACATCGGCGCGCTTTTTCCTCCTCGCAGTTCTGGCGGTTCTTTCGCTGGTGTCCAGGGCGCCCTGCGCTCGCGCGCAGGAGCCGGTGATTCCTTATGCCGCTCCGCGCCCGGCCACAACGCTGGTGATGCTGCCGGATGGGTCGACCGTCCACGTGGAGCTGGCTACCAACGAAAAGGAGCGAGAGTACGGGTTGATGGGACGTACCAGGTTGCCCGAGGGGCGAGGCATGCTGTTCGTCCACGAGGAGGCCGCTCCTCATGCTTACTGGATGTATCACTGCAAAATTGGCCTCGACATCATCTGGATGGACGCTGACCACCAGATCGTCGATATGAGCCCCAACACGCCACCCTGCACCGGCAAAGCATCCACGTGCCCCAACTACGGCGGCCAGCAACCCTCGAAGTATGTTCTCGAGCTGCCGGTAGGATCGATCCAAAAGCATCGGCTCGCGGTCGGGCAGAGCATCAATTTCCAGCTGCCCTGATGCTGTTGCGCATCTACCGCGGCGCCGGCGCGTCGCGATTCAGCTGGCGGTCGATCGCGCAGAGATAATATGCCGTGAAATCGAAATCCTGGCGGAACGCAGCCGGCGTGGCTGCCATGCGAAAGCCCGAGTAAACGAGCACGCGCGGCATGTCCCTGGCCGCATCGATGAGCTTGTTGGGATAGATCGATCGCTTCATCGGGCCCATGGCCTGCAGATACTGCTGCAAGAGGCCGTAGCCCTGCAACTGAGCGATGCGCAACGCCTCGCGCTCCAGCGTGTCCATCACCGGCCATCCGGCGCTGGGCACCTGCTTGCGAGGAACGGAATAAAACTGTGGGTCACCGACTCCCAGCGCATCCAGCCCCACCAGGCAAAGGACGGAGCCCTGCGTTCCATCCGCCAGGCTTGTAAGGAACACGCGTTCTCCTTCGTCGCCGCTCAGTTCCGCCAGGACAAACGTGAATCGGCGGGGTTGCGCCCGCAGCGCACGGTAGAGCATCGGCAGCGCCACCGCCTCCGGCCATCCCCGCGTAACCCCGCCGTAGAGAGAATGCTCCGGATACCACACTGCGACAACCACGGCCTGAGCGGACTCGCCTGGCAAAGTGCACACCAAATTGGCTGGAGCCCGCCTCTTCTTCTTGCCGCCTGGTTTGCCTGGTGGGTCGAGAGGCTGTTCGGTCAGGTGATCGCCCATACATCCGGCGTCGATGAAATATCGCCGCAGCGCCGCCAGGCGGCCAGCGTCGTCGGCAGGAACTTGGCTGAGCATCGCCTCCTGCTTCGCCGCAGGCGTCTCCCAGAACGCGATGCCGCCTTGTCCGTACATCGCGGCTGTGCTGATGCAGAGGAGGGTAACGGCGAGAAGGACGGATGGATTCCCGAGTCCAACGGCTTTCGCAGCAACCTGGCCGAGTTTCATGGCCCGCTTCCTGAAAGAAGCCTGGTAACACCCCTCACAGGATGCCCGCACCAGCCAGAATCAGCGCTTCTTCTTTTTATCGTTCTTCACCGGCTTGGCCGGCTTCGCGGACTTTTTCGTGGAAGGCTTCGCCGCCGCCTTCGCCGTTTTCAACGCGTTGCCTCTGCTTGCCGGCGCTGCCTTCTTTGCTGCCGGCTGCGCCGCCTTCTTTGCCGGCGGTTTGGGTGCGGCTTTGGCTGCGGATCTCGCCGGCCCCTTGAGCTCAACCTTTTTCGCGGCCGTCTTTGGCTCCGCCTGCTTTGCGGCGGATTTTGTTTCCGGCTGCTTTACGGCGGATTTGGCCGGCGTTGCTGCCTTCGCAGCCGGCTTGGGTTCGGCCTTGCCCGCAGACCTGGCCTGCGCCTTCCCTGAATTCTTTGACTCGCCTGCCGCGGCCGTCTCCGCTTTCACCGGCTCTTTGGCGCCTTTGCCGGATTTCTCCGCTTTGGCAGCTTTCCCTTTCGTCTCGGCAGCAGGCTTGGGTGGAAGCCGCAGATCGGAGTCCTCGCCGTTCCCCGTTTCCTCGGTCTCTTCTGCTTCTTCGTCTCCATCGCTGCGCGGCGCTGGCGTCTCGAGTTCCACGTCCTCTTCGAACTTTGGTTCGGCGCGACGCCCGCGCGGACGGCGAAACACCACGGGAGGCGGTGGAGCCGGCGGAGAATACGGCGCAAGGAACGCGCGCATCTCCTCCTCCGTCTGCAGCTTGCCGTCCATGATCTGGAAGAACAGCTCCTCGGCGACTTTGCCGTACTCCGGCAAATCGGGCGTGATTCGCATCTCGCTCATCAGCATAGCTGGAATCTTTTGACGAGCTTCCGGCCAAATGTTAAAGAAATTGTCGAACTTCTCTCTGATCTGAGGATTCTTCGAGCTAAACGCCAGCCAGAGAACGGATTCCGGCTCATAGTTAACAATTAACTTCCACGTTGCGGAAGGGGTAGAGACGCTCTTGCCCAATAACTCCTTGGCGAATCCTTTGGCTGAGGCCTCGAGGTGATTCCACTGATCCACAAACCCGGTGCGGGGAAACAGCCGCCGTAGCGACGATACGTCTTTGGGCGTCATCTTTGCGGTCAGCAGTTCCATGTGCGCGGCCGACGGATCGGGGTTGACCCCGAGCATGAGCAACCGGATCCAAACTTTGTTCAGCTCGTCCAGACCCTTCAGGTCAGCTTTGGCCACCGTCCAGGCGGGACACAAATCTTTCATCCAGCCTTCAGCTTCGAGCGCCCGCAATACCCTCACTGGATCCTCTTCGTGCGCAATCTCTTCCAGTTCGTATCCTCGTGCAAAAGATGAGATTTGTTCGGCAAGTCCCTCATCTTTAGCATTTTGATAGCGCGTCTTGGTGCGTGGGTCCATCTCCCAGCCCGTCCGCGCCCCCAGCCGCACCGCCCGAATCATGCGGGAAGGATCTTCAATGAAACCGTAGTTGCTGGCCAGGCGCAGGTGACGGGTCTCAATGTCGGCAAAGCCGTTGAGCGGATCGAGCAACAGGCCCCACGACCCCTCATTGAGAGAGATGGCCATGGCGTTCGCGGTAAAATCGCGCCGCCGCAGGTCCTCGAGAATAGGCGCCCAGTGATACACGGGCTTGCCCGGTTTGGGATATTCCTCGCGCCGGCAACTGGTGACTTCGACGCGCACGCTGCCCGGAAACCAGAAATAGAGGGTGCGCGAAGGCTCGTGTTCGCCCCACACCGTGGCGCCAGATTTCTCCAGCTGTTTCTTCAGTTTAAGAGCATTTCCCTGAACCGAAAAATCAAGGTCGCGGACCGGGAATCCGCTGGTCATATCCCGGACGGCTCCCCCCGCCAAAAAGACGGTCATGCCCGCGTTGCGCGCGGTATCCCTGACTTCACGAAGGGCGTTTTGCTGTGCTGGGGAGAGACGATTTTCGAGGAGATAAATGTAATCGGGCATGGTGCTGAGTGCGTGCTGCTGGCTGAAGCTCCGATCCTGCCCCCGTTGCCCGGAAAACCATCCCTAACTGCCTTCAGTACAGCCACTTACGGGACAGAGGAGCTGCAATCCAAACTATCAATGTAACATATTGAAGCCGGTGTGACTATGCCGTCTGCACTATTTTTGATGCGCTGTGCTCCGGATATGCAACAATCCTGGTTTCATTTACGGCGTTCCCTCTGACCATGTCCTCAAGCCGCAAAAAGGCGATTTTCCGCAAGCTCTCCCGCGACTGGGTCTCCGGCTATCTGCCGACCGACAGCTTTGTGCACGCGGGCCAGGTGGAGATGCTGGGACTCGAAGGCAAGGTCCTCCTGCTGGCCGTCCAGGACCTGAAGTGGATCTGCTACGTCAGGGAATTCAATTCCGGCGATCTCGCCAACCCGGAGCGCCTCCTGCGCAAGACCTTCGCCGGGCGACCGCGCGGCGAGGGCCTCTACGTGCGCGCGCGGCTTACAGACGGCGACCTGATCGAAGGGCTCGCCGCCAACGATGTGAGCCTCGTGGCCAGCGACGGCCTCTTCCTGCTTCCCCCGGATCTGCGGTCGAACACGCAGCGCATCTGGATCCCCCGATCCTCGATCGAAGAGCTCGAAGTCATCGCGGTCATCAGCGCAGCGAAAAAGAAACCTGCCGCTCCGCCGGAAGAAGTCCCCGTCGCTCAGGAAAAGCTCTTCTGAATCCGGCGCGACGCCATCTTCCGGCGCCGGAAGGAAGGCCAATCGAACCTCCGCCCACTCACATCTGAAGGAGAGATTCACCTGGAGGCTCAATGAAGGTTGCATTTCTCGGGTTAGGCAAGATGGGCGCGGCCATCGCGCGGCTGTTGCTGCAGCAGGGGCGGCAGCTCACCGTCTGGAACCGCACCGCCTCCCACGCCGAGCCGTTGCGTGCCGCCGGAGCAAGCGTTGCAGCCACAGCGGCGGAAGCCGTCGCCGAATGCGACGTCGTTTTTACCATGCTGCTCGACGACGCGTCGCTGGAGGCGGTCCTCGCTGAAGCGGAGGTTCCTGAGAATCTGAAGCGAGGCGCGATTCACGTTTCGCTCAGCACCCTCAGCGTGGCGCTCTCGCGCAAGCTGACCGAGCGGCACGCCGCGCACGGACAGCACTTTGTCGCCGCCCCGGTCTTCGGACGTCCGCACATTGCCGAGCAGGGCAAGCTGTGGATCGCCGTCGGCGGAGCCACCGAGGCGGTCGAAAAGGTCCGGCCGCTGCTCGACTGTTGCAGCCGCGGCATCACCGTCGTTTCGGAGAACCCGTGGAGCGCTCATGCCCTCAAGCTGGGTGGCAATTTCCTCATCACCGCGATGATTGCCGCGCTCAGCGAGAGCTTTGTCTATGCCGAGGCTCTCGGCATTCAGCCCGGCACGTTCATCGAGACAGTCAACAGCGCGCTGTTTCAGTCGCCTTTTTACGAGATGTACGCGAAGATCATGCTGCATCCGCCGGAGACGCCCGGCGCGACCATGGCCGTGGGCGAGAAAGATATGCGGCTCTTCCGCGACGCGGCGCATAGCGAGCAATTGAAAACCCCGCTCGCCGATCTCTTCGAGGACACCTTTCGTCGTGCCTTCGAAGCCGGCATGAAAGACAGCGACTGGGCCGCAGGCTATTACCGCCTCGAAAAGGGTCTGGATACGCAGGCGTAGTCGCCTCATGTCACGATGCGAGGCGGCGCGGCTTCGGTACGATGGAGCTATGGGAAAGCACAGCCTGAAAGATCGCGTTGTCTTCATCACCGGCGCCAGCGCGGGCATTGGCGCGGCCTGCGCGCATGCGTTTGCCGCTGAGGGCGCAAAGCTGCTGCTGGCGGCTCGGCGCGTCGAGCGTCTGCAAGCGATGGAGGCGGAGCTGCTCGAAGCGGGCGCATCCGCGGTGCACGTGTTCAGCCTCGACGTGCAGGATCGGGCCGCGGTGGAGCGGTCGATAGCAGCGCTCCCCGAAGACTGGCGCGCCATCGACGTGCTCGTGAACAACGCCGGTCTCAGCCGCGGACTCGACAAGCTGTGGGAAGGGAAGCCGCAGGACTGGGAAGAGATGATCGAGACCAACGTGAAGGGCCTGCTGTGGGTCACGCGTGCCGTGGTGCCGGGCATGGTGGCGCGCGGCCGCGGCCACGTCGTCAACCTGGGCTCCACGGCGGAGGACCTCGCGTATCCTGGCGGCGCGGTTTATTGCGGCACCAAGGCCGCGGTCAAACTGATCAACGACGGCCTGCGCCAGGACCTGATGGGCACGCCCATTCGCGTGAGCGATATCGGAGCCGGCATGGTCGAGACGGAATTCAGCGAAGTGCGCTTCCGCGGCGACAAGGAGCGCGCGGCAAAGGTCTACCAGAACATCACGCCGCTCACTCCCGACGATCTTGCCGATGCAATTGTGTGGGCCACGACGCGCCCGGCGCACGTGAACGTCGCCCGCCTGCTGCTGACAACCATCGATCAGGCGAATTCGATCATGTTCAACCGGCGCGCCTAGGTCGCAGCCAGTTTCGCTTCAATCTCCGCCAGCGCGGCTTCAAGCGCAGCGCGGCGAATCGGATTCGACGTCCGCTCGTCCAGGATGCGTTCCCGCTGCAGTTCCAGCGCCTGGCGCTCGCGGCTTTTTGCTGCCTGAGCGGTCCTTTGTTCTTCGGTCTGGACGCCGGATGGATACGCCGGCTGGCTCTGGGCTTTTTCTTCCACCTGATCTTCGACGGATTTGCTTTCCCAACCTCTCGCCATACCCGTATGGTACCCCTCTGCGCACGGAACTCCGCCTCCGCTCGCGCAGAACACTGCATCCGGCGCGGCTTCTGAGGCATCCGTTGGTGCATGAAAGCCTGGCGCATTCCGTCTTTTGGCCTTGACAAACTGGAACTGGCACCGCTGCCCGACCCGCAACCGCAGCGGGGCCAGGTTCTCGTCCGGGTGCACGCTGTCTCGCTCAACTTCCGCGACCTGATGGTCGTGCAGGGCAAATACAACCCGAAGATGCATTTGCCGCGCATTCCGGCCTCCGATGGCGCAGGCGAAGTGATTGCCGTCGGCGATGGAGTCACGCGCGTCAAGCCGGGCGATCGCGTCGCGGGCATCTTCATGCAGAACTGGATCGACGGCGACGCTGACGCGGCAAAGATTCGCGGCGCGCTCGGTGGCGACATCGACGGCATGCTCGCCGAGTACGTCATTCTCCGCGATGAAGGCGTCGTGCCCGTTCCGCACCATCTCTCGTGGGAGGAAGCTGCGACGCTGCCGTGCGCGGGGGTCACCGCGTGGAATGCGGTGGTCCACGCGGGGAACGTCAAAGCCGGAGACACGGTACTGATTCAGGGCACCGGAGGCGTGTCCATCTTCGCGCTGCAATTCGCGAGACTGCTGGGCGCACGCGTGCTCGGCACGTCGAGCAGCGACGAGAAACTCGCTCGCGCCCGAGCGCTCGGTCTCGACGCCGGGGTGAATTATCGCGCCAGGCCGGACTGGGACCAATGGGTGATGGAGCAGACCGGCGGGCGCGGCGCGGACCTGGTCGTCGAGGTGGGCGGAGCCGGCACCTTCACGCGTTCGCTGCGCGCGGTCCACATCGGCGGCGCGGTGGCGCAAATTGGCGTTCTAACCCAGAGCGCCGACGGTATTGAAATCCCTTTGTTTTTACATAAACAAGTGAACCTGCGGGGAATCTACGTCGGGTCGCGCGCGCACTTCGAGCAGATGAATCGCGCGGTCGCGACAAGCTCTCTCAAACCCTTGATCGATGAAGTATTTAGCTTCGATCAGCTGCCGGCCGCACTGCGCCGTATGGAGGCGGGTTCACACTTCGGTAAGTTGGTCATACGCGGCAGTAATC
The DNA here is from genome assembly GCA_049802575.1 of Acidobacteriaceae bacterium. Classification (GTDB taxonomy): domain Bacteria; phylum Acidobacteriota; class Terriglobia; order Terriglobales; family Acidobacteriaceae; genus Palsa-343. The sequence continues at coordinate 38,131 of JBARMS010000257.1, read as the reverse complement.
CATAAATTTTTGCGCTGGTAAGGCGACATTTCGCTTTTCAACGCATCTGAGGGAGTGCGCATACCAGGATTTGAGGAAAGGAGAGCGCGCTCTCGCCATGAACACTCTTTCTGCCTGCCTTCGTGCCATCGTCAACTTCTTCGCGGAGATTCTCTTCGGCTGCAGCCACTCGCATCTGACGCGCCCGTTCACGATTGATGAAGAGACCTATAAGGTCTGCCTCGATTGCGGCAAACAGGTTTATTACTCGGCGCAGGAAATGCGTCCGCTCACAGCGGGGGAAGTGCGCCGCATGAAGGCCGCCCATGCCGGCGAGGTCAGGGTTCTGCCGATTCCCTCCGGCGTTCCGCAACTGGTTCCGGCTCGCGATCAGAATCCGAAGATCGCCGCGTAACCCACTCTGTTCGATCGAGGCGAGGAGCGCGAACCTGCGCTCCTTTTCGTTTCTGCAACTTTTGACGCTGGCGACTGGAGCCGAGACTAAGATAGATTCTGACTGGCTGCTCATGGCTCGCGCCGCGCTCACTCGCGTTCTTCTGGCCCCCCTCGCTCTCGCCGTTGCGGGCTGCGGCACCATGAATTTTCCCTCCGCGGCAGGGAACGCCAGTTTCTCCGTCAGCGCCTCCGCGACCTCGGTTGCCACGAATGGCGAGGTGAGGCTGCGCGCCAGTTTGCCCTCGGGCGAGGCTGCGCCCGTTTCGTGGGCCATCGCCTCCGGCAGCAATGCCACTGCGCTCGGCCAGGGACACATCGATCCCTCGGGGATCTACACCGCGCCGGGCTCGCTCTCCGCCGACAACGTGCCGGTGCGCATTGAAGCGCATCTCGAGAGCAATCTATCCAGCGTTGCCGCGCTCACGCTCACCCTTCACCCCGCGTTTGTGCAGCCGCTGCTTCCGCAGGATGTGGCCCTCACACCCGGCGCAACCGCCGAGGTGACGGCTCAGATCGCCGAGGTCGATGCCGGCCATGTCCGGTGGTCGCTCAGCAGTTCGCCCACCGGCAGCGCAGCCGCTTCCGGATCGCTCGGAACGCTCGGCATCTCCGACTGCCGTCGCGGTGACGACCGCTACACCACCTGCACCGTCACTTACACAGCTCCCGCCACTCTTCCCGCCGAGCCGGTGTACGTCATCGCCTCAGTGAACGGCACGGGAGTCACAGCGCCTCTGCGGCTTCTGCTCAACGGCCGCGGAATTGTCAGCGATCCGGTTACAAATCAGAGCATCCAGACCGGCGCCGCGTCGCTGGGGACCTCCGGCGGCAACGATGGCGATTACGACACGTATGAGGACAAGGACGGCAATTCCTATGTCGCCGACTGCTGCGGCGGCACGCTCGGCGCTCTGGTGGAAGATGACCAGAAGAACCAGTACATCCTGAGCAACAACCATGTGCTGGCTGAGTCCGACCAGGCCAACCCGGGCGACACCATCGACCAGCCTGGCCTGATCGACGGCGCCTGCACGCCGCTCAGCCGTCCTGGCTCGATCCTGCACCCGCTCGCGACGCTGAAATACGCCGTGCCGCTCAATGCTCCGCAGACCAACGTCGATGCCGCGCTCGCTCTCGCCGCTCCGGGGGCCGTCGATCCCACAGGAAGCATCCTTCAGTTAGGCCCGCCCGGTCAGAATCAGACGCTGACAGCCGCTCCGCCCATGGCCGGTCACGGCGAAGCACTCACCGCCGCCAACCTCGGCATGGATGTCGCCAAGAGCGGACGCACCACCGGCCTCACCTGCTCCAGCATTGACGCTGTCGCTCTCAGCGTGAAGGTTGACTACTACCGGGATTGCGCGGAGACGCAGCCCTACACCACGCGGACGTTCACCAACCAAATCGGCATCAGCGGCACCCACTTCACCGACAGCGGCGATTCCGGAGCGCTCGTGCTCGACGCCGGCAATGCCCAGGCCGTCGGCCTCTACTTCGCCGGCGGCACCGACGGCGATGGACATGGGCTCAGCGTGGCCAATCCCATCGGCGACGTGCTGCAGGAACTGGGAACGCAGGCCGGCGGTCCTCTCAGCATCGTCGGCACGAACACGCCGCACGCCGTCGCCTGTCTCCGCTACGATCCCGCCGTTCCGGGCGAGCCGCCGCAGCCTGCCGGCGCAGCGCTGAGCCAGGCGCAGATTGCCGCTGACATTGCGGCCTCCATCCTGCACGGAGGCGGTATTCTCGGCGCCGCTCCCGGCAGCAGTCTCGATAATCCGGGCAGCCCTGCGGTGGTCGTCTATACCGATCGCCCCGACGCGGCCATTCCGCAGACCATCGACGGCCTGCGCACGCAAATCATCGTCACCGACGCCGCCTCGGTTGCGCGCGGGACGGCTCCACGCATGCCCGTGCTCGAGCCGGGCCTTCATCTCTCCGCTGCATCGCTGGCTGAGGCCACGGCGGTTGCGCAAAGAGTGGCGCCCGGCCTCATGAACGATCCCGCCATCTTCGGCGTCGGCGTAACGCAGAGCTACGACAATCCAGCCGAGGCCGCCCTCCTCGTGCTGGTCGATATCGGACGCAATCCGCAGTCGATGCCCGCGACCATCAACGGCCTGCGCGTTCGCTATCTGCGCCTGCATCGCTTCCACACTACACGCGAACGCGACGAGGAAAACGTCGCTCCGAACGCCTGCTCTCTGCGCGGATTCACCCCTTCGCACTGATCTAAAGGCAGCCTTAGTCCTGCAGCGCAGCCACGGCCTGCACCGATGCTCGTTCCGTGCGGAATTCTCCCTCCCAGCGCGCAACCACCGCCGATGCGAGGCAGTTGCCGACGACATTCACCACGGTGCGGCCCATGTCCATCAACGCGTCAATGCCAAGAATCACGAGGATCGGCTCGACCGGCAATCCGAAGGTGGATGCCGTCGCCAGCAGCAGCACCAGCCCCGCGCGCGGAACCCCGGCCACGCCTTTGCTCGTCAGCATCAGCGTAAAGAGCATCGCTACCTGGCGTCCGAGGCTCATGTGAATCCCGGCAGCCTGCGCGGTGAAAATGGCAGCCAGCGAGAGATACAGCGCCGAACCCGCCAGATTGAAACTGTAGCCGGTAGGAATGACGAACGCGACAATCTTGCGCGGCACGCCGAAAGCTTCCATCTCTTCCATCGCGCGCGGCAGCGCCGCTTCGCTGGTGCTGGTGGCAAAGGCGATGGTCGCCGGTTCGGCAATGGCGCGCAGAAATCCCGGCAGGGGGATGCGCGCCAGCAACACGACGGGCAGCATGGCCAGCAGCGCGAAGGCAAGCAGCGCGGCGTAGAGCGTCAGCAGCAGCTTGCCCAGATTCACCATCACGCCCAGGCCCGATCCGGCGATGGTGTACGCCAGGGCAGCGCCCACAGCCAGAGGCGCCAGCAGCATCACGATGTTGGTGAACGCGAACATCGTGTCCGTCAGCGATTCGGCAAGGCGCATTATCGGCGCGCGCTTCGCCTCACTCAGCCGTCCCAGCGCCAACCCGAAAAGAATCGCGAAGACCACCACCTGCAGAATCTGGTTCTCGGCAATGGCGCTGGCGATGTTCTCCGGAAAGATATGCACCAGAAACTGCGCCCACGAGAACGCCGCAGGCGCAGCCGCGGCATGGGTGGTCGCAGTCAGTGTCGCCGGTGCTGCGCTGAGATTGAGGCCCACGCCGGCTCGCGAGATGTCGATCGCCGCCAGGCCGATGACCAGTGCGATCGTCGTGAGCACCTCGAAATAGATCAGCGACTTCAGCCCCAGCCGTCCGACGGTTTTCGCTTCCGCATGCCCCGCGATGCCGGTCACCAGCGTGCCGAGAATCAGCGGGGCGACGATCACGCGAATCAGGCGCAGAAAGATGTCGCTGAGCACGCGGCTCGCCAGGGCGGCGTGCGGCGCATCGGCGCCGAACTCAATGCCGGCAATCATGGCGAAGAAAATCCAGCCGGTGAGCGACCCCTTGCGCGCCGTGGCCCAGGCCAGCAGCGCCAGAGCCGCCATGCGGACCGCGATCGTTTCCGGCCGAGTCCCCGGCCACACGTACTGCGCCCACACGCCGGCGGCATAGAGCAGGAGGCCCGCGGCGACCAGCAGCGCGACTCCGCGCCTGGCTCCCGTTGCGTTGCCGGTGTAGCTCATGGATTGCCAGCATACCGCGATTCCGGCGCACAGTTTCGAGTGCCTGGTGTTCTATCCTGACTTCAGGGAAATTCACCATGCGTGTCGTCTGTGCTTCGCTTGTTCTGTTGTCGTCCCTTGCGCTGTGCGCCGCCTCCTCCGCGCAGATTCTCGATCCCCTTGCGCCGAAGCCGCAGTCCGGCGAGGCCGCGAATCCTCTCACCGATCCCACCGCGACGCCGGGAATCCAGATGCTCTACGATCTCGAGGCGAAGTTTGCCGCCGACACCGCGAAGGGCGGAGGCCCAGCCTTCGCAGCGTGGTTCGCCCCCGACGCCGTCACCCTGGCCAACGGCAAGGCGCCCGTCGCTGGACACGATGCGATCGCCGCGGCAGCGACCTGGGCGGCCGACGCCTATCAGCTCACCTGGAAACCCGAAGGCGCGCGCATGGCCGCGAGCGGCGACATGGGATTCACCTGGGGACACTACGAGGGCATTGCGAAGGACAAGGAAGGGAACGAGGTCAAGACTTCCGGCCGCTACATGACCGTCTGGAAAAAACAACCCGACGGGACATGGAAGGTCGAAATGGACGCCAGCAACGACGGCCCTCCCGCCGACTGCTGCAGTCTGCGCTAGTGCCTGTCGCCGAGGTTCGCAAACAATAAAACTGTCATCCTGAGCGAGCTTTCCACAGGTTCGCGCCTTCTTTTGGCGCGACATTCATTCCAGCCGCGAGTCGAAGGACCTGCATTTTCCCCTGCGGCGCCCACGCGCCGGTGGAGTTCTGCACCTCCACAGTTACAAATGCCAGTCCGGCATTCCGTCTCGGGTCTGTACTGAATCGGTACCTCGGTGCTCCCGATCCCCCGAACGGGCCAGATGAGGCGCGTCCGATGTCTGTGAAAATCGTTTTGATCGCAGGCGGAGGCCGATCGAGATTCAACGGAGCCGGATGAACGAAGGGGCGACCATCGCGCAGCGCAGCGAAGCCGAACGGCTGAAATCGCTGCTGGAATACGACATCCTGGACACGCCGCCCGATCCCGCGTACGACGAGATCGTGCGCATGGCCGCGCAGGTCACCGGCGCCCCCTGTGCCTATCTTGGCTTTCTTGACGCCAACCGCCTCTGGTTTAAATCGAGGGTCGGCTTGCCGGAGCGAGAGCTGCCGCGCACAGCGACGGTCTGCCAGTACACCATCCTCGATTCCGAACCTCTGCTCATGGCCGATGTCCTGAGGGATCCGCGTTTTTCCGTGGACGATGCTCATCTGACCCACAAGCTTGCCTGCCGATCGTATCTTGGAGCGCCATTGATGGGCGCGGCGGGCGCCGTCGGCTCGCTGGCCGTGCTCTCGCCCGATCCCAATGCATTCACCGAGGAGCATGCGTCCATCCTCGGCGTGCTCGCGCGCCAGGTGATCACGCGGCTCGAATACACGATTCACGCCCGCGCCCAGGAACGCGCCATCCGCGCGCGCCAGCGCATCGAGCGCGCGCTCACCGTGGAGCGCAACTTCGTGTCCGCCGTTCTCGATACCATGACCGCGCTCGTCATGGTGCTCGATACGGCCGGCCGCATCGTGCGCTTCAATCGCGCCTGCGAGCAAATCTCCGGCTACGCTTTCGCTGAGCTGGTCGGCCGCTCCTTTCCTGCCGAGCTGTTTCTCCCCGAGGAGCGCCAGCAGTCGATCGACCTTCTCCATCACGCCCGCTATGGAACCCTGCGCGATCCGCGCGAGCTGCACTGGCGCTCGCGCAAAGGCGATGTCCGCTGCATCGCCTGGAACGCCACCACGCTGACCCACGGTCTGGGCGACATCACCTTCATCGTCATGACCGGCGTCGACGTCACCGAGCAGCGCCGCCTCGACCGCATGAAGGACGAGTTCATCTCCACCGTCAGTCATGAGCTGCGCACGCCGCTGACTTCGCTGCGCGCCGCTCTCGGACTCATTGGCGGCGGCGTGCTCGACGAGCGCCCGGAAAAATGCGCGCAGATGATGGAAATGGCGATGGGCAACTGCGAGCGCCTCGTCCGCCTCGTCAACGACATTCTCGATTTTGAGCGCATGGGCGCCGGCCGCCTGCCCATGCAGTTCCAGGAGGCGAACGCGCGCGAACTCCTTGAGCGCGCGACCGAGCTGCACGCTCCCTCCGCGCAGAAAGCGAATATCTCTCTGCGCATCGATGCCGCCGAAGTGTCCCTGTGGGTCGACCCCGACCGCATCCTGCAGACGCTCGGCAACCTCATCGGCAACGCGATCAAGTTCTGTCCGCAGGGCAGTGAAGTCCGGCTGCGCGCCCGCCGTTTACACGGAGCCGAGGCCCTGCTCTCCGTGGAAGACCGCGGGCGCGGCATTCCACCCGAGAAGATCGAGGCCATCTTTGAGCGCTTCCAGCAGGTCGACGCATCCGACTCGCGCGCCATGGGCGGCACGGGTCTGGGCCTCGCCATTTGCCGCAACATCGTCCGCCAGCACGGAGGCCGCATCTGGGCAGAAAGCGTCGTCGGCCAGGGCAGTGCGTTCCACTTCACGCTGCCCCTCTCGCAGCCGCGTGCAGGCTCCTCTGAGCCGGCTGTGGTCAGTTAAGCCGCTGACAGGCGTTCGCTGACGGTGGCGCGATTCCCGATGGGATCGGCGACCGCAATCAGGATTCATCCGTGCGCAGCGGATACTTTGCGCCGATCCTCGGCCGATTGTCCACTGTGCTGCTCGTGCCGGTATTTCCAGATGCCGAAGACGATCGCCGCCACCATCAATCCGAGAAAGCTGTAGAGAATGACCGAAGACCATCCCGCAAGATCTCTGTGCCAGAAGCGCAGGATCTGCCGTCCGTAGATCGCGGCCAGCGCGGCCTCCCCGCCATAGCGCACGGTGCGCGCGATGCCCATGGCGATGAAAAGCTGACGGCGCGTGACTCCGAATGCACCGGCAGCGAGCAGAAAAGGCATGAGCGGAATCGGCGGGGGCAGCAACGCGGCGAGGCAGACGCTGAGGAGGCCGTGCGCCTTGACCCACCGCACGATGTAGGCACGGAAGCGGCGCGGCGCGTAGCGATCCAGCATCTTTTCGCCGCCCTTTTTCCCGGCAGCCCAGGTGAAATATGCTCCCAGCAGACTGCCGGCAATGGCGACCAGGGCCAGCAGCCACGGCCATTCGCCGTTGGCTCCAAGGATCAGGATGAGAATGTCCGTGCTGCCCGGGATGGGCAACGGAAAAGGAGCAGTATCCAGGAGCGAAACCACAAAGACGCCCGCGACCCCGAAATGCAGGATCCAGTGAACCATGTGCCGGGCATGTCCCGGCCGCCCGGCGCGATTTGTCGCGAAGATCACGGATGATTGGACGCGGCTGCAGCGATTCGAGACTCCGCAGAACAGGTATTTTCAGAGCCTGGGTGTCCCAGGGTCAGAGAAACCGCAGCCCGGGCGCCTCCGGCAACGCGCCGCATTCCGCGCCATACCGATAGAAGAGTTCCAGCCCCTCGAGGCACGCATCGTCCAGCACGTACCAGATGTTCTCCGACAGATAGGTGCGGATCGTGGCGCGCGGCACGGCGATGCGCGCAGACCACTCCTCGGCGAGCGCGTCGATGTGAGCCAGGCCTGCATCCCGGGAGCGCTGGAAGTCCTCGACAATTTGCGCCGGAGACGTGCGGCCCTCGCCGATCGCTTCCGGGCGCACGCCCCAATACGCCGAAACCCACACCGTCCCGGTGAACGTGTGCCATTCGTGCGCCAGATCGAGATAGAGCAGCCGTTCCCCCGTGCGCCGCTCGCGCGCCTGCCGGTCCTCCAGCGCCAGCAGCGCGGGATCCCCGATGAGCAGCGCCGCGTCGGCTGTGCGCAGCATGGCGCCCAGATAGGGAGGGTGAGGCACAAACTCCGGCTGCGTCCTCCAGTAGCGAGCGAACAGAATTTGCGTGTACGCGGCCGAGGTGCGCGATGCCGTGTCGAGCGCGACGCGGCGAACGCCCTGAATGCCGACTTCCTCGCGCACCACCAAAATGATCGAGCGCACGCGATCGCGCGAGGCGATGACGCATCCCGGAATCACCTGCAGCGAGGGCGTGTCGGCCAGCGACGCCGCGGGCACCAGGCCGATGTCCGCTTCGCCGGAGGCCAGCTTCGCCGCGCATTCAGCGGGCGTATCCGAGGTCAGAGCGTAGCGTTCCGCCAGACGCGCGCGGTCCGGCTCATGCTCGAAGCTCCACATCAGCGGCGCGGGATTGAGGAAGTGAATCGCGGAGACGCGAAGAGGTTCGCTGGCAGAATCAGGGCGCACCGATCAGGATAACGTGCCGATGCGCCCGATCCGGAACACATGGCTTCCGTAACCCCTGCCGGCCCTCTTTTCCTTGACCCCACCCAGCGCGGGCGATAGTCTCCGGGCAGAATTCATGAACCGGAACGAGACAGCAGCGTGTCGCGGGTGCGGGGAATCGTCTCCCCGATGAGCACGGCTGCTTCCTCCCCCACAACTCCATCCAGCGACGCGTCGTTTGCCGAGCGCCACGCCTGGCTCGCGCTTGCGCTGACGCCGGCGATCGGGCCGCGCCGCATCCTGCATGCGGTCGAGCGCTGCGGCTCCGCCGACCACGTGCTGCACCTGCCCCTCACCGAGCTGGAATCGCTGCAAATTCCTGCGCAGTCGGCGCAGTTCATCGCCTCCGGCGAAGCCGCGCACGCAGCCGATCTGGAACTGGAAAAGCTCGCCGCTTCCGGCGCAGCCATCCTGTCGTATCGCGATGAAGCCTACCCCGAGCGCCTGCGCGAAATTTACGATCCTCCTCCGTTGTTGTGGGTGCGCGGCAACGCATCCTTATTGTCGCGGCCAATCATCGCTGTCGTAGGCACACGGCACCCCACTCCCTACGGCACCGGCATGGCGGAGGTGCTGGCGCGCGATCTGGCCCTGCGCGGCCTCACCATCCTCAGCGGCATGGCTCGCGGTGTGGACACCGCCGCGCACAAAGGGGCGCTGGCCGCCCAGAAGCCGAACATCGCCGTCTGGGGCACTGGCGTCGACGTGATCTATCCGAAGGAAAACAAATCGCTGGCCGAGAAGATCGTCGCTGCCGGCGGCGCGATTCTTTCCGAATTGCCGTTGGGCACATTTCCCGCACCGCAGAATTTCCCCAAGCGCAACCGGATCATCAGCGGCATCAGCGTTGGCGTGCTGGTGATCGAGGCCGCCGAATACAGCGGCACGCGCGTGACCGCCCGCTGTGCGCTCGAGCAGAACCGCGAAGTCTTCGCCGTTCCCGGCAACGTGACCAACAAAAATGCATGGGGCCCTAACCTGCTGATTAAGCAAGGCGCAAAGCTTACATCCTGCTGGGAAGATGTGTGGGAAGAGCTGCCTACAGCCATCCGCATTGCCCTCGAGCAGAGCGAGGGATTTGCATCCGAAGGCACATCTGAGGCATCGTTATTTCAGGAATCACCGCTCCCGCCCTCCGAGGCGCGCGTCTTCGACGTGCTCCGCCACGATGAAGCCCTGCAGATGGATGAGATTCTGGAGAAGCTCGAGCCGGAGTTGAGCTCCTCGGAAGTCTTTACCGCGTTGTTCGAATTGGAACTTGCGGGACGCATCCGACAACTTCCAGGCAAGAATTACGTCCGGAGCTTTTGAGATTTCTCCTCCGTCTAACGGCTCGGGGAAAAATGCCATGCGCCGCCGTCCTGTAGATTCAAAGGGCCGGGACGTGGTAGCTTCCCGAAAGGAAGACAGCGAGAGAGCGGATGGTGCAGCAGCGCGCCTGAAAGTTTTCGAGCGCTGCCGGTTGAAAAGGAAAAGATGAGTCGATCTTTGGTCATCGTCGAGTCGCCCGCCAAAGCGAAGACGATCAACAAGTACTTAGGGGAAGATTTCCTGGTGGAGGCCTCTTTCGGCCACATCATGGATCTGCCGAAACGCGATATCGGTGTGGAGCTGGAGCACCGCACTTTCGAACCCACGCTGATTGTCACTCCCGATAAAGAGAAGGTGGTGGCGAAGCTGCGCAAGGCGGCGTCCACCGCGGATGCCGTGTATCTGGCCCCTGACCCCGACCGCGAGGGCGAGGCGATCGCGGCCCATCTGCAGATGCAGTTGCTGCCGGTTATTAAGGATAAGCGGAAAATTCACCGCGTCACCTTCAACGAAATCACGAAGAAGGCCGTTGCTCAGGCTTTCGATCACGCCCGTGATGTGGACGAAAACCTGGTCGACGCGCAGCAGACGCGGCGGGTGCTCGACCGCATCGTCGGCTATCAAATCTCGCCGCTGCTCTGGGACAAGGTGCGCCGCGGGCTCTCCGCCGGCCGCGTGCAAACCGTCGCCGTGCGGCTCATCGTCGAGCGCGAGCGAGAGATTCAGGCGTTCAAGCCGGTCGAATACTGGACGATCGATGCCGCCCTGACGCCGGTGCCCGAAGGCCAGGAGTTCATCGCGCGCTTCATCGGCATCGATGGAACCCGCGCCGACGTGCCCACCGTCAGCGCGCCCAGCTTGCCCGATCAGAAGACGGCCGATGCCGTGCTGGCTGCGCTGGGCAAAGCCCGCTGGGCGGTGCGCACCGTCGAGCGCAAAGAGCGCCGCAGAAGTCCCGCACCGCCATTCACCACCAGCAAGCTGCAGCAGGATGCATCGCGACAGCTCGGCTTCAGCGTGAAGCGCACCATGGGCGTGGCGCAGCGGCTCTACGAAGGCGTCGATCTGGGTTCTGAAGGCTCCGTCGGCCTCATCACTTACATGCGTACCGACTCCACGCGCGTCGCGCCGGAAGCCATCACCGCGGTGCGTGAGTGGATCGGCGGCAAACTGGGCCGCCAGTATTTACCGGAGTCGTCGAACCAGTATCGCTCGAAGAAGGATGCGCAGGATGCGCACGAGGCGATTCGCCCGACCAATCCCGAACTGCATCCGGATGAGATCCGCCGCTCTCTGAGCGACGAGCAGTACCGCATGTACAAGCTCATCTGGCAGCGCTTTGTCGCTTCGCAGATGGTCCCGGCTGTCTACGACCAGACCACGGTGAATATCGAAGCGAAGGCTGATCGCAGCTACGATTTTCGCGCCACCGGATCGGTGCTCAAGTTCGACGGCTTCCTCAAGGTCTACCGCGAGGAAACCGACACGGCGGACGAGGACGATGAGGCGCTGAAGAATGCGCTGCCTCCGCTCAACGACGCCGACCCCCTGCGCCTGCAGCGCACCCTGCCCGAGCAGCATTTCACCGAGCCGCCGCCGCGCTACAACGAAGCGTCGCTCGTGAAGGAACTGGAAGAGCGCGGTATCGGCCGTCCCTCCACCTACGCATCGATCATCACCACCATCCAGGATCGCGAATACGTCACCAAAGTGCCGCCCACCGGCCGCGGCGGGCGCTTCTATCCCACCGAGATCGGCACCGTCGTCAACGATCTGCTCGTCGATAATTTCCCGTACATCTTCGACACGGCTTACACGGCGAAGCTCGAAGAAGAGCTGGACGACATTGAAGAAGGCAAGGAGCGCTGGACCGATCTGCTCAAGGGCTTCTACGGCCACTTTGAGGAAGAGCTGAAGCACGCCGAGAAGCACATGCGCAACATCAAGCGCATGGAAGAGGCGACCAACGAAGTGTGCGACCTGTGCGGTTCGCCGCTGGTGCTCAAGTGGGGCAAATTCGGCTCGTTCTACGCATGCAGCGCGTACGCCAAGGAAAAGCCTGTTCCGGTTTCAGCCACGGCATGGAAAAAGGACCCCAAAAAGGTCATCGCGAAGGTCGAAGCGAAGCTGAAATACCCGGTACTGGTGAAGACGACCGAAGACGAGGAATCCACCACCGTTGCCGAAGGCAAGACCAGGGCCGAGCTGAAACCGGCCATCGAATCGGCGCTCGCGACCGGCCTGAAAGTGACCGTCGAGCAGGTGAGCTGCGGATTCACGAAAGAGAATCACGCGGCGAAACCCGATCTGCAGGCCACCGATGCGCAGGCTGGTCCGGCCGAGGAGTACTGCGAGAACTGCGGCAAAGTGATGGTGCTGCGCCGCGGTCCGTTCGGCGCCTACATGGCCTGCCCGGACTACAACGCCGATCCGCCCTGCAAGACCGTGCGGCGCCTCAGCCAGAAACAGCAGCAGAAGCCCGCGGTGCCGCTCGACGAGTATTGCCCGCAGTGCGGCAAGCAGCTCGTGCTGCGTTCCGGCAGCTACGGCGAATTCGTCTCCTGCTCGGGCTATCCCAAGTGCAAATACGTCAAGCAGAACCTGATTGAAGGCCTCAAGTGCCCGAAGTGCGGACAGGGAGACATCGCCGAGCGCAAGGCGCGCACCGGCAACATCTTCTGGGGATGCACGCGGTATCCTAAGTGCGACTTCACCTCGAACCTGAAACCCGTCGCGCAGAAATGCCCACAGTGCGGATCGCCCTGGGTGGTGGAGCGCGCCGTGGACGGCGGTCTCTTCCTCGTCTGCCCGAACAACAAGGAGATGATGCCGCGGCGCCGTCCGCGCAAAGGGCAGAAGCCGGAAGAAGCGCAGCCGAGCGTCGCGTGCCACTTCTCGAAACGGATCGGCGACGCTCCCGCCCCGGAGGCGGCGTCAGCAGCGCGCCCCACCGCATCGACGCACGGACCGGTGGTCGAAGCCGAGCAGCCTGTGGCGTAGAACGCTGCTGTTACAGCCGTGTGAATCGCGCCATCAGGATTCGATAGCGATTGACCGCCTGGAAACAGGCATGCCATGATCGGTTCGCGATGATGGTGGCCCATGCACGGAGCCTCTCGCGCTGCGTCCCGCGGCGAACCGCATTCCGCCTACTCGGCCGCGGCTGCGGGATCACACCTGCGCGCACGCTTTCTGGCGCGGCTCTGCTGCTCCTCATTTTCCTGGCCGCTGCTCCTCTTGCGCATGCTCAGGGGCCTCCCTATCAAACCGACGATCCCGTTCCCGTCGACCTGCATCACTACGAGTTCTATATTTTCGGCGCCGCCGACGGCACGCCGGTGGAGATGGATTCCGTCGGCCCGGCCTTTGAGTTCAACTGGGGCGCAATCCCGCGTGTGCAGCTGCACGCGATCCTGCCCTGGGGTGTGGCCGCGCCGTTGGATCATCCCGCCTACGTAGCAGAAGGCGCCGGGCAGGGACCGACGGAGTTCGGCCTCACCGACATGGAGCTGGGCGCTAAGATCGCCTACATCAAGGAAAGCAAGTATGTCCCGCAAATCGGCACCTTCACCATGTTCGAAATGCCGACGGGAAGCTACTCCAAAGGGCTCGGCATCGGCAAGGTGTGGTACCGGCTCCCGGTTTGGCTGCAGAAGAACATCGGGCCGTGGCTGCTCGATGGCGGCGCAGGAGAAACCATTGTCCCGCAAACCGCCTATCGCAATTTTCCCTACGGCGGCTTTCTGCTGAAGTACACCTTCCCCGGCGACCGGCTGGAATTCGGCGGGGAAGTCTTCACGCACGCCAAAGAGGGTCTGGCTGCGCCGCAGACGCATGCCTCGACGCTCATTGACCTCGGCGGCTACTACCATTTCAAGCACAATCCCAACGAGCAGTTTCTGTTCTGCTACGGCCACTCCGTCGCCGGACAAACAGAGAACTACGCCTACTTGGGCATGTACTGGACCTGGGGCAAAGATGACAAGCAGGGAAGCGCCCCGTCTCCATTGTTGCGAGACGTGTCCAGCCCCAGTTCATTCCGGTGAAGCCAATCTGCGCCCGAGAGTGCCGCAGCGCAAAAAGAGAGGACCCGCCGCAGCGAGTCCTCTCTGCTGGTTCGATCCGGATGCGGCCTACGGAACGTAGTAACGCATCGAGCTCTCGAAGATGTTATCGGTGCCCCTGGCGCCGCCATCGGGATTCAAAGTCCCACCGGTGCCCGACCACAGGTTCCGTTCGATGTAGCTGTACTGCAGACCCATACGGAAGCGTCCCTTCGGTCCGTTGTAGAAGTTGTACCAGTAGCCCGAAGTGAACTCCTGCACGTCCTTATTGTTTCCTTTGCAGTTACCCGTGCCGGCCGGAGAATAGCTGCCGCCAGGGAGACCTTCCGTGTTGCAGCCGCTCATGTCGGCAGTGTACAGGCCGTAACCCGATGTGCCGCCGTCCTGGAGGTCGCGGCCTACGTAGTCGCCACCGTAGTTCAGGTAGATGTTGAGGCGCTTGGTGGGGTTGAGCTCAACGGTGCTGAGAGCCGAGAAGGTGTGCAGCAGCGAGATCGTCCCGTCCGACCGGAAGGTGAGGTCCGCAATCGTCGCGTCGCCCATACGGCCGGTGCCATCGCCGTAGAGACCCTTCAGGCCGATGCTGAGCTTCTTGCCGGCCATCGGCACGCGGAAGCCGCCACCGATGCCGCCCCCGGTGACCTCGTCGTTATAGGCTCCGGCTGAACTGGGTGTGCTGGCTGTGGCATTGGGATAGATGCGGTTGCGGAAGAAACGCGCCACACCGAAGAGTTCCCAATGTCCCCAGCCCGGCTCGAAGGCCATCTTGCCAACGATTTCGGGAGCCTCGTTGTAGGAGTAGTTCGCCTGGTTGTTATAGAGGCCGCCGGTGTCGCCCGCCTGCCCCAAAAACTGGTCCGTCGGGGCGCTCCCGCCGGGAAGAGCCTGATCGTTTTCCAGCGATGCGCCGAGCCAGACCTTGTTACCCCAGTCCTTGGCGACGCGGAAGCCGTACTGGCGGTTCCACACGTACCCCGCGGTGTACTGCGGGTCGATGGTGCCGGGCAGGATCTCCGTTCCGTTGTCGAGACCCTTCGTGGTTTCTGTGGTGAGCGACCACATCTGGCCGCCGGTGACGTCCCAGCCGCTGGCGAAGGCGGCTCGCGCCCAAAGCTGGCGCTGGCGGACGAGGTAGCTGTTGGACTGGTTATTGTTCGAGGTGACCCCGGCACCCAGCCAGTCCATCTCGTAGTAGGCGTTCATGTCGACGTTGTCCAGCTTGCCATCCGCCTTGAGAGCAATGCGCGACTGGCGGCCGGAACCGAAGAACTCGCTCTCCTGCGCCTGACCGGAGTGCTCCAGCGGAACGGCGGTAAAGTGGGTGTTGATGCCGTCGCCTGTGGCCGAGCTGCGGTAGACCGTGGCAGCTTCAATGAAGCTCCCGGCAGGCGAAATGGTGACGCCCTTATAGTAGACCGCCTCCGGATTCTCGATCTCCTTTTTCATGTCGGAGTTCTGCTTCTGCACCGTCGTCACCATGGCGCTGGTGCTCGACTTCAAATCGCTCACCGAGCTCTGCAGGCTCGTAACCGCCTCGGTGTTGGACGAGAGCGTCTGCTGCTCCTGGTTGGCCGCAGCCTGCGCTGCCTGAGCGGCCTGCTGGGCCGCCGCCGCCGCCTGTTGTGCCTGCTGCAGTTGCGCATCGCGATCGGACAATTGCTGCTTCAGCGTGTCAATCTCGCCGCGCTGTGAGTCCATCTGGCTTTTCAAATCCTGAATCTGCGACTCAACCGTGGGGCCGTGTTCGACCCGCGCATGGTGATGAATTTTTTTGGGCGTATCTGTGGAGCTGGCCGTGGTCTGCGCATGACCGGCGGCAGCAGCCATGGAAAGCGCCAGGGTGGCAAGCACCGTGCATTTGGTAATCATTCAGCCTCTCTGAAGTTTGAAAATACGTGGATAAGGAAGCCATTGGGGGGACGGGTGCGGAAAAGGTGAGCGCGGGGGCGTCGCACGGGTGTGAGGCGCACACAAACCCACCATTTCCATCGGAATCGTCGCAGGCGAGTGTGAATATCCGGAGAAAGGACGATGAATGTTCCGGGAAATCCCGGCCGCGTTTCATCCGCGCAACTCGCGCCAATTCAATTTCTTAGGTGTGGAAAATTGGGCCGCGAGCTACGGCTTGCGGAGCGAAGGGTTATTGCCCGCCGCGATCAGGTTCGCCAGCAGCCGATAGGCCCCGGGAACGCCCTCGGGTAACTGCCGATAGAGCGCATAGGCCACATACATCCAGTTTCCCTTGCCGTAACGCGCGTAGAGCAGCCCGCCCTTTTGCGGCTCCTGCCCCGGATCGTGCGTCTCGGTCAGCGGCACATATTGCGAAGACCAGTTGCCCAGGAAGGAGTGCCCCCGTTCTTCCACCCAGCCGTCGAAATCGGCCGGTGTGATGCGGTTGGGCCAGGTGAACAGGGGGTTCTGCGGGTCGAGAAGCGTGACCGGGTCGTTCTCTTCCACCACTTTTTCCGGATTGCGCCCCAGGGTCAGCGGAAACGGGGCGGGGAATTGATTGCTTTGATACTGCACGAGCACGGTGCCGCCGTTGTGGGCGTAATCGAGCAGCCGCGGCGTCGCCGCAGCCAAATCCGGTCGCGACGAATACGCCCGGATGCCCACCACGATCGCGTCGTAGCCGGACAGATCGCCCTGCGCCAGATCCGCCTCCGAGAGCAGATGCGGCTCGATGCCGATCTCCGCAAGCTGCGACGGCACATCATCGCCCGTGCCCATGATGTAGCCGACCTTCAGCCCGGCCGGGACCTTCACATCCACGCCGCGCAGCGTATACGTCGCCGGCCGGTAGAGGTAATAAGGCCGAAGCCCAGGGTAGCCCGCGGTCGTGAATCCTTCGGTGAACGAATCGTTGCCGCTCTGCGCCACCGCGCGAATCTCATAGGCCTGTCCCGTGAGCTGGCCGGGATGCAGCGTAAAGAGAATGTTCTTGCTGCTGTCCGCGTCCAGATGCAAGCTCGCCTCCGCCGGATCGGTCGTCCACCCGCTCGGCAGCTCCAGCTTTAAGGTCCCGTCAGCCCCGCTCTGCTGCTGGTTGCTCACTGTCACCGGGAAGGGAATTGTCGCCGTGCCCAGAGGAACCACCCCCGCCGATCCCGCCAGGTTCACCGAAATCTGCGGCACCACCGCCAGCGGCTGATACACCCCGCCAATCCCATGCACCCGATGCACCGTCTGCACCACCTGCCCGATGCGGATGGGCACGCCCATGAAGCGGAACTCCGCCCATCCCGCCAGGGGATACGGCGCAAAGGGCAAATTCAACCAGCGTGGGTCCGTGATGTCGTAGTACGGCTGCTCGGTGTTGGGACGCGTGAAGTAGGGTCGCGTGAGCTGCGCGTTCCGCGGAACATACACGCGGAAGATGGCGTCGCCCGCGTTGCTGTTCACCTCATCGAGCCCCGGCGCTCCCAGACGCGTGATCTGCCACGAGTCGCCGTCCTGGTTCTCGAGCCACGTACGAGTGAGCTGCAGACCGTCGCGCGAAGGCCCCCACAGGCCCCACGACGACACGTGAACGCGCACATCGATCTCTTCCCCCGGTGTGACGGTGGTCGGCGTCTCATCGGGAACCAACGATGGCGCGCCGTTCGCCCCGGTAGCCGTGCGCGGCATTACCAGCGCGTTCACCTCAAGCCCCAGGGCCTCAGCCAGCGCGGTGTTGAACTGCGCCAGCTTGATGGTCAACTCGTGATTGACATTGGCTTTGTCATCGGCGCTCAGAGCGCTCGCGTTCACCGCATCGATCAGCTGCTGCGTCGCCTTGTACCCGGCAGCCAGCTCGGGCGCAATCTTCTCCGCATGTGCCGGCAGATCCCCGTAGAGCGCGATGTTGACGTGCTGCTGAATCTCTTTCAGCCCATCGACCAGAAACGCCGTATTCCCCGCGTGCACCAGCGACGCAATCCCCGCCAGAGACGTGTCGATGCCCCGGAAAAACGAATCCTCGTGATCCGCAGTCCCTACGCGCGATCCGTACAAGTGATACCCGACTTCGCTCGGTCCGGGCAGCGGCAGCGTGCCGCCGCCGTTTTGCGATTTCTGCTGGCTCCAGCCCGTGCGCGCCATCTGCAGATACGATTCGCCCAGCAGCGGATCCCACGTCCCCTCGGGAACCTCGAGCGTGGCCTGAGGGAAGCTCGTGCTCCACTGCTGCGTCACGTAGTCGAAGAAGCGCGCGGGCGACCACTGATTCGTCGCGTAATCGAAGATGCCCCGGCTGCTGGCGCCGAAAAACGGAACGCGCGCGTAGACCTTGAGCGGCGACCAGGGCCGCAGCCCTGCTGCGATCTGGTCGGGGCAAACGCTGGGGTCGCCCGCCTTCAGAAACGCCTCCTGATTCATCTCGCCTGAGACCTGGTGGTGCCCGTGGCCGTCGGTGATGTTGCCCGTAAAGGTCGAAGCCAGCACCAGCGGCCGGTTCATGCGGACTACGCGCACCACATCACACAGCACCCGATCCCGCCCCCATTGCTGGTGCGCTTCTTCAATCGTCTTCGAGAATCCGTAATCGATGACCCGCGTGAAGTACTGCTCGCTGCCCGAATACTGGTCGGCCACCAGCAGCTCATTGGTCCGGATCAGCCCCAGCGCGTCGTACTCCTCGTCCGACATGGCATCCTGGCCGCCCTCACCGCGATTGAGCGTCAGGATCGCCGTGCGCGCGCCCGCTCCGCGCGATTCGTAGGTCAGCATGCCGCCGTCTTCGTCATCCGGGTGCGCCACGATGAACAGCAGGCTTCCCCACGTGTTGAGCTTGCGCAGCGTCTGCGCCAGGCCATCGGCGCCGCGATCCTCCGGCAGGGTCTGCGCATCGGGCGAGGCGGCGATCTGCGTGCTCCATGGCACGGCCTGCGCCGAGGCGGCGAGCGCCAGCACGGAACCCAGCAGCAGCACGCCCGTGCGGCGCATACAACGAGCAGAGAAGCGAGAGCAGAGAGGCATCGTGGTTCAACAGCCAGTGTATCGTGGGGCGATCTGGTACAAAGGCTGCACATGGCATCCACGCCAGGTCCATCAGGCCAGCAGCCGCATCTGCAGCGGCGCATCGGGCTGCCCAGCGCCATCGCGCTGAACATGATGTACATGATCGGCGTGGGGCCGTTCATTACGCTGCCCCTCATCGTGAACGCCATGGGCGGCGTGCAGGCGCTGCTCGGCTGGGTGCTCGGCGCGCTCATCGGGGCCTGCGATGGCCTGGTCTGGGCAGAACTGGGCGCGGCCATGCCCGAAGCCGGCGGATCCTACGCTTTCCTGCGCGAAATCTACGGCCGCGAAGGCGCCGGACGCTACGCCGCTTTTCTCTACATCTTTCAGCTCAGTTTCAGCGCGCCCCTGTCCATCGCCACGGGCTGCATCGGGTTCGCGGAATTCGCGGCCTGGTTCTTTCCCCGGCTGCGGGTCCCGCTCCTTGCCGCATGGCCGGGCGGCCCGCATCGCACCAGTCTGCTCGCCGCCGCCGCCGTCGTGGTCATCGTCGGCATGCTGTACCAGGACATCCGCGCCATCCTCCGCACCGCATGGCTGCTGTGGGCGGGAGTCATGGCCGCCCTCGCCATCGTCATCTTCGCCGGCCTCACGCATCTGCATCCTGCGCTGCTGCGCATCCCTCCGCACGCCTTCAGCTTCTCGCCTGCCTTCTTTACCGGACTCGGCTCAGCCACGCTGATTGCCACCTACGATTACTGGGGCTACTACAACGTGTGCTTCCTCGGCGGAGAAGTGCGCGACCCGGGCAGGACCATCCCCCGCGCTGTGCTGCTCTCGATCGCCGTGGTCGCCGTGCTCTACATCGCCATGAACATCAGCGCGCTGGGCGTGGTTCCGGCGTCCGCCATGCGTGCTGGGACCGGTTCTGAGACCATCGTGGCCCACATGGTCGCCGTCACGCTGGGGCCGGCCGCGGCCGTCATCGTCACCTGCCTCATCATGTGGACCGCCTTCTCCTCCGTCTTTGCTCTCCTGATGGGATATTCCCGCGTCCCCTATGCCGCCGCGCTCGACGGCAATTACTTTCGCGTCTTCGCGCATCTCCATCCCAAACGCAATTTCCCTGATTTCTCCCTCCTCGCGCTGGGCGCGGTCGCCATGGTCTTCTGCTTCTTCCGCCTCACGCAGATCATCGCCGCGCTCGTGGTGATTCGCATCGTGCTGCAATACCTGCTGCAGCAGGTCGGCGTCATCGTGCTGCGTGTCCGGCGCCCCGACCTGCCACGCCCCTTCCGCATCTGGCTCTATCCGCTGCCGCCCCTTGCGGCGCTCGCCGGCTTTCTCTTCATCCTGTTTTCGCGGACCGGCGGGTGGCACGACCTCTCCTTCGCCCTGGCCATCGCCGTGGCAGGCACAGCGCTCTACCTGGTGCGCGCCCGGGCCCGCCGCGAGTGGCCGTTTACAATGGTCCGTCCCGAATCGAGGTGATCCCGTGGTCGATCTTTCCATTGCGGAAGGCAAGCTGGTGCTCCATGTGCGCGGCGCCGACCAGCTCTGGGCGCTGAAGAGTACGCTCGAGATCCCTCTGCAGCAAGTCACCGGCATTCGCGCCGATCCCGAGATCGCGCGTGGCTGGTGGCATGGCATTCGCGCCCCGGGCACGCAGATTCCCGGCGTCCTGACCGCGGGCACCTTCTATCAGCACGGCCAGCGCATCTTCTGGGACGTCCATCACCCGGACAACACCGTCGTCATCGACCTGCGCGACGAGCGCTACAACGAGCTGATCGTCGAAGTAGCCGACCCGCAGGCCGCGGTTGCGCTGCTGCAGTCCCACCTCTCGCAGGCGTAGCTCGTGAACGCCTTTGTTCTGGCTGGCGGCGAGAGCTCGCGTATGGGGCGCGACAAGGCCCTCCTCGATCTTGCCGGCCGCCCGCTGATCGCCCACGCTCTCGACAAGCTCCGCGCCCTCGGCTGCACGCCGCGCATCTGCGGCTCGCGTCCCGATCTGGCCGCCTTCGCGCCCGTCATCCCTGACCGCATCCCGCGCTGCGGTCCGCTCGGCGGTCTCGAAGCCGCGCTATCGCTCTCCGACTCCGACCTCAACCTGTTTCTTCCCGTCGACCTGCCGCTCCTGCCCCTTGAATTTCTGCGCTGGCTCCAGACCCGCGCCGCAGCCAGCGGCGCGGCTGCGACGCTCCCGCGCTACGCTGGCCGTCCCCAGCCGTTGTGCGCCATCTACAGCCGACGCCTCTTGCCTGGGCTGCGCGCCGCGCTGGCCGCCGGCAACTACAAAATCATGAGCGCGGTTTCCGCCGCCGCGGCGACGCTTCACGAGCGCTCAGCCAGCTCGGAGATGGACGCGTTCGACACAGAATCCATCGCCGCTGCCCTCATTCCCCACCTCTGGCCGGCGGATCCGCCGCTGCACGCATGGTTCCGCAACATCAACTTCCCAGGCGACTACGACTCCCTCCGCGCCGCCTTTGGCAACGCTGCGTCTGGACAAAATCCCGCCATCCAATAATCTGGTAACAGCAGCGCAAGCTTGCCGAGGACATCCAATCAGCGTGGCCGGTTCTCCCGACATCCCCATCGAAGTCGTCACCAGCGGGCGCGAAGAGCCCCAGCCCTACATCGCCTTCGAAAACGTCTCGAAGTCCTTCGGCTCGCTCGACGTGCTCAAGGACATCAGCTTCCACGTGATGCCCGGCGAGACCCTCTGTATCCTCGGCCGCTCCGGCGTCGGCAAATCGGTATCGCTCCAGCAAATCATGGGCTTCATCAAGCCCGACTCCGGCCGCATCCTCGTCGCCGGCGAAGACATCACCCACTTTACTGAGCAGCAGATGCAGACGGTCCGTCGCAAAGTCACCATGGTCTTTCAGAATGGTGCGCTCTTCGATTCGCTCACCGTTGGCGAAAACGTCGCCTTCCCGCTGCGCGAAGGCCGCGGCCTCGACGACGAGCAAATCGAACAGATCGTCCGCGGTCTGCTCGAAATGGTCGGCGTCGCCGACATGATCGACCTCCTGCCCTCCGACCTCTCCACCGGCATGAAGCGCTCCGTCGCCATCGCCCGCGCATTGGCCGCCGAGCCGCAAGCCATCCTCTACGACGAGCCTACGACCATGGTCGATCCCCTCATCGGCAAGCTGCTCGGCAACCTCATCCGCAAACTGCGCAATCAGCTCAAGCTGACCAGCATCGTCGTCACCCACGACATGCGCTTCGCCGAGCGACTCGCCGACCGCGTTCTCTTTCTCCACCAGGGCCGCGCCGAGTTCTTCGGCACCCTCGAAGAAATGAAACACTCTGACGACGAGGTTCTGCGCCAGTTCTTCGAGCTGGACGAGCTGGTTCTGCCGCTGGTTTAGCCGCGACGCCGCCCCGGGGGGCAAATCGGACCGCGCCACCCTCAATGGGCCGCAGTCTCGTGCACACGCTGAATCCGCAGCGCCAGGCCCTCGTCAAAGGGCGGAGACTCGAGCGTCGCCGTTCTTCCCGCCACCGATAATTCCTTCCGGGCAGCAATCGCGCCATCCGCTACGGAGATCCATTGCGCGCCATACCGGCCCGGCGGTAAGGCCAGTGTGAGCGTCACCGGCCGCTTGCCCTCCAGATAGATCGCCCAGGTCTCGCCCCGCCAGGAGAGCGCGTACGACTCCACTCCCGGCGCCGCCGCGATTACTTCAGCATCCGGCTGTATGTGCCTGAGCGGCAAGGAATTGATGAACAAGCTGAGGACGCGCAACTCCAGCCGCAGTTCCGGG
Source organism: Acidobacteriaceae bacterium (assembly GCA_049802575.1). Taxonomy (GTDB): domain Bacteria; phylum Acidobacteriota; class Terriglobia; order Terriglobales; family Acidobacteriaceae; genus Palsa-343. The sequence goes on along the minus strand of JBARMS010000257.1, from coordinate 15,627 downwards.
CTGCCGCCGCCCGGCCCGTTCGGCGCGGTGTCGGTCCCCTCTTCATGACCCGGGCTAAACGAGTAGTCGAGCGCGTCGAAAATGCCGCCTCCGCTCAGCATAAAGTTCCATGCCTGCCGCCGGTACGCCGCGTCGTCGCGGCCCAGAAAACCTGTCTCGTCATAAGCGATCGGCTTGCCGAGACCGTAGTTCCACGTCGCGGCTTCGGGATACGCGTAGTGAAAGTTCACGATGCTCACGCCGGGGACGAGCGTGCGCACCGGCGCCCGAAAGCTTGAGTAGCACTGCGCGATCAGATGGCGGTTGAGCAGCTTCGCCTCTTCGCTCGTGATCCAGCCGGCAACAGCCGCCTGCCATTCGATGGAGGCGGCATCGGCAACATCAACCGAATTGGGGAACTGGTCGCGCCCCGGCGGAAACAGGTAAGGATTGATCACACCGGTGGTGACGGGGCGATCCGACCACGGTTCATTCTGGATCTCAAAGATCACGTTGTCGAAGCCATTCGCCGCCCCCACCAGCTTCCGCACATACGCTTCCTGGTAACGCAGAAGGCCGCCGTTGTCGAGCGTATGGACCTTCTTCCATTCCTCGAGCTCCACGGAATTGACGTTGTTGACGGGATTGAATGGACTGAGCGCCCACTGCGCCGCGCCGTATTCCGACGAAAAAAGGGAAATCTCGACCACGATGCCGAGCCGCGACGCCTCGGCGAGAAAGCCGTGCAGACGCTCGAAATACTCCGGGTTCCATTGATCGAGATTGAACTGGTCGCCGCCTCCCCCATACCCCGGCGTCGTGCTGCGCGCCCATGGCGCGATGAAGTCGCCTGGCTCCGGCGCCAGATCGTTGCGCTGGATGCCAAACGATTTCCCCGGCGCCTCAACATAGCTGCCGCCAAAGATCCGCGTCTCGTTCATGCCCTCGGCGGCCAGCGTCGCGAGGTAGCGCTTGTAGTCCACCGCGCGATTGAGCACCGCTCCGTAATGTTCGCCGCTGGTGACCAGGGCGATCGTCTTGCCGCGAAAAAGTAAGTAGTGAGGATTCGCGGGATCGAGACGGATGGCTCCCATTGCGGCCGACTGACCGCGCGCACCGGAGAATGCAACGGCGAATGCCAGCAGGCTCCCGCTCAAAAGAAGCGGCGTGAAATGGGAATTGCTCCGACAGGCAGCCCGGACCATGCGGACCATCGTAGTGCAGGCGGTTGCAGGGCCGTGGTGGGCGGCGTCAGTTCGTGGCTGGCGCCGTCGTGCGCTCGTCCACGATCTTGAACCCATCCGGCGGCTCAAAGAGCTGCGGATCGGGCGGATTCGGATCCAGTTCGGTGATGGTGAACGTCTGCGTACCGGTGAGCGGCGCCGAGCGGATGGAGATCAGATTGAGCGAGAGCTGGTCGGACCGCCAGGTCTCGGTCGTTCGCGTCACCGCCCGGTCGTTGCCCAGGGTACCGGGAGCCAGCGTGGTCGTTACCCGTGTGCCCATCGTCTCCATGCCGGCTACGGTCTTCATCCCCAGCTTCTCCACGGCAATCGATCCGCGTCCACCCGCGAGCGGGCCCGCTGCGGGCGTGCGTTGCGCCGCTGCCGCCAGATCGCGCTCCGGCGCGTAGACGAGCAGGTGGCAGACGAGCTGGATGACATTGCAGTTGTACGCCGTTCGCTGATCGGGATCGGCCACCTGGATCCACGTCATGATGGACTTGATCGCGCCGCCCTTCGGCACCAGCGCCCAGCGCTGTTCGTACACTCGGCCCAGATTGTCGCGAGCAATCTCTCGCTGATTGATCAGCGTGATCGTGCCACCGTCGGGCGTGGGCCGCGCCCACTCCGTCGCCAGCCTGGCTGTGAAGGGTGCATTCGGAATGGGCGGCACCACGATGCTCTCCATCACTTCGCGCACGCCGCCGTCCTGTGCCGGTATCACCGGCCGCTGCGGCTCATCCTCCTGGGCGCAGGCCAGGGACGCCAGCAGACCGGCAGCCGCCAAAACCCAAAGCTGGAAGCGCATCCGAGTTCCTCGTAGTTGGCTGGCATGGTACGGCGCTGCGCATGCGCCGGTCAACGCCTGCTGCGGGAGCGCGCGCGTTGCTAAACTAAGGGCGTGAAGATCGCGCTCGCCCAGATCGATCCCACTGTCGGCGATTTCCGGGGCAACACCGCAAAAATTATCGACTTCACCCATCGCGCCCGGCAAGGTGGCGCCGACCTCGTCCTCTTTCCCGAACTAGCCATCTGCGGATATCCTCCCGCCGATCTGCTTGAAAAACCCGCCTTCGTCGCCCGCTGCGGCGAAGCCATCTGCGAGGTTGCCCGCGCCACCGCTCGCGACAACATCGCCGTCATCGCCGGCTACGTGACCGCGGCCGAGCATGGGGCAGGGAAGCGCGTCATGAACTCCGCCGCGCTGGTTCGCCATGGGCACGTCGAATTCGTCCAGTCCAAGATGTTACTGCCGTACTACGACGTCTTCGACGAGCAGCGCTACTTTGCTCCCGCGCCGCGACAGCGGATCTGCCATCTCGACGGCGAGGCCGTCGCGCTCACCATCTGTGAAGACGCCTGGAACGACAAAAGCTTCTGGGAGAATCGCCTCTACTCCGTCGATCCCGTCGACGAGCTGATGAAGCAACACGCCTCTCTCATCCTCAACATCTCTGCGTCCCCCTGGTGGCAGAACAAGCGTGAGCTGCGCCGCGAGATGCTCGCTGCGATCGCTCGCCGGCACCGCGTCCCTGTGGCCATGGTGAATCAGGTGGGTGGCAACGACAGTTTGATCTTCGATGGATCCAGCCTCGTCCTCGATCCTGAAGGAAATGTCGTAGCTCAGGGGAGAAACTTCGAGGAAGACCTGGTCTTTGCTGATCTATCTCCTGATTCTGGAGTTTTTACGGGTGAGATTCGCCCGCAAATGGAAGACGAGAATGCCGCCATGCTCGAGGCGCTTGTCCTCGGGACGCGCGATTATGTCCGCAAGTGCGGATTTTCGAAGGCCGTCATTGCCCTCAGCGGCGGAATCGATTCCGCGCTGGTCGCAGTCATCGCCGTTCGAGCCCTCGGCGCCGACAACGTGACCGCCATCGGCATGCCCAGTCCGTATTCGTCGGAGGGATCCATCGACGACAGCCGCCAGCTCGCAGCAAACCTCGGCATCCGATACGAGCTCGTCCCGATTGATGAGATTTTCACAGGATTGAATCACACCTTATCGCCGATCTTCGCGGGCCGCCAGCCCGATATCACCGAGGAGAACCTGCAGTCTCGAATCCGCGGTACCCTGCTCATGGCTTTCTCCAATAAATTCAATGCGTTAGTCCTGACAACTGGAAATAAAAGTGAAATGTCGACCGGATATTGCACGTTATATGGGGATATGGTCGGCGCGCTTGCGGTGATTGGAGATGTGTGGAAAACCCGGGTCTACGACCTGTGCCGCAGCGTCAATTCGGACCGGGAGGTCATCCCGCGCGCGATCCTCGAAAAGCCGCCTTCGGCTGAACTCCGCCCCGGCCAAAAGGACACTGATTCGTTATTACCCTACGAGATTCTTGATCCGATCCTTGAAGCTTATGTCGAAAGGTACGAGACACCGGAGCAGATCGCAGCGGACCGCGGCATTGACATCGAGACCATCCGGTCGGCTGTCAGGCTGGTGGAACGGAGCGAGTACAAACGCCGGCAGGCCGCCCCCGTATTGAAAGTGACGCCCAAGGCGTTTGGAATGGGACGCCGTTTTCCAATCGCCGCAAAGTCAGAGATTTAGCAGACAACTCTCATTTGATTCCTGAAGTATCGCTTTCATGGATCACTTGCATTATATTGTTGAAAGGACTCTATGTTAAGGTTTTACACCGTAGCCTGTCTGGCAGCTGCCGGATTCTTTTCCCCTCTCTCCCAAGCGCAAACCGAACCTCCATCCGCCCCCGCTCCGCAATCGGCTGCCACGCCGGCCGCTCCCGCCGAGCCCCAATTCCCGGCAGTGGATCCCGCCAACTTCACGGCGGCCACTCCGACAAAAGACGCCGTCAACGCTTTCCTGAAAACCACCTGGGGGTACGACTCGAACCGCGTCTGGGAGGTGTTTGCCATCCAGAAAACTCCAGCGGAGGGTATCAGCAAGGTCCAGGTTTGGGTCGCGGAGAAGCCGAACCCGCAGATCGGGAATTTCTCTTTCTTCGTAACGGCCGATGCCAAACATCTGATCGCGCAGGACCAGATCCTCGACTTCGGAGCTCGGCCTTACGACGGCATCTTCCGCACCCTGCTACAGCGGGCGGACGGGCCCTCGCTCGGCGCCGCCGGCAAGCAGTTCGAGCTGGTCGAGTTCGCTGACTTCCAGTGTCCCCACTGCAAAGAAGCCGAACCGGTCGTGCAGCAGATCCTCAAAGATTTTCCCCAGGCGCACTACGTGTTTGAGAGTTTCCCGCTGGTCAGCATCCACCCCGAAGCATTCAAGGCCGCGGCGTTCGGAGCCTGCGTTTACCAGCAGGGCGGCAATGACGCCTTCTTCAAGTACGCGGATTCCATCTTCGCAGGCCAGGATGCGCTGGCCGGGCAGGGAGCCGATCAGGCTCTGCGCAACTCTGCCACCGCCGCAGGATTGGATCCCGACAAGGTATCGGCCTGCTCTGATTCCGCGGAGGCCAGCAAAGCCGTGCATGCGTCCATGCAGCTTGGCGCCGACCTGAACGTCGACCAAACTCCCTGGCTATTCGTGAACGGAAGAGGCCTGCCAATGCTTCAAGTTCCCTACGATCAGTTAAAGAAAATTATTGAATGGCAGTTCTCAGTCGATAAATAGAAACGAGTTAATCGGTTCATCGAGATAGAAACTCTTCTACGGTGTGTCGATTAAATCAATTAAACACTTAAGATTATATGAAGAAGTTAATCCAGAAGAGGAAATAAGTTCGGCAATCCCTGAAAGCACGAAGGTTGCTGAGGGTGGACTAGGTGAAACAGATAGAAGCATCATTAAGCGAAGAATTTACACCAGAAACATCATGCATCGCTCTCTGAAGTTCCAGGAATTTGTTCAAATATGGTCATCTTACTGAATCCAAACCGCACAGCGGTCCTCAGCATAGACCTGCAGGCCGGCATCGTCGCCCTCTACGCGAAGGAGCAGCCCGATCTCATCCCCCGGGCTGCGGAAGTCCTGCAAACCGCCCGCGCATCCGGAATGGCCGTCCTTCACGTCCAGGTAGGATTCCGTCCTGGTCTTCCCGAGGTGCATCCGCGCAATCCGCTCCTCGGGGCCATTCTCAGCTCGCCCCAGCACCAGCAGCTTTTTCAGGGTCCCGGCGGCGCGATCCATCCGGCGCTGGGTCCTGAGGAAACCGATATCGTGATCACCAAGCACCGCGTCAGCGCCTTCACCGGTACCGATCTGGACATGATCCTGCGTGCCAAAGAAATCGACACGCTGATCCTCTTCGGCATAGCCACCAGCGGGGTGGTGCTTTCTACGCTCCTCGGCGCCAGCGACGCCGACTACAGAGTCATGGTCGTAAAAGATTGCTGCCTCGACATGGACCGCGATCTCCATGCCTGCCTGACGGACAAGCTGTTCCCGCGCCGGGCCACTGTGCTCACCGCAGACGAACTCCTCCAAAGGATCGCAATTTCGTCCCCATCTGCTTGATTTAACGTTCCTTGTGGCGAAGATATCCACCGCTCACGATGCATTTTTCTCTTGATTTTCATAGAAAATATCTCTAGAATCATAAAGGTTTGTGACCCTCCGGAAACTCTATCGAGCTGACCGGACTTTTTGTTCGTCACCTTTTTTGCAGAGGAAAACTTCTACATGGCAAAGCGTCGTGGCAATCCCAACTGGGGCAAGCCGGAGCCGATCGGCCCCGTCGTGCCTACTGTGACTTCCTTCGAGCAGGTGGTCAAGGAATTCAAGCTGACCCCGGACCAGTATGTCCGCTCCACCCGCCTCCGCGAGTGGGCTCGCCGGAACCGCAACTCGAAGTACATCCCCGAATCGCTGCTGGAGGCGTGGGGCTTCGAAATCGAGTCGACGTTGTAGAATCGGATTCGGGAATCGCACCTCAGGACGCCGCCTCCGGGCGGCGTTGCTGTTTTTGGAGAAGATGCGGAGCGTGGTCAGTTTTCGACGAACGCGTCGTCGAGGGAGTAGCTCGACCCGTCAGGGTTGTTCACTGTGATCTGGACCGGGCCGCTGGCGATGGAAGGTGCCGTCACCCTGAGCGTCATCGCGTCGGTGAATTCCACCGCGGCCGGAGTCGAACCGAAGCTGACCGTCGTCCCGCTTTCAAACCCCGAGCCGCGGATCGTCACCGCCGTGCCTGCGGAACCCGTAGCCGGCGTGACGGATGCAATGCTCAGCGGCGCCTCGTAGAGTTGCACGACCTCGAGCCCTGACGTCGCGGCGACGAGTAATTCTGTCCCAGTCGGATCCAGCGTGAGAGCCCTCGCCGAATCCGGCAGGGCAATGCGCATCACGACGTTTCCATGCCGGACATCGTAAACGAGGACCTCCACGTTGGCCGCACTGAAGAGCAGGCTTCCTGACGGATTGAAGACGCTGGCACCTAACGTGTTGTCGGCGCCTCCGTCGCTGTAGTCGAAGCCCTGGGCCGGGAGGTCGATGGCGAGATGCAAACTCGGATCGTAGATAGCGATGTTGGACACAAATTCGTTGTCATCCGCGTCTGCAGCCAACTGGCTCGCGTCGCTCAGCTGGGCAGCGGCGGTAGTCACCGTATTCTGGGACAGATCCAGCAGGGCCAGGTGTCCCTCGCCGTCGCCGAAGATCACCTTCGATCCATCCGGCGTGGATGACACCGTCGCAGGGCGCAGTCCAGGCTGGAGATCAATGCCCGAAGTGTCGCATCCGGTAATGGAGGCGCAGCTCAGGGTGCCAGACGTCACATCCAGAACGTGCGCTGTGGTTACGGCTGCGATGGCCATCTGGTGGCTGCCGAGAGCGGAAAGGGCGCTCGCGTAAGCCAGGTCCGACGATTTCTCGCTCGACGTGACCGCCGGGTAGGTAGCCGTCACCTTCAGGGTGCTCGTGTCGATGACAGACACGGTTTGATCCGTGCTGTTGAGGACAGCCAGCGTGCTGCTGTCTGGCGTGAGGGCGACGCTCGTGGGAGCGGTGCCGACTGAAATCGGAGTGAGGTAGGCAGAGCTGGCCATGTCAAACACCACGACCTGATTGGCGGTTGGGTTGGTGAGGAGGACATGCTGATGCACGGGATCGTAAACCACCGCCGCGTAATCTGCGATCAGCGGGTAGGTCGCGGAGCTTTTCAGAAACTGCATGGCGTGGTGCAGTGTGGACGTTCCGGCGCCGTTGGAATACTCGAGGTCCGCCCAACCCGGCGTTCCTGAGGCCGTCCGCAATGTGTTCTCGTCCACCGGATAGTACAAATCAAAAGTTGACTCAAGGCTCGGTTCTCCCGTGGTCGCCGTGGATGCCCCCATGCTGACGCTTCCCTGGCTGATTCCGTATCCGTACAGCGTCACCGTCGTGCCGCCAGACGGCGGAATCGCGCTGGGGTCCGCCCCCAGCAGATAAGGCCCGTAACTTACGCCGTCGGGAATCACCTCGCTCCATCCGGCATTGTTGGTGAGAGTCACGTTGACCGGACCCGGTGTGCTGCTGGCAGGAATCGTGAAGTTGAGCTGTCCCGAAGACACCAGGTTGAGGCCTGTTGCCGGTGTGGCGCCGTTGTCGCCCGGGGGCACTCCCACATACACGCTGTAATTCACGTTCGGGTCGAACCCCGCCGCCAGAATCGCCGCTCCGCCCGTTTGATCCACCGGCAGATTACCGTTGTCCACGGCGCCCGGGAAACGCAGCATCGGGAATGGGAAAGGCTCCGATCCTGTGCCGTTGTCGTAATTCGGGTCGGCTCCGATGGCGCCGGGATGACTGGCATCGGTGACAATGAGTCCGGGAATAAAAAGGCCGCGACCGTTTCCATACACAAGGCCGGATTCGTCGACGGCCAGCGGCTGCGTTTCCATCACGTAGTCGCCCTCAGCGATCAGTCCCAGCGGAGCAGCTTTCTGACTGTCCCATGCGAGATCGAGATCTCGCGTTGCGAGGAAGGTGTAAAGCGTTTTGCCATCGAGGCTGTAGATGGGAAATGCCGGGCCACCGGGCTCTGCGCAGGAGGCAGGCCTCTGCGGAGAGGCGCCGACCTGATCGAAATTGTCGTCGTAGAAGGTCAGAGCGACGACTGGATTGTCCCCGGGCTGGCACGCGGAAGCAATCTGCAACCCGTCCGGGCTCAGCGCCATATCCGTGTTCGCGCTCTGTATGAAGGCGCCCCACCGGTCGCTGCCGGAGTAAAAAACAATGGCGGGAGAGGAAATGTAGGACGAGTTGTAGACAAGCGCTGTCGAGTGATCAGCGCTGCGCACCAGACTGTCGCTGCCGCCGACCACCACGGGCGACTGAGGATCGTCGATCGTGATCGATCCCGATGGCGGATTCCACAAATACGCGTGATTGTCGGAATTGAGAACGAGCACGTTGCCGTCCGCGAGGGCGGCTATCTTGATCCCATTGAACTGCGGGACGTTCATCGATGAAATCGGCACCAGGGGCAAGTTGCTCGTCCCGACCACCTGCAAATGCACCGGGTCAATCGTTGAGATCGCCTCCGGACCCGCTACATAAACCTGCGTGCCATCGGCCGACTCATCGATCACACCTCCCGATTCATTGAAGCTGGGCTCAATCGCAACCGGGATAGCCGCCACCATGTGCTGATCGACCGACGAATATACGACAACCTGATTCAGCGAGCCGTATGCCACAAACAGCAGCTTGCGCGCCTGGTCATACACAATGCCGTCGGCATAGGCGCTCGCGCGCACGACATTGCTGCGTGTTGGCGCGGTAATCGCGGGAAACGACTGCCTGATGTTGATCGTCAGGGGCGCGTCGACCTGGCTTTCATCGCTGGTATTCGGAGACGCGCTGACAAACAGGGGGATGCTGGACTGCGCTGAGTAGTCCAGCGGCGCGTAGATGGTGATGTTGAACGCGTTCGCCCCGGCGCTCTGGATGGTGGTCTCGTCGAATGGCAGGCTGAGGGGGTAAGAGGCGACTGAGACCGCCGGGTTCGTCAAGCCGGTTACTGTTGCCTGAATTGTGCCGGTGCCGCCCGGCGTCAACGTGAGGCTGGATTGCGAAAGGCTGATCTGAAACGCGGCTGCTGCCGTCACATTGATAACCATTGGGTAGGTATGCGTCACCGTCCCATTCGTGGCCGTCACCGTAACCGTGCTGGACTGGACAGCTGCGCTCGGCGATGCCGCCATAGCCCAGTCGCGGTCTGGAGCAGGGACCGTGCCGGAAAATACGTACGGCGATCCGCCATAGAGAGTGATCCCGGAGGGCAGCGTGGGGAAGGTCAGGGTAATCGACAGATAGTCGTCACTGCCTCCATCAAGAATCTCGAGCTCCTGCGGCGCGCCTCCGGCCTGCAGATTGATCTGCGCGGGCACTGTGAGGTAAAAGTCGGGTGGCGGGTTCGTGATTCCACCGCCGCCTCCACCGCCGCCGTTATTGCCCCCACCGCCTCCGCAGGCGACGAGGCAGCAGGATGCCGCAGCAAGAACGGCGATCGCGATCGCGGACCAGAAGCGTTTCTGCGAACGGCGGATACCACGAACGAAAAGAGTGCCCCAGCAGGCAGAGGACATAAGGAGGCCCTTGCAATGAAGAGAAACAGTGGCGCCAGTCTACGCCCGATGCGACGGAATCGATCCCGAAAATGTGCCGCAGGTACCAAACAGCTGACGATGGCGCATACGGCCCCGCAGACCGAGGTGCGACGTTTGGCACGCACGCGCTGCCCGTGGCACGATGGCATTTATGCCCAGCCGTCCGCCATTGACGACGCTGCTCTCGCAGGCCCTGGTCGCGTTCACCATCGAGTTCGACAACGAGGCCGAACAGCGGATGCCCCATACCACGACGGACCACGGCAGAACCCCAGGCGCTCTCGTCGCGCCGTGGCTCGCGTCCATGGCCATGTGGTTTAACTGCATGCAGTACGTGAACGAGCAGGGAATTCCTCTGCGCGAATTGCACCGGCTCGCACGCACCCCGACCAATCTCGATGGCATGCGGCGCTGGGGCTACATCTTTCTCGAACCGGACCCTGCGGACGCTCGCCGCAAGCCGCCGCAAGCCGACTGGATCGTCCGCGCGAGGCGCGGCGGCCGGCTCATTCGGCAAGTTTGGCAACCGCTCTTTGCCGAGATCGAGGACCGCTGGCGCCAGCGCTTCGGCTCGCCGGCGATGAACGAGCTGCGCAGAGCGCTCACCGTTCTCGGGGTCCAGCTCGATCCCAATTTGCCGGATTGCATGCCCATCGTCGGCTACGGATTATTCAGCTCCGATCCCAAAGCAAAAGACCGGCGGCGGAAGGGAAGCGCCCACGCAGTCCCATCCATGGCCGCAGCTTCGCCTGCCGCTCACGTCTCGGACCTCCCGCTTCCGGCTCTACTCGCTCGGGTGCTCATCGCATTCGCCATCGAGTTTGAAGAGGAGTCGCCTGTGTCGTTAGCGCTCAGCGCCAACCTCCTGCCCGTGCTCGACGAAGCGCCCACGCGTCTGCGCGATCTGCCTGCGATCACCGGAATTTCGACCGAACTCGTCGCGGTCGCGACCGGCTGGCTGGTGCGACATGGATTTGCGGTGCTCGACACCGTGCCGAAACCGGATCGCGGCAAGCAGATTCGCCTCAATGAGAAGGGACTCCTCGCGCAGGAGAACAGCCGCAAGCGGATTGCGGCGATCGAGAAGCGCTGGCTCAACCGCTTCGGGGCCGAGGCAATCCCGCAGCTGCGCGAAGCGCTGGACCCTCTCGTCAAAGACGGCTCTGCCGACCGTTCACCCTTGTTTGCGGGGCTCGTCCCGTATCCCGACGGATGGCGCGCCAAGGTCCGCCCGCCGCGCCTCCTCCCCCATTTTCCGATGGTCACGCACCGCGGCGGCTACCCGGACGGCAGCTAATCGCACCGCCTTCTCGCGCGTCCATGCACGGGCCACGCCGCCGCAGCCAGAGTCCAGCGCAACGGGAGGGGAAGCCGAGATAGACTGCCCATCGAGCAGGTGCAGTTCCTTGCCCGGCTAAAGCGCACGGCCTTGCCGGGCGTGCAGACGCCAGGAATCGACGACGGTGACCACAGTACCCTGGTCCGCGCTCTTTATTCTTGACGTGCTCCAGGTTCTGCCTACGATCAACTTGGGATCGTCTTCTTTCAGCACAGCCTCTGCTCCCGCCGCCAGGCCCTCTCCCTGCTCCGACCTGGGCACCAGTTGTGAACGTGTGGATGCTCAGGAGGTCTGCATATGGCTCGTGCGTCGCGGTGTTTTTCGTTTGCCCCCAATTCTTCATCGTTCCGTTTTGTTTTCACCTCGCTGTCGATTGCGGGAATGATCCTTGCCGGGCTGACGGCATCTGCGGCAGCGTGGGCTCAGGCTAGCTATACCGGCACCGCGGCGGCACAGAACTTTGGTTCGCAGGCCGTGGGTTCCACCAGCGCCGCGGCGACACTGACCTTCTCCATCGCCGCCGGCACCACGGTGGGCAGCATCGCGGTGGTGACCACGGGGATACCGAATCTCGACTTCACCAATTCTGGTGGAGGTACATGCGCAACGCAGAATTACACCTTGCCCGCCACCTGTACGGTCGATGTGAAATTCAAGCCGGAGTTTGCGGGCCCGCGCAAGGGAGCAGTAGTGTTCTTTTCCGAGGCTAAAAACTCCGGGACCGTTCTGGGACAGGTGCTGATCTATGGAACCGGAACGGCACCGCAAATTGGGTATTCCCCGTCGCCCACGACCTCCTTCACTCTCGGCTGTTGTTATGGACTGTTTCTGAGCAATGTTCGAGGCATGACGGTGGATGCTGCGGGCAATCAATTCATTGCCAGTACCGACGGCAACTACGTGGTTAAGTTGCCCGCCGACGGTGGCACGAGCGCGGCAAGTGCTATCTCTCCTGTTGCCAATGGCAAAGGGCTGAGTCAACCCTCAGGCGTGGCGATCGACGGAGCGGGTGACCTGCTCATCGCGGACTCATCCAACAACCGTGTGGTGATTCTGCCGCCTGGCGGCGGCGCAGCCATTGCGCTTGATCCTGCGGTCGATGGCAAAGGGCTTTCGTATCCCATGGGCCTGTCCGTGAACGGTGCCGGCGACCTGTTTATCGCAGATGCGGCCAATGGCCGGGTGGTGGAGCAGCCGGCAGGCGGCGGCGCGGCCGTTGTCATTTCTCCGGTAGCAGCGGGCAAAGGATTGAACACCTGGGTTCCAGATGTGGCCGTGGACGCCGCGGGCGATCTGTTCATCCTGGACGAGAGCAATCTACGTGTTGTCGAAGTGCCAGCCGGGGGCGGCACGCCGCTCGCCATCTCTCCGACGGCGAATGGCACCGGGTTGAGTAACCCTTATGGCATAGCGGTGGACGCGGCAGGGAATCTCTTCATCACGGACAATCCGAACGTACGCGTGGTAGAGGTGCCTGCCGGCGGCGCCCCGGCGTTTGTGGTCAACCTGGATGGCTCGACGCTGTACAATCCCGTGGGCATGGCGGTGGACGGCCCTGGCAATCTCTATATTGTCGACAACAGCCACGTCCGAATACTGGAATTGCAGCGTTCGCTGAGCCTCCAATTGAACTTCCCGACCGTCACAGGGGTGGCTACCATCGACACCACCGACGGTACGCAAACAGTGCAGGTTCAGAACCTGGGCAACAATGCGTTAACGCTGTCGGGCGTCAATTATCCAGCTGATTTCCCCGAAGTAAACGGAGACGCCAACGCGTGCACCAGCTCGACCGGCCTGAGCGCAGGGCAGCGGTGCGATCTGCCTGTCGAGTTCGCTCCCACAGAAAGTGGACCGCTCAGCGAGCAAATCGTGCTGACCGACAACGCACTGAACGTGACCGGAACACAGCAGGCTATCGCCGTGAGCGGCACCGGCTACGCGGACGTCGAGGGCGCAACCCACTTCTCGGTCACGCCGACATCCCTGACTTCGGTGGTCGCCGGCACACCATTCAGCATCGTGGTCACCGCTCTGAACTTTGCCGGGAGTACCGCGACTACGTACAACGGCACTGTGAGCTTCACCAGTTCCGATCCCGGATTTGTGAACCCAGGTCCACTCACGCTGTCAGACGGCATCGGCCAGGTGCCGGTGACTTTGCCAACGGCGGGAACGCAGACTATTTCGGCCACCGATACGACGACCGCATCGGTGACGGGCACAGGAACTTTCTACATCGTTCCAGCGCCTCGCATTTCTCTCTCGGGCTCCGCCGCGACGCAGAACCTTGGTTCGCAGATGGTCGGATCGGCCACCGCGCCGGACACGCTGACCTTCTCCATCGCCGCCGGAACCACGGTGGGCAGCATCGCCGTCGTGACCACGGGGATCGAGAATCTCGACTTCACCAACGCCGGAGGGGGCACCTGCGCAGCGCAGGACTATGCCTCGGCAACCACTTGTACGGCCAGGGTGACGTTCAAGCCGATGTTCGCGGGCCCGCGTAAGGGCGCGGTAGTGTTCTATTCCGAGGCCGGCAACACCGGAACGATCCTGGGACAGGCGCTGATTTATGGAACCGGCACGGGACCGCAGACTGGGTATTCCCCGTCGCCGGCGACCGTCGTTAGCGGTGGGCCAATATATGTGAGCAATGCTCGTGCCATGACCGTGGACGCTGCGGGCAATCAATTTATCGCCAGTGCGGGCGGCAACTACGTGATCGAGTTCCCCGCCGTCGGCGGCGTGGACGCGGCCATCGGCATTTCTCCCGTTGCGAATGGCGAAGGGCTGAACGCACCCTCAGGCGTTGCGGTCGACGGAGCGGGCGACCTGTTCATCGCGGACTCAGGTAACAACCGCGTGGTGGAGGTGCCGGCAGGCGGCGGCGCAGCCACTGTCATCGATCCCACGGTGGACGGTACAGGGCTTTCGTACCCCTGGGGTATTGCTGTAGACGCAGCGGGAGACCTGTTCATTGCGGACAAAAATAACAGCCGCGTGGTGGAAGTGCCCGCCGGCGGCGGCGCGCCCGTCGCTATTTCTCCCGTGGCGAATGGCAAAGGATTGTCCGCCGCGGGCTCCGGGGTCATAGATCTGGCATTGGACACCGCAGGCGATCTGTTCATCCTGGATTCGGGCAATAACCGTGTAGTCGAAGTTCCGGCGGGGGGCGGCACGCCACTGGCCATCGTTCCGCGGGTGAACGGCGCCGGGTTGGATTGGGCGCAAGGCATCGCGGTGGACGTGGCGGGGAATCTCTTCGTCTCGAACGTGAATAGCAATCTCGTGATGGAGGTGCCGGCCGGCGGCGGCGCGGCGATCGGCCTGGACCCCACAGCAGGCGGCGAATCGCTGTGGCGTCCCGTGGGCATGGCGGTGGACGGCCCCGGCAACCTCTACATCGTCGATAACAGCCACACCCGCGTGGTGGAGTTGCAGCGTTCGATAGCTCCGACAGTAAGCTTTCCGACCCAAACTGCCGTTGGTTCGACCGACACCACCGACGGAACCCAAACAGTGCAGGTCCAGAACCTGGGCAACGAGGCGCTGACGCTGTCTGGCCTCAACTACCCAGCCGATTTCTCTGAGGGGACTGGAGACACGAATGTATGCACCGGCTCGAAGAGCCTGAGCCCGGGGAAAGTGTGCAATGTGCCGGTTGAGTTCGCTCCCCAGGATGCTGGCGCATTGAGCGAGGCTGTCACCCTGATTGACAATGCGCTGAACGTCACCGGAGCGCAGCAGCCAATTCCAGTGAGCGGTACGGCCGTTTCGAACGCCGCAACCCACTTCTCAGTTACCTCGACAGCTTCGGTAGTCTGGAATATGCCATTCAGTATCACGGTTACGGCGCTGAACCTTGTTGGCACTACCGCGACCACCTATGACGGCACGGTTAGTTTTACCAGTTCCGATCCCAGATTTGTGAATCCAGGTCCACTCACGCTGTCCAACGGCACGGGACAGACGACAGTGACCTTGCGGACGGGGGGACCGCAAACCATAACGGCGACCGATACGACAACTTCCACCTTGACGGGTTCCGGGAGCTTCAACGTCGCCCCTCCGGTTGTGCCTCCCACTGGCTATTCCGGAAACGTGAACTTTGGCTCGCAGCGTGTCGGCACCACGAGCAAGGCACAAGCCGTGAGCTTTTCCATCCCTGCCGGAACCACGGTGAGCAGCATCGCGGTGCTGACCCAGGGCGTTTCAGGTCTTGATTTTGCGAGCGCGGCGGGATCCACCTGCACAGCGCAGGAATACACCACGGCCACCATCTGTACGGTCAATGTCACGTTTGCGCCGAGGTTCGCGGGGACAAGTTATGGAGCGGTGGACCTGTACGGCGACCTCGGCAGTGCGATTACCACTGCCTACCTTCAGGGCGCCGGCGTGGCGCCGCAAATCACCTTTGGCCCCTATCCATCGGTGTCGACAGTGCCTGTCACCGGAGGGGTTGGCGAGGCTCCCGTGGCAGTGGATGAGAGCGGCGACTTGTACGTCAACAATAACGTTGGCGTAGTCAAAGAAACGCTCTCCGGAGGAAGCTATATCGAGTCAACGGTC
>JBARMS010000256.1:0-58446 GCA_049802575.1 Acidobacteriaceae bacterium | reverse complement strand
GCCTGGCGAAGCGCCTCGGCGCGGCGCTGGCCGCGTGGGCCGTGGGCGTAACAGTGGAGCTGTCCGCGAATGGCGGTCGCCCTGCACATCTGGCCGTCGGTGGTGTAGGCGTAACAGAGGCGTTCGTGGTTGATCATGCGAGGCTCCTTGGATTCATGAAAAAAGACCCATGAAAAAAGCCGCCTCGAAGGGCGGCTCTTTCGTTTTTTAGCTTCTAGATTCAGAATATCAAGTTCCGCAGCAAAACCTGCCAACTTTCTTTGCCAGTTTTGGCGGGGAAGTCGTTTGTTTTGTTGGGTCATTACCTTGGTGCGGAGGGTTGGGGCTTGACATCGCGAACGGCGTCGCCGATTGGGGCGCATGGCGGCTCTCGGGAGGCCCTGGGTGAGGACCGGGGAGCGCTCAGGCGAGGAGCAGGAGTAGACCCTCGGCGGAGCGGAGGGTTGTCGAGCCGGCCAGCGTTTCGCCTTCGCGATCCGTGTGCGTTGCCGCCAATACGGTGGCCCCTGGCACCGGCACGTCGACTGGCTCGTGGGTCAGGTTGAGAAGGACTTCGATTGCTTCGCGCCCGCTTCTGCGAAAGCGGAGCACGCCGCGATCCACCTGGATGCGATCCAATTTTCCGCCGACCAGGACGGGGTGAGCCTTGCGCAGAGCGATGAGTTTGGCATAAAGCCGCAGAATGGATGCGCTGTCGTGCTGCTCGACGGCCACATTGACGGCGGCATGGCAGTCGCCAAGCGGCAGCCAGGGCTCGCCGGTGGTGAAGCCGGCGAGCGGGGTTTGATCCCAGCACATGGGGGTGCGTTCGGGATCGCGGCCCTGGCCGATGCCGGGCTCGTTTTTTTCCGCGGGGTCCTGCACCTGCTCGGGGGCGATGGGGACGTTGGTCATGCCAATTTCCTCGCCGTAGTAGAGGGTGAGGGTGCCGGGCAGAGCAAAGAGCAGCATCGCCGCCACGCGCGCCTGGCTGGTGCCGATGCGGGAGGCGATGCGCGGCTGATCGTGGTTGCCGAGAACCCAGTTGGGCCACGCGCCCACCGGCAAGGCGCGATCGTATTCGCCGATGACCTCAGCGATGGCGGCGGCGCTCCAGGGGCATTGCAGCAGGTGGAAATTGAAGGGGAGGTTGGCGCCGGTGAGGTTCCTGCCGTAGTAGGTCATCAACTCCGGAACGGGCAGGTAGATTTCGCCGATGAGGACGCGAGCAGAAAATTCGTCGACGACACGACGCATCTCGGCCACAATCGCGTGGACTTCGGGGCGGTTGGAGTTGTAGACGGGGAGAAAGCGGTGAATCGAAGAAGAGCCAGGCTGGTAGCCAGGGTTGGGAGGATTATCGCGGAAGCGATCGTCCTTGATGATGAGCCACATCACGTCGACGCGAAAGCCATCGACACCCTTGCGGAGCCAGAAGCGCAGGACGTCGAACATGGCGCGGGCCACGGCTGGGTTGCGCCAGTTCAGATCCGGTTGTTGCTTCAGAAACGAGTGGTAGTAGTACTGGCCCGTCTGCTCGTCGAATTCCCATGCAGAGCCGCCGAAGTTGCTGGTCCAGTTGTTGGGCTCATCGCGCCAGAGATACCAGTCGCGTTTGGGATTCTGCCGCGAGGAACGGCTTTCGAGAAACCACGGATGCTGGTCCGATGTGTGATTGGGGACGAAGTCGAGAATGAGGCGCAGCCCGCGCCGATGCGCCTCGGCAAGCAGCGCATCGAAGTCGGCCATGGCGCCGAAGAGGGGATCGATCGCGCAGTAGTCCGAGATGTCATAGCCGAAGTCGGCCATGGGAGAGGGGTAAACAGGAGAAATCCAGATCGCGTCGACGCCGAGCTCGACCAGGTAGTCGAGGCGCTGGAGAATGCCGCGAAGGTCGCCGATGCCGTCGCCGTTGGTGTCCTGAAAAGACCTTGGATAGACCTCGTAAATGACGGCTCGCTTCCACCACTCCAAATCCGGCATCTGACCCATCAGCCTCAGCGGTTGCATCGCGACGAAAGCCCATGATCAACGATCTCTGGTACAAAAATGCGGTTGTCTATTGTCTTTCGGTCGCCACGTACATGGATGCGAACGGCGATGGAATCGGTGACTTCAAGGGCCTGACGCGGCGGCTGGATTTCCTGCAGGGGATGGGGATCACGGCGGTGTGGCTGATGCCGTTCCAGCCTTCTCCCGGCCGCGATGACGGGTATGACGTCGCCGATTATTACAACGTGGACCCGCGGTATGGAACGCTGGGGGATTTTGTCGAGTTCACGCACGACTGCGAACAGCGCGGCATCCGCGTGCTGATCGATCTGGTCGTCAATCACACATCGAACGAGCACCCGTGGTTTCGCGACGCCTGCCGCAATCCCCAATCAAAATACAAAGACTGGTACGTGTGGTCGGTGAAGAGGCCCAGGGACGCGAATTCGGGAATGGTGTTCCCGGGCGTGCAGAAGTCGACCTGGACGTGGGAGAAGAATGCGCGCGCTTATTATTTTCACCGCTTCTATGAGTTCCAGCCGGATTTGAACACGGCTCATCCGGAGGTGCAGGCGGAGATCCTGAAGATCATGGGGTTCTGGCTGCAACTGGGGGTGGATGGATTTCGCATGGATGCGGTTCCGTTTGTGATTGCGAAGAAGGGAGCGGATCTGCCACGGCCGGTGGAGCACTACGACATGTTGCGATCGTTCTCTGAATTTCTGACCTGGAGAAAGAGCGGAGCGATCATCCTGGGCGAAGCGAACGTGGTGCCGAAGACCGATATGGAGTACTTCGGGAAATATGGCGAGCGGTTGCAGATGATGTTCAACTTCGATGTGAACCAGCATTTGTTTTATGCCATGGCGAGCGGCGACACGAAGCCGCTGATCAAGGCTCTTGAGAATACGAAGGCTCGCCCGGCAACGGCGCAGTGGGGACAATTTCTCAGGAATCACGATGAACTGGATCTGGGACGGCTAACACGCACACAGCGAGAGACGGTGTTCGAGGAGTTCGGTCCGGAGAAGCGGATGCAGTTGTACGGACGCGGGATCAGGCGACGGCTGGCTCCCATGCTGCACGGGGATCGCCGGCGGCTGGAACTGGCCTACAGCCTGATGATGACTCTGCCCGGCACGCCGGTGCTGCGCTACGGGGATGAAATCGGTATGGGGGACGATCTGCGGCTGCCGGAGCGCAATTGCGCGCGCACGCCGATGCAGTGGTCGGCGGAGCCGCAGGCAGGTTTTACGACCTGTGAGAAGCCGGTGATGCCGTTGATTGCAGACGGAGCTTACGGGTATCAACAGGTGAATGTCGCAGCGCAGCGCCGGAATCCTGACTCCTTTCTCAACTGGATGGAACGGATCATCCGTATGCGCAAAGAGATTCCGGAAATTGGATGGGGAGACTTCTCCTTCCTGCGGCTGCGCACGCCGGGCGTACTGGCCATGGAATACGAATGGCGCAACAACTCTGTGCTCTGCCTGCATAACCTGATGCCGGAACCACGCGAGGTCCGCTTTCGCGTGAGTTCGAAGTGCGCCGGTGAAGGAAACCATCTGATCAATTTGTTATCTGACGATCACAGTGACGCGGACGCAAACGGACGCCACTGCATTGTGCTTGAGCCGTACGGATACCGATGGTTCCGGGTGGGCGGCCTGGATTACATCCTTCGTCGTACGGAGGTGTGAGACCGAGCGCCCGCTCGCGCAGGAATATCACCACGGAATTTCGCCGGAGCGGGTGCGGAAGCTGTTGCCGGAGGTGGCGACGGATTGAATGCGGGTCCTTCGACTCGCGGCTGCATTGTTGGTTGCGCCAAAAGCTGGCGCAACGAATTTGGAAAGCTCGCTCAGGATGACAGATTCGTTTTTCGCGGAGTATTGCGGCTGCCCGGGTTTGCCGTGGACGCAACAGGAGCGGTTAGCGGATCACTTTGAGGGCGGCGCGGAAGAGATCGTCGAAACCGGCGGAGGCGGATTTGTCTTTCTCCACGGCGGTCTCGATGGCTTTTTGAGCGGCGGGGCGCTGGTAGCCGAGATTGACCAGCGCGGAGAGGACGTCTTCGGCGGCGGGGATGCCGGCGTAAGCGGGCGCGGGGACGGCGGCGAAGTCGTCGAGTTTTTCTTTCAGCTCGACGACGAGGCGCTCGGCGAGTTTTTTGCCGACGCCCGGGATGCGGGTGAGGGTGGCGTGGTCCTGCGCGCGAATGGCGGCGACGGTGCGGTCGGGATTGAGTCCGCTGAGGATGGTGATGGCGAGTTTGGGGCCGACGCCGGAGACGGTGATGAGGCGCTCGAAGAGGCGCTTCTCGTCGCGGTGGTGGAAGCCGTAGAGAGCGATGATGTCTTCGCGGACGTGGGTGTGGATGTAGAGGGCGACGTCGCCGCCCTCGGCGGGTAGAGCGGTGAAGGTGGGGACGGAGATGGTGACGTCGTAGCCGACGCCAGCGGCTTCGACGATGGCCTGGCCTGGCTGTTTCGAGAAGAGCTTGCCGCGGAGGTGGGCAATCATGCTGGAGACAGAGTATCGCGGGGGCGGGATTTGCGGAGGCGCTCGCGGGCCGGGGGGCAGAGCGCAGAGATTGATTCATCCGTGGAGCGGTATCCGTGGCGATGGGAGGGCGCAGGCCAAAAGGCGACCAACCATCCGAGTCTCGTCCACGCACAGGGAAGCCGAGGACCTGTAGCGAACGAGATTCGCGCACTCACTTCGCTATGCCTCTTCCATTCATTCCCGCGTATGATCACTGGGACTGAGAGGTCTGTCTATGGCTGAGAAAACGATTGTGGAGAAGGCTGCGGAGGGTGTTGGGTACGGCCTTGCGATGGCGGAGGATGTGGCGGGCACGGTGAAAACGGCGATTGGCACGGCCGTGACCACAGTGACCAAAGCCATCAAGAAAGCACCTGCCCGGAAGGCCGCAAAAAAGGCTCCTGCGAAGAAGGCAGCGAAGAAAGCGCCTGCGAAGAAGGCCGCCAAAAAGGCCCCTGCCAGGAAGGCTGCCAAAAAGGCTGCGCCCAGGAAGGCTGCTGCTAAGAGGCCTGCAAAGAAATCCGTGAAGAAGGCTGCGAAGAAGTCAGCCAGGAGGTCTGGCCGATGGCTGCGGTGACCGCGGTGGTTGCATTGGCTAGACCGTGAATCCCGGTGCAAATCTCGTGATGTACTGCTTGACTGCGCTGATCCTGATGGCGCCGCTTGTGTTCTGGGCTGCTCTGCGGCTTGCGGTTTCGATCGGGTATTCAGTCAGTGCGGAGACACTTTACCTGGTCCGAATTCTCCGTTGGTCGGTCGGAATTGCCGCGGCGGTGTTGGTCGTTCTCTACTTTGCAGGCGTTCTTCGGCTGGACGCGTGGCCTTTGGCGGCTGCGCTGGGCGCATGTTCCGTTGGCCTGTCCCGGCCCCAGGGATGGGTGAAGACACGAATCGCCAAAGAAGTCTCCGTCCATCCATAAAAATCGTCGCGGATGGCGCGCTTGCTCCGAGTGGGGTGGGTTTCCTATGCTGGAGCTTCCTATGGCGGAAAAGGTGAGTGGCGCGCGGGAGGCGGTGCTGGCGGAACTGAGCCAGGGGCGGCGGCCTTCGGCCGAGGAGCTGCGCTGGGCGGAGGAGACACTGGCCGCGGCGCTGGAGAAGTCGCCGGAGCACCCCATCGGAGCGGCGACGGGAGTGAATCGCGACGAGGCCGGGAATGCGCGGTTCACGACGATTTCCGGCGCGCCGGTGCGGCGGCTCTATACGGAAGCCGATCTGCCGGAGGATTGGAAGGAAAACCAGGCTGCGTATCTGGGAGAGCCGGGGACAGCGCCGTACACGCGGGGGATTCATCCGACGGGGTATCGCGGGCGGCTGTGGACGATGCGGCAGTTCTCGGGGTTCGCGTCGCCGGAAGAGACGAACCTTCGCTACAAATATCTGCTCGAGGGCGGGGCGCATGGGCTGTCGGTGGCGTTCGATTTGCCGACGCTGATGGGGTGCGACTCCGACGATCCGCAGAGCGAAGGCGAGGTGGGCAAGTGCGGCGTGGCCATCGACTCGATTGAGGACATGGAGACGCTGTTCGCGGGGATTCCGCTCGATGCGACGACCGTGTCGATGACGATCAACGCGCCGGCCAGCGTGCTGTGGGCGATGTATCTGGTGGTGGCGGAGCGGCAGGGCGCGGACTGGGCGCTGCTGTCGGGGACGCTGCAGAACGACATTCTGAAGGAGTACATCGCGCAGAAGGAGTACCTGTATCCACCGGCGCCATCGATGCGGCTGGTGGTGGACACGCTGGAGTTCGGAGCGCGGCGGACGCCGAAGTTCAATCCGATATCGATTTCGGGGTATCACATACGCGAGGCGGGATCGACGGCGCTGCAGGAGCTGGCGTTCACGCTGTATGACGGCGTGGAGTATGTGGAGTGGGCGCTGCGGCGCGGGCTCAAGGTCGATGATTTTGCGCCGCGGCTGAGCTTTTTCTTCAATGCGCATAACGATTTCTTCGAGGAGATTGCGAAGTACCGGGCGGCGCGGAAGATCTGGTATCGCGTGATGACGGAGCGCTTCGGGGCGCAGAATGCGCGGTCCACGTGGATGCGCTTCCACACGCAGACAGCGGGGGTTTCGCTGACGGCGCAGCAGCCCATGAACAATATTGCGCGGGTCGCTTTGCAGGCGCTGGCGGCGGTGCTGGGCGGGACGCAGAGCCTGCACACGGACGCGTTCGACGAGGCGCTGGCGCTGCCGACCGAGGACGCGGCGAGGATTGCGCTGCGCACGCAGCAGATTCTGGCGTATGAGTCTGGCGTGGCGGAGGTGATCGATCCGCTGGGCGGGTCGTACTTCGTCGAGAACGCGACGCTCGCCATGGAGCAGGGCGCGTTTCGCTATTTCGAGAAGCTGGATGGGATGGGCGGGATGGTGAAGGCGATCGAAGCGGGGTATCCGCAGAAGGAGATTGCCGAGGCGAGCTACGCGTATCAGCGGGCGGTGGAAGCGGGCGAGAAAATCATCGTCGGAGTGAACAAGTACGCGATTGACGAACCGGCGCCGCAGACGCTGTACATCGGCGAGAGCGTGCGTGACGCGCAGACGCAGAAGCTGAAGAAGCTGCGCGCGGAGCGGTCGGGGGAGCAGGTGGAGCGCACGCTCGACGCGTTGCGGAGGGCGGCGGCAGCGGAGCCGGAGCCGGGGGCGAGCGACGTATGCGCGGCGAACACGATGCCTTTCCTGCTGGACTGCGTGCGGGCGCGCGCGACGCTCGGCGAGATGTGCGCGGCGCTGCGCGATGTTTACGGCGGATGGGAAGAAGCCTGAAACGTTAAAATCTGGTATCGTTCGGGTAACGAATTTAGGACCCTGCGAAGGGCCCTGGTACGCTCATGACCCAGGGAAAGCTGGAATCGACGCCGGGAAAACGGCCACCCAATCTCAAGCAACTCGCCGAACATCTTCAACTCTCGCAGACGACGGTCTCACTCGTTCTGAACAATTCGCCCGCGGGGCGGTCGATACCGCAGCACACGCGCGAGCGGGTGTTCGAGGCGGCGCGGCGCTTTCATTACCGTCCGAATTACTTTGCGCGGTCGCTGCGCAACAGCCGCAGCATGTCCGTCGGCGTGATCGTGCCGGATCTGAGCGACGGGTATTTTCCCGTGGTGATGAACGCGATCGAGGCGCACCTGCTGCAGTCGCACTATTTCTATGTGACGGCGAGCCATTACCGGCGGCCGGAGCTGGTGGAGGAGTATTCGCGGCGGCTGATGGAGCGCGCCGTGGACGGGCTCCTGCTGCTGGACACGCCCGCACAGATTCATGTGCCGGTGCCGGCGGTGGCTGTTTCGTCGCACAACGCGGCGCCGGGCGTGACGAACGTGGTGCTCGATCACGACTGCGCGGCGCGGCTGGCGCTGGAGCATCTGCGCGACCTGGGGCATGAGCGGGTGGCGCTGATGAAGGGCGCGCCGGGCATTACGGATGCGAAGTACCGGTGGTCGAGCATCGTGAGCGTGAGCGAGTCGATGGGAATGCCGGTCGATCCGGAGCTGTGCATGGAACTGGAGGAGGCGAATCAGTCTCCGGAAGCGGGCTATCACCTGATGCGCGGACTGCTGGAGCGGCGGCGGGACTTCACGGCGGTTTTCTGCTTCAACGACATTTCGGCGCTGGGAGCGGTACGCGCGATCAGCGACGTGGGGCTGCGCGTACCGGATCACATTTCAGTGGTGGGATTCGACGACATCATTACGGCGGCGTTCAGCCAGCCGAGCCTGACGACGGTGAAGCAGCCGCTGCGCCAGATGGGCCTGATAGCGGCGCAGGTGCTGCTGGAGCGCATCGCCGATCCCGACCGGGAAGTACCGGCGGAGATTGTGATGGAGCCAGAGCTGATCGTGCGCGAATCGACGGGGCCGGCACCGGATACGGCAAATCGGGGATTCTCGATTGCCGCGTCGGTGAGGGGGCTGCACAAGCGGGCGGGATAGCCTTCTAATGCACCGCCAGTTGCGCGGCGCGCAGGGGCACCAGGCGGCTTGATTCCAGGTTGTCGCGATAGAACAGGTTGAAGGTGTCGAAGGGAATGAGGCGCCTGCCGTCAGGATGGGCGATGTGGATGCAGCTTTTCTTGACGCTGCGCACGTCGAAAGCCTCGGCATCGATGAACTGGACAATGAGCACGCGGAAGAGGTTGGCGTAGCCGAGATCCTGCGGCACGAGGACCTGCGGCAGACAGCACAGCAATTCGCGGAGCGTGCTGGCCTGCGAAGCCGGCGAAAGATTCGTGGCGAAGAGACGGAACAGGTGCTCGCGCAGGCCGGGCTCCTGCTCGAAGACGATGGTGTTCTTTGCGCCGTTGATGAGGACGTCGGGAGGAACCATGCCGGTGAGCGGCACGACTTCGCAGCCGAGTTTAAGGGCGTAAGCCATGGCCAGCGCGTCGGGATGACAAGGCACGGGGATGAGGTCTTCGGCGCGGAAGACGCTGGTTTGCTCAAGAATGCGCCGCCGCACCTCAGTGAGCGTGAGCCGGTGCTGCGCGGAAGAAAAGCCTTCGACCCGGCCGGCCTGCTGAACGGGCTGGAAGGTGACGCCACGGACAGCGGGCTGCTGCAGGGCAAAGTCGATGATGGCGCCGAGCTCGCCATCGTTGACGCCGCGCTCGACAGTCGCCACCAGCGTTGTTGAGATGCCGAGGCGGTTGAGGCGTTCGAGCGCCTTCTGCCGCGTGGAACGCAGGTCGGCGCCACGCAGCTGCATGAGCGGATCGCGCTGGAGCGAATCGAACTGCAGGTAAAGCTCGAAGTGCGGCATGAAGGCGGCCAGCTTCTCGGCGAAGGCTTCGTCCTGGGCGATGCGGATGCCGTTGGTGTTCACCATGAGATGGCGGATGGGGCGCTCTTTGCACATCTCGAGGACGCGAAAGAAATCGGGGTGGAGGGTGGGCTCGCCGCCGGAGATTTGCACGACGTCGGGCTGCTTCTCGTTGCGGACGACGCAGTCGAGCATGGATTCGATCTGCGCGAGCGAGCGAAATTCGGTGCGATGCTGGCCGCTGCCGGCGTAGCAGACGGGGCAGGTGAGATTGCAGACGTCGCAAATTTCGATGAGGGTGAGGCAACTATGCTGCTCGTGGTCGGGGCAGAGGCCGCAGTCGTAGGGGCAGCCCCATTTGACGGGCGTGTTGTAGACCATGGGCTGCTCGGGCGTTTTGATGAAGAGCTCGCGGGAACGGCGGTAGTAGTCCACATCGTCGGCGACCAACACGCGCGCCTGGCCGTGCTGAGGACAGCGCTTGAGCATCCAGACCTTGCCGTCTTCGAAGACGATTTTTGCGTCGATGCGGCGGTAGCACGTGGAACAGATGGAGATGGCGACGTCGTAGAAGAGGTAGGGACGGAGCTTTTCAGTCATGGTGGGCCTTCAGGAAAGCGAGGGTTACGGGAGGGGATGGATCAATCGCCATGCAGGAACCGGGTTGCGAGGCGATTGGCGAGGAGATATTCGATTTGGCCTTCACGGGTCCTCCACATGGATTCGGCGTCGAGGCCGGGAAGTGGAGCAGGGCTGCGAAATTCAAAATTATCCGCGCGCCACACGACAGCGCCCTCCCGATCCGTGAGGGTGGCGTTGAGCGTCACTGCAACTGACCATCGTACGGAGCCGGAAGAGGCGGGGTTCTCCTGCGGCGCAGCCGACTCGCTCAGAATGTCGATTTGCAACGCGCCGTCGTTCGACGACTCGCACGCTGCGCTTGCCCGGAGGATGCGATCGTCGACTCGGCTGTCGATCGATGCCGCGATGGATGGGGCAAGGTAGCGCGCGTTGAGGTGGTGCGACTCCGATTTGTTGGAGGCGGTGACGCAGATACGGCGGATGCCATGGAGATCGATGCGCGGCGGCGGTGGTCTGTGGACGGCGGGCGGCGGCAGGAAGCAGGCTCCGAGGGCGAGGATCCCGGCGGCACAGGCCAGCGTGAGCAGCTTCTTCGCGAGCATGGCGGGATTCTACGCTGCGGTGTACCGGGCGCTTTCGGGAGTGTGGCACTTTCGCAAGTGTCCCAGGGCGGGGGTCGCGCGGCACGCTGAACGGGAGCGCTGTGAGGCTCAGGGCATTAGCGCTTTCCGGAGCCGGAGGGAAATTTCCTGATGATTGCGATCACCAGCCAGGTGACGAGGGCAATCGCCAGCCCGAGCGCGGAGAGCAGCATCACGAAGAGCGACGCGCCATCGAGAGGACCGACGCCGATTCCACTCGTGCTTTTGCCAATGCCGTGGGCGGCGAAGAAAAAATCGAGGCCGCAGAGACCGATGCCGAGGCACAATGCGGCGGCCAGCGCGGTGACCGTCTTCGCCATGCCGCTCCGATGACGCCACCATGCGCCGATGTTCATGCTTTCATCCGATCAATAAGAGGCATCTATTTCATTCCTCGGTCGTCGTCGTTGAAGAGCTTCTGCACGCCGGAATTTGTGCCGTGTCCACGGTCAAAGATTGAGGCGACTACCCAGAGGAATGCCACTCCCAGGATTCCGAGGAAGGAAAGAACTCCGATCGAGGCTCCTGCAATCGCAATGACGCCGCTCATCGAGGATTCGTGTGGCAGGGCCGATGACAGCCCGCACAATCCAATCGACGCGATGAAGGCAACGGCCATGACGGTGATGACTTTGGAGAGATCGATTCCGTCACGCATGGGCCCGCTGCAGCCTTTCCGCACGCGGTGAGTGCCGATCGCCGACCCACTGGAGCCCGAGCGCGAGCAGGCCGGCCAGACAGGCCCACTGGATGAGATTCATGCCGGCGATCAGAGGCTGCGGTTTCAGGAAATCAATCACGAGGCGCCACGCCAGATAGCCGGCGAGAACGATGCGGAAGCGCGTGCCCTCCGCGAAACGGAGGTCGCGCGTGATGACCCATGCCAGCACGGCGAGAAAGAGAATTTCGTAGGCCTGGACAGGATGGCGGGCGATGCCGTCGCCGAAATCAACGCCCCAGGGCAGGCGCGTGGGCTTGCCATAAGTATCGTCGGGCAAGCCGGCCAGCAAGCAGCCCACGCGCCCGACGGCGATGCCGACGCAGATCGGCAGGGCAAATAAATCGCCGGTGCGGCGGTGGATTCCGTTGGCGCGCTTGACGATTTCCACGGCGGCCCACGCGCCGAGAAGACCGCCGACGACAGTCTTGCCGCCCGATGCGATCAGGATATGGGTGAGATGGCCGGAGTGGCGGGCCGCGATCAGCGTGGGCCACTGCTCCGCTAATCCGAGCAGGCGACTGCCGATCAGCGCCCCGAGCGCGGCGGCAGCGATGACGGTCCAGCGCAGCGGTTCGGTCAGGGCATCGCCCTCATGCGTGCGCACCTGGCGGTAGACCCAGTAAGCCGACGCGTAGCCGAGCGCTTCAAAAACAGGATGGAGCGCCGGGTGCGAGCCGAGGGGTAGCATGGCGGGAGTCTACCAGCGGCCTCAGCCGAAATCGCGATGTTGCTTCCAGACTTCGGCCCATGGTTTGCGCGGCGGGCCGCACAGGAAAATCCAGGGGTGGTCGGTGCTCTCCTCGTTGCGCAGGCCGAGGGAGTTGCCGTTGTGGCCGGCGAGGCGGCAGTTGGTGAAGATCTGGTTCGCCTGTGCGGGCGTGATACCCAGAGCAATGATCGTGGTTGGCGGATCGGCGGGATAGCCGCGCAGCCACTCGGAGTTGGTGGTGCCGATCGGCTCGGGCAGTCCATAGGCGCGGCCCAGCACGTCGATCGCGCCATACTCGCCGTAATTGCCGGTGGTGATGCCGAGATGCGCCTGCTGATCGGGCGGCAGCGTGTCGCGAAGCTGCGCGACGGTGCGCACCAACTCATTCCATCCGAATTCTTCGCGGAGATTGCCGTTATTGGCGAGGGCGTAGCGCATGAGCGGACCGCCGGAGGCGAAGGGCACGATGACGGCGGCCATCATGACGCCGCAGACGGAGACGGCGGCGAACAGGAGGGCCTGCGTTGTGAGGCGGAAGGCGGGGCGCAGCGATGCGAGCCAGCGTTCCGCGGCGACGGCGCCCATGGCGAGCACCATGGGATACGCGGCGGCGGTGTAGTAGCCGCGGCCCCTGGTGATCCAGAAGAGGGCGACGGGGATGAGGAACATCCAGGCGAGCACGCGATAGCGCGGGCTGAGGAGGAAGGCGATGAGGCCGGCGATCCAGAGCGGAGCGGAGCCAAGATTGGCGCAGAGCCAGAATTGCTGCCAGAGGAAGCCGGCAGCGCGGCCTTCGCCAACGTCGCGGATGTGGATGTGCTGGAGGAATGCGAAAGAGATGAAGTGGTTGTGGATCTGCCAGAGAAGATTGGGGAGGGCGATGAGGGTAGTGAGGACGAGCGCGGCGGCGAAGCATGGGCTGAGGAGGAAGCGGCGCGCGCGGGTGAGGAGGAATCCCAGGAGGATGCCGGCGATGTAGAAGAGGATGGCATACTTCGTCATGACGCCGAGGCCGGCGAAGAGGCCGATCGCGAGCCACCAGCGGGGATTCTCAGAGCGCAGGAGACGGATGACGCAGTACGCGAGCAGGACCCACCAGAGGTAGTCGAAGGTGGTGTATTGGAACTCGGTGCCTTCGAAGAGAGGGAGGGGCGAGAGCGCGACGCAGAAGGCGGCGATGATTTGGGCGAAGCGGCTGCCGCCGAGCTCGCGCGCCATGAGGCCAGTGACGATGATGCCGGCGGACACGGCGAGGACGGAGGCGAGGCGAAGGCCCACCATGTTCAGGCCGAAGATCGCGAGGCTGAGGCGCTCGACGAAGGCGGTGAGCGGCGGGTAGGCGACGTATCCCCACGCGAGGTGTTTGGCGTCGCTGAGGAACTGCAGCTCGTCACGATGGAAGCCGTAGCGGGAGTTGGTGAGGATGTGGACGAGCGCGACGAGGCCGGCGATGACGGCGAGGCCGGCGGTGGCGGTGCGCGTGGGGGCGGCGGTGGATGGGCGCGCTGCTTCGGTCACGGAGGGCATGGGGTCCTCTGGTTGAGACTGTACGCGAAGGGCGCTGCGGTGGTTCCGCGGTGGTTTTCGTTGCTATTTCAGGTAGGCGCGGACGAGCTCGATGAGATCCTCTGCGAGTTCGGTGGCATCGGTTTTGGTTTTGTCGGGCGAGAGCATGTGCAGGCGGATGTGGTCCTCAAGGACTTCGGCCATGAGGCTGTTGATGCCGCCGCGAATGTTGGCGAGGAGCATGAGGACGTCGGCGCAGTTTTCGCTGCCGGTGAGGGAGCGCTCGATGGCGTCGACCTGGCCGCGAATGCGGCGGACGCGGGCGATCAGTTTCTGCTTCTCGCGGGATTCGTGAGTCATGGCTTCCTATATGGTAGGGGGATATGTTATAAGTCGATCAGGACCAGTCTACGCCTTTTTCGCACGCGGTTGAGATCCGATTCGCCCGAGCTGTCATCATTCTGCAAAGTTTTCCGGAGAGGATTGTTTATCTCCTGTGAATGCCCTGTCTGGAGGGTCATTGCCGCGCCGCCTCGTCATGATTCTCGCGCTGTTCAGCTGTATTCCTGCTGGCGCGCAATTGTCCTCTTCCCTGCCCGGCGCTCCGGCTCCCCGGCTTGCGATGAGCGCTGCGAATGGGGCGGACGCGGTGCAGGAGGATCAGCAAAAGCAGCCCACCCCGGCGGAAAAACCGGCGCCTCCGAGCGATGATCCGGCCCTGACGATGTTTCCGCACAGCGACGCGGCGCGGTACTGGATTTCAGGACAGGCGAATGTGATCTTCCAGGGGAAGCCCGGGTTTCATGCGCCATACCAGGGGCCGAACAGCCTGGACAACGCATCCGAGTACAAGACGTCGCTGGTGGAGACGCTCTATCTGGGATTCCAGCCGCACCGAAATTTGCGGTATGACACGGACTTTCTCGTGGACGTGGAATCGGCGGGGGGACGCGGACTCGGCGAAGCGCTCGGCCTCGCGGGATTCACGAATCTGGATGTGGTGCGGAATCCGAACCTGGGGACCGCGCCGTATCTGGCGCGCGGGGTCATCCATCAGACGTTTGGGCTGACGAAGGAGCTGGCCGAGACGGATCGGGATCAATTTTCGCTGGCGACGCAAGTTCCGGTGCGGCGGTTCGAAGTGCGCGTGGGCAAGATGGGCGCGAACGACTTTATCGACCAGAACGAGGTGGCGACCGACAGCCATCTGCAGTTTCTGAACTGGGCGGTGGACGATAACGGCGCGTGGGATTACGCGGCGGATACGCGCGGGTACACGGTGGGGGGCCTGGTGGAGTACGAAGATCGCAACTGGTCGTTCCGCTACGGAATTTTTGCAATGCCGACGGTGGCGAACGGGATCGCGCTGGACTGGGCGTGGTCGCGGGCGCGCGGGCAGAACTGGGAGTATGAGCTGCGGCATTCGTTTGTGCCGGGTCGCAAGGGCACCACGCGGCTGCTGGCCTACAGAAACAATGCGCACATGGGGAATTACCGGCTGGCGGTCGACCATTACTTTGCGGGATTGACGCTGCGGCCGGAGATCACGTCGGTGGAGCGCTTCGAAACGCCGAAGTACGGATTTGGGTGGAACAACGAGCAGGAGATCACGGCGAATCTGCGGGTGGGGACGCGGTTTGGGTGGAACGACGATCAGGAAGAGTCGTTCGCGTATACCGAAGTGGGGCAGACGGTGCAGGTGGCGGCGGATTATGCCGGGGAGCGATGGCATCGCGCGCAGGACAAGGTGGGCGTGGCGTTTGTGAGCAACGCGATCAAGAAGGACCACCAGAATTATCTGAAGTACGGCGGTTTGGGATTTCTGCTCGGGGATGGGCGGCTCAACTACGGGCGGGAGAACATTGTGGAGGGCTACTACAACTGGCACGCGTGGAAGGGGCTGTTCTACGCGCTGGACACGCAGCACATCGACAACCCGGGGTACAACCGGGACCGCGGGGGGGTGTGGGTGTTCTCGGTGCGGGGGCACGTGGATTTCTGAAGGCAGCGGGTTAGCGAGGGACTGTTAGCAAGGGACTCTCAGCAAAAAACTACTAGCGAAAAACTTTTAGCGGGGGGCTGTTAGCGGCAGGCGATCGCGAAAGGCTTGCGGGTTATTGGCGGAGTTGGTCGAGGCGGCGGGTTAGCGCGGTGCTGAGGGAATTTTGCTGGCGCCTGGTTAGCTTGCGTCCCTCGGCGGTGAGATAGAAGACGTCGATGACCGTATCGCCCTCTGTGTCGATGAGAGCGACCTCAATATTGCAGTGGCAGGCGGCGAAGCTGAGAGCGATCTCGCGGAGCAGCCCGGTCGCATCCTGGGTGACGATCTGGAGCAGCGTGCTGTGCGAGGAAGCATCGTTGTCGTATTCGAGGCGGGTTTCAATGGCCATCCGCTGGCGCGGAATTTTGTGATTGCGCGAGCGCAGCATTTCCTCGACGGAGACGCGGCGGGCGACCGTGTCGCGGACGCTCGAGAGGAACCGCTCGATTTCGGACTGGTTGAGCTCGAGGGTGCGATACGTGTCAGTGAACTGAAAGGTATCGACAATGACGCCGGCGGCATTGGAAAACGCGTCGGCCTTGACGATATTCATGCCCCAGGCGGCGAGAACGCCCGCCATATCGGCGAATAATCCCGGACGATCGGCGGTAACGATGGTGACCTCATCGAGTTGCCGCACCATGCGGAAGGAAGCCTGCACGGGAGCCGCGGCAAGCTCCTGCGCCATGCGGAAGTGCGCGGCGATCTGCTCCGGAGGACGCGTGGAGAGGTAGCGCTGGGGAAGGCCTTCGAGGAAGCCGCGCAGCTCGTCAAGCAGCGGGACTGCGGCGGGCGTGGCCGATGCAGGCGAGGGCGGCAGAAGCGCGACGATGCGGCTGAGCAGCGCGGGATCGGAGGCGGCGTGGTAACGCACCTCGTCGACGCTGCGGTCGAGGAAATTGGAGGCGCTCATGTAGAGCTGCCACAGGCTCTCGGCCTTCCAGGGCGTGAGGGCTTCAGGAGAGACGGCGCGGATATCCGCGTAGGTCATGAGCGTAAGCATCTTGAGCTGGGGCTGGGTGGCGACTTTTTCCGCGAAGCTCCTGATGGTTTCGGCGTCGAAGATATCGCGGCGCATGGCTGCCGACATTTCGAGGTGATTGCGGATGACGCGGCGGACGGTTTCGCGCTCTTCGGGATCGATCTCAAGACGCGAGAAGAGACTCTCGGAGAGCTCGACGCTGGTGACGGCGTGGTTGCCGGTGCGGCGTGCTTTGCCGGTGTCGTGCATGAGAAGAGCGAGAAAGAAGAGGTCGAGGCGATCGATTTCGGGCAGCAGGGTGGCGAGGCGTTTTTCCCAGTCGTGCTGGGGCTGGCGCAGCTTGTGCACGCTGTCGATGACGTGGAAGGTGTGCTCGTCGACGGTATAGCGGTGCCACGTGTCGCGAATGACGAGGGAGTCGATGCCGTGGAATTCCGGGATGAGCAACTCGAGGATGCCGAGCGCGTGCATGGTGCGCAGAGCATGCGCGGCGTAAGGGCCGAGCAGGACTTCGCGCAGGCAATTCCAGAGAAACGGGCCTTCGGGCATCTGCACGGCAAGGACAGGCAGCGCATCGGCGATGCGGTCTTCCGCGGAGAAGCTGAGGCGGTAGCCGTGTTTGGCCATGAGGCCAAAGACCTGGAGGATGCTGTCCGCGTCGTTGACGGCAGCGCCTTCGGCGAGGTCGAGGCGGCCCTCCTCGAGGAAGAAGTCGGTGCCCGGGACGGGAGCGCGCTTGCGCCGGAATTGCCTGTAGAAGGAGCGGCGCGGCGGCGGAACAGCGTCGATGAGGAGAGAGGCGCGGCGGTACACAGTGCGGGCCTGGCGATACCAGGTGCGCATCCAGTAGGCGGGATCGGAGGTGCCGCGGGTTTCGAGGCCGATGGAGCGGGCAGCGGCTTCATCCTGCGCATGCCAGTCGAGGGTATTGTCGTCGTGGCCGGAGCGGTAGTGGAGAAAACAGCGGACGGCGGAGAGAAAATCGTAGGCGGATTCCGGCTCATCGTGGGTGCCGTAAAAGTCGTCGGCGGCGGCGGGCGGCCAGCGCTTTTCCGCATGAATGGCGTTGAGCAGCGTCAGCCATCGCGTGAGGTGGTAATCGCGCAGGCCGCCGGGACATTCCTTGACGTTGGGCTCGACATGAAAGATGGTGTTGCCGTATTTGGCGTGGCGAGCGCGCGCCATCTCGGCCAGATTCTGCACGACCGTATCCCACTCGCGGAGGATGACGGAAGGGAGGAGATCTATTTCGAATTTCGCGTAGAGGTCGCGGCTCCCGGTGAGGTATCGGCGGTCGAGGAGCGAGACGGTGAACTCGAGGTTGTCGGGGTGGACGCGCTCGCACTCTTTGAGGGTGCGCGTGACGGGGCTGGCGCGGAGGCCGATGTCCCACATGGACTGGGTGCAGGCGCGAATGCGATCGCTCCAGGCCGGCTCGATTTTCTCGCTGGCGCAGAGGAAGAGGACGTCGACGTCGGAGCAGGGGAAGAGCTCGCGGCGGCCGAAGCCGCCGGTGGCCACCAGGGCGATGCCGGACTGATCGGCCTCGCCGGCAATTTGGTCCCAGAGGCGGCGAAGGAGGTTGCCGACGATCTGGGCGCGGCGGCGGGTGGCCGCGGAGCCGTCGCCGGTGCGCTCAAAGGTCTGCCGCAGGAGAGCGGAGTCGTCCTGATAGCGGGTGCGGAGGACCGTGAGCGTGGGCGGCTCAGAGAGCATGGGACGGTAGCGGGTAGCTTGCAGCGGGTAGCGAAAGACGGTTAGCGAAAGACTTTTAGCGAAAGACGAGCAGCGCGAAACTGTTAGCGAAAGACTACTTGCGAGGAACTTTTGGCGAAAGACTTTTAGAGAAAGACTTCCAGCGCGAAACTGTTAGCGAAAGACTACTTGCGGGAAACTTTTAGCGAAAGACTTTTAGCGAAAGACGTCCAGCGCGGAACTGTTAGCGAAAGACGGTTAGCGAAAGACTTTTAGCAAAAGACTGGTAGCTGTTGGCGGCCAGCAGCCAGCTTGCGTTCAGGGTACAACTTCGTCCGACACTGCTGCGCGCCGCGGAAGTGGGTGCAGCCGAGCAGCGAGCAGCGCTTTCCAGCGAAACTTAGAGGGCAGAGGGGCCGCGTTCGTCGTTGCGGATGCGAATGGCGTCGTCGATCTTCGAAATGAAGATCTTGCCGTCGCCGATTTTGCCCGTACGCGCCGCGGAGAGGATGGCCTCGACGGCCTTGTCCTTCATCTCGTCGCGGACGACCATCTCGATCTTGATTTTGGGCAGGAGGTCAACGGTGTACTCGCGGCCGCGGTAGAACTCGGTATGGCCCTTCTGGCGGCCGTGGCCGCGGGCCTCCAGGATGGTCATGCCCTCGATGCCCGCTTCGAGCAGGGCATCCTTGACGGCGTCGAGCCTGGAAGGTTGAATGACAGCTTCGATCTTTAGCATAGCGTTTCGGTATCCCGGCTAGTCAGAGTATCAGAATCGGTCGAAGGCAAAGCGGCGCGGGCCGCCTTGGTGCAGGTCTAGGAGCCGAAGTCGTAGCCCTCCTCGCCGTGCTGGGTGACGTCGAGACCCTCGATTTCTTCTTCGCGGGTGACGCGCAGGCCGATGACAAGGTCGACGAATTTCAGCAGGGCGAGGGTAGCGACGATCGAAAGCCCCCATGCGATGGCGACGCCGATGAGCTGGTTGCCGACCTGATGCCAGTTGCCCTCGATGGCGCCCGTGGGCTTGCCGGCTCCGAAGATGGGGTTGATGGCGCTGGAAGCGAAGATGCCGGTGAGGAGGGCGCCAATGGTGCCGCCGGCGCCGTGGACGCCAAAGGCATCGAGAGAATCGTCGTAGCCGAAGATGCTTTTGACGACGGTGACCATGAGGAAGCAGCAGACGCCGGCGACGGCTCCGATGACGAGCGCGGACATGGGCTGCACGAAACCGGAGGCGGGGGTGATGGCGACGAGTCCGGCGACCGCGCCGGAGATGGCGCCGAGAGCGCTGGGCTTGCCGTTCTTCAGCCACTCGGCGACGCTCCAGCCGATGGCGGCAGCGGCGGTGGCGAAGTGGGTGTTGACGAAGGCGCTGGTGGCGAGGCCGTTGGCGGCGACGGCGGACCCGGCGTTGAACCCGAACCAGCCCACCCAGAGAAGGCAAGCTCCAATGAAACTGAGGACGACGGAGTGGGGCGGCGAGGGCTCTTTGGGATAGCCGACGCGCTTGCCCATGTAGAGCGCGCAGACCAGGGCGGACACGCCGGAGGTGATGTGGACCACCGTGCCGCCGGCAAAATCGAGACAGGGATATTTGCCGCCGAGGGACGCGTTGAGCAGGCCGCCCTTGCCCCAAACCATGTGGGCCATGGGCGAATAGACGACGATCGCCCAGAGGGTGAGAAAGAGGCACATGGCGCTGAACTTCATGCGCTCGGCAAACGCTCCGCAGATGAGCGCCGGGGTGATGATGGCGAACATGAGCTGGTAGATCATGTACGTTTGCGCGGGGACGGTAGCGCCGTAATCGGGATCGGGGTTGAGGCCGACGTTGTGCAGGAAGACGTAGTGGAATCCGCCGATGAAGTGGTTGCCGGGGCCGAAGGCGAGCGAGTAGGTGAGGAGAGCCCAGAGCACGGTGACGATGCACATCATGGCGAAGCTTTGCATCATGGTGGCGAGGACGTTTTTGCGGCGGACCAGACCGCCGTAGAAGAGCGCCAGGCCGGGGCCGGTCATCATGAGCACGAGGGCCGCGCTGGTGAGCATCCAGGCGTTGTCGCCGGCGGAGATTGCAGGCGCGGCGGGGGTTTGCCCGAGAACGGCGGGAGCCCAGGAGAGCAGCAATACCGAGACGAACAGCGGCAGAAGCAGACGGCGAGAACGCATAAGACTCCACGGAACAGAATTTGCGGGGCCTGCAACGAGGAGGCGTGGGTCAGGCGAGAGCGAACGAGGGTCGCGCCGGAGACTGAATGCGAAAGTGCGTTGGAGTTACTTTTACATATTTTCAGCGAATGGCAAACAGGAAATGCGGCGCGGCGGGTGACCGCGGGGCGGAGGAGCGCAGCGTTCCCGGCGGCAGGGGAAATTACGCGGCGTAGCCGACGCGGCTATCAACGCATGGCGCGCAGTCGTATGATTGAGGTATGAGCGAGACGTTGCGGGATCGGCGGCTGTTTGGGACGCTCGAGAGCAGCGCGAAGAACCGCGAGAAAGTGCTCGAGGCCAGCTATGGATATGAGGAGCCGGAGGGCATATTCCTGACCACGGTCGATTCGGCGATCAACTGGATCCGGAAAAATTCGATCTGGCCGATGACGTTTGGGCTGGCGTGCTGCGCGATCGAGATGATGTCGATGGGGGCGTCGCGCTTCGATGTGGCGCGCTTCGGCGCGGAAGTATTTCGCCCCTCGCCGCGGCAGGCGGACCTGATGGTGATTGCCGGGCGCGTGTCGTGGAAGATGGCGCCGGTGATCCGGCGGCTCTACGACCAGATGCCGGAGCCGAAGTGGGTGATCTCGATGGGCGCGTGCGCGACTTCGGGAGGCGTATTTAATAATTACGCATTGGTACAGGGTGTCAATCAGGTTATTCCCGTCGATGTCTATGTGCCCGGGTGCCCACCGCGTCCGGAGCAACTGCTGTATGCGATCACGCTGCTTCAGGAAAAAATCCAACATGAGCAAGGCAGTCTGAAACGCGTATTAAACCTGCAATAAAGTGGCGTTACTCAGGCGATCGGGTTAGCGCATTTTTGCGACAGATGTGCCGCTGCTGTTTCTTTGGGGAGCTTGTAATACTCCCGTCCTATGCAGTCATTCTGCAGTAGGTTTACCTCTTCGATACATCGAACCC
Source organism: Acidobacteriaceae bacterium (assembly GCA_049802575.1). Lineage (GTDB taxonomy): Bacteria > Acidobacteriota > Terriglobia > Terriglobales > Acidobacteriaceae > Palsa-343. Next base: position 37,155 of record JBARMS010000256.1, on the reverse strand, counting down.
GGAACCGGTAAAATTCGGGCAAGATATTGAAAAATTGCGCTCTAAGCGCGGGCAACCTGTGATAATTTCGATATCGCAGAAGTTTTAATTGGGCTGCCTCACCGGGGGGATTATCCATTGCCCCGGCTGTTGCATGAGGCTATGAAATCTACAGAACCAGTGGTTGCGGAGGAGAGACGCATGCATTCACGTCCGTTAAGTTTTCTGGGCCGAACATTGCTTGTAGGGTGCGCCATGGGACTGGGTGCATCGGTGCTCCTTGGGCAAAGTTCGTCCTCGGCGCCGGCAACTCCGGCACAGACACAAACGCCGGCATCGCGCGCCGACGTATTTATGGGCTTTTCATACCTCGATCCGAAGGGGTCGGTAACGACGACGCTGCCCGGCGGGGCAACGGTAAGCGAGCGCTATTCACCGATCAACGAAGGGGCGATCGGGAGCTTTGCGTGGTACTTCAACCGCTATGTGGGCGGACAGATCGAATTTGCGGTGCATCCGGACGGATCGAATGACGGCATGGGAACGGGCGAGGGCGGCATCATCTTCCGTTATCCGACCGGGAAAGTCACGCCATTCGTTCACGGTCTGGCGGGGGCAGCCGAAATCGGAGGACCGAATTACCACGTGGCCGGTTATCGCGCCGGCGACACGGTCTTCCATAAGTACACGATCGGGCCCGCGCTGACGGCGGGTGTCGGCATGGACTTCGAGATCTCGAAGCACGTTGCGTGGCGGATTGCCCAGGCCGATTTTGTTTACTATCACGCGGATTTTGGTCCTCAGGATATTGATGGCGGCCGCGCGAACATCACAGCGCCGCAGCTGAGTACGGGGCTGCTGATCCACTTTGGAAGCATCCTGCCGCCGCCGCCGGTGCAGTACGCCTGCTCGGTCAACCAGGCTTCGGTATTCCCCGGCGACCAGGTGACGATCACCGGAACGGCAACGAATCTCAATCCCAAGAAGGCGCCCAAATACAGCTGGAGCGGACAGGGTGTCACGGTGGGCGGGACGAATCCCACCGCGACGATCGATACGGCCAGCCTGGCTCCGGGCAATTACACGGTCACGGGTCACGTGACGGAAGGCCCGAAGCCGTGGGAGTCAGCGGATTGCACGGCGCAGTTCACGGTGAAGCAATTCGAGCCGCCGACAGTGAGCTGCTCGGCGAGCCCGAGCACGGTGAAGCCGGGCGACAGCGCGACGATTACGGCGAATGGCGTGAGCCCGCAGAACCGTCCGCTGACCTACAGCTACTCGGCCTCGGCCGGATCGATCAACGGAACGGGCAACAGCGCGACGCTCGCGACCACGGGCGCGCCTGCAGGCTCCATCACGGTCACCTGCAACGTGCAGGATGACAAGGGGCAGACGGCTTCGGCGACCACCAACGTGGACGTGCAGCAGCCGCCAGCGCCTCCGCCGCCGCCGGCTCCGCAGCCGCTGTGCGCGGTGAACCACTTCACCAACGACAAGGTGCGTCCGGCCCGCGTGAACAACGAAGACAAGGCTTGCCTTGACGACGTTGCTCTGAATGCGCAGCAGAAGCCGGATGCGACGCTGGTGCTGGTAGGCAACGCGGCTCCTGCACCGGAACACAAGGGCAGACACCATGCGCATGCAAAGACGCCTGCCGATCTGGCGGCGCAGCGCGCGGTGAACACGAAGGCGTACCTGGTAACGGAGAAAGGCATCGACGCCAGCCGTATCCAGGTGCGGACCGGCACCAGCGGTCAGGACGAGGTGGAAGACTACCTGGTTCCTGCCGGTGCGGACTTCGAGTCGGCAGTCCCGGGCACCACGCCGGTGGACGAAAACGCGGTGAAGGCGCAGGCGCGGAAAGCGGCGCCGGCCCATCACCACCATCACAAAGCCGCGGCGAAAGCGAAATAACCCGAACTGAACCTGCAACGAAAAGGGCTGGCCAATCTTGGCCAGCCCTTTTTCCTGCGCGGCGATCACCCCGACGAGAGACGCGCGGCGTTTGCCGGAGCTATCTCTCCAGTTTCCCCAACCACGCGGCGAGCCCACCGGGCGCGGAAACCGGATACCATAGAGACAGTTCCCCTATTGTGCGAAGCGCCGGTCCCGGAACTCCGCATCACAAGCGATTGAAGAGTATGAACTGGAAGCGGTTGCCCTTTTTGCTGGCGGTTTTGGCCGCCCTGATGCCTGGATCCCTCGTTTCTGCCGCATCGGCGGCTTCTTCAGCGTGGCCCGCAGTGGGCCCTGACGGCGGCGATGCGCGCCGGTTTGCCTTCGATCCGCGCGATCCGAGCCGGATTTACCTCGGCACGACCAACAGCTGGATTTACGTGTCGACGGACGGCGGATCGTCGTGGACGCGGCTGGCGAAGCTGGGGACGCAGGATAACCTGGTGGTGGACAGCCTGGTGGTCGACCGGTCCGATCCGCACACGCTGATTGCCGGTGTATGGGTGATGGATCACCCGGATGGCGGCGTGTTCGTCAGTCACGATGAGGGCCATAGCTGGACGGAGGCTGCCGGTATCAAGGGGCAGGCGGTGCTGGGGATGACCGAGGCGCCGTCGCGTCCGCGCGTGCTGGTGGCCGGCACCCTGACAGGGGTTTTTCGCAGCGACGACAGCGGACAGAACTGGCGAGAGATCAGCCCGCCGGGCAGCACCGAGGTGCATGAGGTGCAGTCCGTCGCCATCGATCCCTACGACCCGGATACGATCTATGCCGGAACGTGGCATCTGCCGTGGAAAACGACGGACGGTGGCGCGCACTGGAAGAGCATCAAGGAAGGGCTGATCGATGATTCGGATGTGTTCTCGATCATCATCGACCGCTCCCGGCCGAGCGTTCTGTTTGCCAGCGCCTGCTCAGGGATTTACCGCACCGATGATGGCGGGATGCAATTCCGCAAGGTGCAGGGCATTCCGTCGACGGCGCGACGGACCCGGGTGCTGACGATGGATCCGGCGGACAGGAATACGGTGTACGCGGGAACCACCGAGGGTTTGTACATCACGCACGACGGCGGCGACAACTGGACGCGCACGACGGGCGCCGACGTGATCGTGAACGATGTGTATGTCGATCCGCGGAATCCAAAGCACGTGCTGCTGGCGACCGATCGCGGGGGCGTCGAGGCCAGCGAAGATGCGGCCGTAAATTTTCAGACATCGAATACAGGATTCTCGCAGCGGCAGGTAGCGGCTTTGCTGGCGGACACGAAAACGCTGGGAACGATGTATGCGGGCGTGGTGAACGGAAAGACGTACGGCGGCGTTTTCGTCACGGCGGACTTTGGCGCAACGTGGAAGCAGCAGAGCGACGGTCTTGGCGGCGCAGATGTTTTCGAACTGGCGCAGGGCGCTGACGGGACGCTGCTGGCAGGCACCAGCCATGGAATCTTTCGCTGGGACGGAACCGCGTGGGCTGCCGACAATGGCGTGGCGACCCATGCTGAGGCGGCGAGCACTGGTTCGAAGCGGCGCACGGGGCGGCGGACAAACCGCACCGTAAGCCAGACCAGGCACAATGTGCGGCGGACGGCGGCGAAGAAGGCATCCGACGAAGAGCCAGCCATTCGGGGGGCGGTACGGGCGCTGGCGGTGGCCGGCGATACCTGGTATGCAGCGACGGATGAGGGAGTCTTTCGCAGTACGAACGACGGCGCAACGTGGGAAGGACCCCTTCTTGGCGGCCGTGAAGACGGGGAGCGTCCGGCGGGGCCGGCCGGCGTATACAACGCTCTGGGCGTTGACGGGGACACGCTGTGCGCGTCGCGTCGTGTGGGCATCATGATTTCGGTTGACCGCGGAGCCCATTGGGACCCGGTCATCTATCCCGCCGGGCTCACGGCGGTAAACGCTCTGGCGGTAACGCCGCATGGGGAGATTTGGGCGGGCGGACGCGAAGGGGTGTATTTCACAACGGACCGGGGCAAAACCTGGAGCAAGCTGGGCAAGCTGCCGGTGGTGGAGATCAACAGCCTCGCATGGAATGCCGCGATGGGGCGCATCGTGCTCACGTCGGGACAGAGCACGCTGATTTTCGCGATCGACCCGGCGGACAAGACGTGGAAGTGGTGGAACGCGGGATGGACCGTGCACTCCGTGACTTCGCAGGGCGGGCGGCTGGCGGCGGCCTCGATGTATAGCGGGGTGGTCGCCGAACCGCAGCCGGAAACCGCGAGCGTGGGCGAAGCGGCGCAGGCCGCGCAGAGATGACGGATGGCGATTCGCATCCGCGCGGCGCAGGCAGCTGATTGTGCGACTCTGTATGCGATCGACCAGAGCTGCTTTGCGCCGGGGATCGCGTGGTCGAAGGCCGAGCTGATCTACTTCCTGAGACATCCGCGCAACTTCGGCCTGGTGGCCGAGGGTGAAGAATCGACGCAGGTGAAACCGGCGATTGTGGGATTCGCCATTGCGGGGACGCGGCGGCGCCAGGGCCAACTGAGCGGACACCTGATCACGATTGATGTGCGGGAGGCGCACCGCCGGCGCGGCGTGGGCGATGCGCTGCTGGCTGCGATTGAAGAGCGGCTGCGCGCGGAGAACATTGCGACGGTTGGGCTGGAAGTCGCCGTGGACAATGCCGGGGCGCAGGGATTCTATGCGCGGCACGGCTTCGTGCGGACGGGCCGGATACCGGGATATTATCTGGGCCGCATCGATGCGCTGGCGATGGAGAAGACGCTGTAGCCCGGCATGCGTGGCGGGGCTGCATTGGCAGCGCGACTACAATAACAAGCAATGATCCGGATACCCGCAAAAGCCTGGGCGTGGTGTGCCATCGCGGTGTGCGCGGGGACGCCGGTGTACGCGCAGGCGGTGAAGGACCTGCCGCAGCCCACGAATTACGTGAGCGACGATGCGCACGTGATGTCGCAGCCGGCGATCGAGCAGATCGATCGGTTGTGCAGCGAGGTGGATCAGGAAGCGCATGCGCAGATCGCGGTCGTCACCGTCAATGACATGAACGGCGAGTCGCCGGATCAGTACGCGGTCGACCTTGAAAACCTGTGGGGCGTGGGCGCGAAGCACACGGACCGCGGACTGATCATCCTCGTTTCGGTGAAGGATCGTCATCGATTTATCCTGACCGGCCGCGGGCTCGAGGGGATCTTGCCGGACGGCAAGGTGGGCGAGATCGGGCGCCAGATGGTGCCGATGCTGCGCAACAACGACTTTGACGGCGCCATGATGCTGGCCGTCGACGCGACTTCGCAGATCATCGCGCAGGATGCGGGCGTGCAGCTGCAGCCGCTGACGCGGTATGGGGCGGCGCAGCAGCCGCAGCATGCCAGCGCCGGCCAGGTGATCGGCGGGATCGTGTTTCTGGTGCTGGTGGTCATCTTCCTGGCGTGGGCCGGCGGATCGGGACTGCTGGGATTTCTGCTGGGCATGTTCTTCGGCGGCGGCGGTGGCTGGCGCGGAGGAGGCGGCGGAGATTTTGGCGGGGGTGGTAGCGGCGGAGGAGGAGGGTTTGGGGGATTTGGCGGCGGCGGCACCGACGGCGGCGGAGCGGGTGGCAGCTGGTAAGAACCGCGGCGGGGCTGCGTTACGTACTTCAGATTCGAGTTTCGAGGAGAACAGCAAGATGATGCGACGTGGCCTGTGGATCGCGATGGGTGTGGTGGCGGTGATCGTGCTGGCGGGGCTGCTGGTGTTTGGCAGCTACGTGAGCGCGCGGAACCAGATGGTGGCGAAGCAGGAGGGCGTGTCGGAGGCGTGGTCGAACGTGCAGACGCAGCTGCAGCGGCGGGCCGACCTGATCCCGAACCTGGTGGCGACGGTGAAGGGCTACGCACAGCATGAGGAAGCGGTGTTTGCCGACGTCGACAAGGCGCGGGAATCGCTGCTGGCGGCGCGCGATCCGCGGTCGGCGATGGCGGCCAACGGACATCTGGACTCCGCCCTCGGGCACCTGCTGGCAATCTCAGAGAATTATCCCGATCTCAAGGCGAACCAGAATTTCCTCGAATTGCAGGATCAGCTGGAAGGGACGGAAAACCGGATCACGATTGCGCGCGAACGGTATAACAACACGATCCGCGACTACAACACATTCATCCGGCAGTTCCCCAACAGCGTGTGGGCGGGCATCGCGGGATTCCAGCCGAATAATGCGTACTTCAACGCGAGCCCGGCGTCGCAGAACGCTCCGCAGGTGAAGTTCTGAACGGCAGGGATTAGGGAATAGGGATTAGCCGGCGATTAATATGCGGAGATCGCGCAGGTTGTTGCCGGTGGGTCCGGTGACGACGGTATCGCCGAGCGCGGTGAAGAGGGTGCAGGCGTCGAAGCGCTCCAGCGTCCGCTGAGGGTCGAAGCTGTAGGAGAGGGCGCGGTCGATGGTGGTGGGGTCGGCGATGGCACCCGCGGCGGGGCTGTTGCCGTCGATGCCATCGGATCCGGCGCTGAAGACGGCGATCGGCTCATTGGGATATTGCGCCAGGTCGAGCGCGGCGGCCAGCACGAACTGCTGATTGCGCCCGCCGCAGCCGGGGTTCTTGCCGAGCTGCACGGTGACCTCTCCGCTGGAGAGCAGACAGAGGCGAGGCGTTTCGCGGCGGAGCTCATGAAAACGCTGCAGCAGGTAGCGCGCCGCTTCCGCATAGTCCCAGTCGTCGCAGGCATTGTCGATGATGACTTTGTAGCCGAGGGACTGCGCGTGATCGCGCGCCGCATTCACGAAATCATGGTTGGAGAGCAGCGTGTCGAACTGGGCGTGGCGGAAGGCCTGGGCTTCGGCGTCGGGCGCTGATTTTCTCTTTGCGCCGCGAGGGTCGGGCCAATCGGCGGCGGCGCTCGAAAGCCGCTCGAAGTATTCGCGCACGGCGGTGGGAAACTTCTCCAGCAGATGAAAGCGCTCGAGGATCTCGGCACAGTCGGCGCGCGTGGAGGAGTTGGGCAGCGTGGGCGAGGAGGCAACCGCAGCGAGATCTTTCAAAGGAACGTCGGCAAGCAGCAGAGACAGCTTCTCTGCCTCCGGCGCCGCCATGGCAAGGCGGCCGCCTTTCACAGCGGAGAAGTATTTGCGGACGGTATTGATCTCGGTGATGGTGGCGCCGGAGGCGACGAGGGTTTCGTGGAATGCAATCGTGTCGTCGAGGCTGATCGCGGGGTCGCGCGGCAGCTCGAGCATGGCTGAGCCGCCGCCACTGATGAGGAAAAAGATGAAGGTGTCTTTATTGGCGTGCCTGAGCAGCGCGAGAGCGGCGCGGGCGGCGGCGAACGAGGCATCATTGGGCAGCGGATGGCCGCCGTCAAAATAGCGGATGTGGCGGCTGTGTTTCTTCGGGATTTGCGGCGCCGAGCAGATGCCGTGGAGACGCGTCTTTGATGGAAGGCGGTCGAGCAGGGCATCGAGCATGGTGAGCCCGGCTTTGCCGAAGGAGATGACGTAAACGTCTTTAAATTTTTCGAGGGGCTGGCGGATCTCCGGCAGATGCGGCGACGGATGGCGGACGAGGGTGCGGCCCTCGAAATGGAGATGCCGGTCAAAGGCGAGGGCGATATCGCACTCGCGCAGCGCGTGGGTGAAGATGTCGCGCGCGGCGGCGTGCAGTTCTTCGAGACGGTTCATTGTTGGCGGAGCAGTGGAAAGCACTTGACAGCCCAGGAGCGGATCGCCCTTTGTACGTCTACCAGCTTACTCCCCGCTGGTTTCGCGCCCTGCGCGGGAGCAGCGGCGCGCGACAGGAAGAAATGATCGGCGTCGTCGATCCAGACGAGTTCTTTCGGATCGCTTGCGAGCGCGACGGCGGCTTCGACTTCGGCTCTGGGGCCGTAGGGATCGCGGACGCCGCTGATGAAAAGCTTTGGTTGCGAGCAGGTCCGCAGGAAGTCGTAGCTGTAGTCGCGGCCCTCGGCGCGGACGGGCAAGCCAAGCGCAATGAGCGCGGGCACGCGGGGATCGCCGCAGCAGGCGCGCAGGCCGACATAAGCGCCGAAGGAAAATCCGGCGAAGAGGATGGGACGATGGAACTCGCGCTCGAGCCAGGCGAGCGCGGCGCGGACGTCGTCCTGCTCGCCTCGGCCTTCATCATGCTCGCCTTCACTCAGCTCCGTGCCGCGGAAGTTGAAGCGCAGCACGGGGAGACCGAGGCTCTGCAGGGCCTTCATCGCGGTGTAGACAACCTTGTTGTGCATGGTGCCCCCGCCGAGGGGGTGGGGATGGCACACGAGGGCGGAGTAGGGAGCGTCGGGGGCACCGGCGTTCAATAGCGCCTCAAGCCGGCCAGCGGGCGAGTGCAGATCGTCGATGGTGCGCAGGACGGCGGAGCCCGATGTGTGGGAGTGCGGCATCAGCTTTGATTGTATGGAGGAGTTTGATTGTATGGAGGAGCGAAAGACGGTCAGCGAGGGACTGTTAGCGAAAGGCTTTCAGCCAGGGACTGTTGGTGAGAGACGCTCAGCAAAAGGCTGGGATGGGACTGTTTGCGATGGGCGCCTGGCACAGGCTGAACGTTCTTCGCTGGACGTTCTTCGCTCAACGCTTTTTGCTAATCATTGCTTGCTCATCGTTTCTCGCCCAACGCTCTGCGCAGATCGCACTCCGCTACACTGGACCTTCGCCATGACTCTCGATCCCATTCAATTGACGCGGCGCCTTGTGGACATTGAGTCCATCACGTACAACGAGGGGGCGGTGGGCGCGTTTCTGGCGGAGTTTTTGGCGGGGCGGGGGTTCGCAGTCGAAAAGATGGCGGTCGAGCAGAATCGCGAGAGCCGGTCGACGAGCGAGCGGTTCAACGTGTATGCCTGCGAGCCGGGGCAAACGCCCGATGTCGTTTTCTCCACCCACATGGACACGGTGCCTCCGTTCCTTCCGTCTCGCGAAGACGACCTATTCATCTACGGACGCGGGTCGTGCGATGCGAAGGGGATTATTGCCGCGCAGATTGCGGCGGCGGAACGGCTGCGCGAATCCGGCGTGCGCGCGGGGCTGCTGTTTGTGGTCGGCGAAGAGCGCGACTCGGCGGGCGCGAAGGCGGCGAACCTGCAGGCGCGCGGTAGCCGGTTCCTGATCAATGGCGAGCCGACCGACAATCGCGTGGCGCTGGCGTCGAAAGGGGCGCTGCGCGCGGTGATCCGGACGACGGGCAAGATGGGGCACTCGGCGTATCCCGAGCTGGGCGAGAGCGCGACGCACAAGATGGTGGAGGCGCTCGCGCGGATCCTGAAGATCGCGCTGCCGGTGACGCCGGATGTGGGGCCGAGCACGCTGAACATTGGGACGATCAGCGGCGGGCACGCGCCGAACGTGATCGCCGACAGCGCGGAGGCGCAGATCCTGGTGCGGCTGGTGGGGCCGTCGGAGGAGACGCGGCGCGCGATCGAAGAGGCTGTTGCGGGCCTGGGCACGGTGGATTTCACGCTGGAGATTCCCTTCCAGCGGCTGCGCGCGGTGGAAGGGCTGCCGACGATGGTGGCGGCGTTCACGACGGATGTGCCGTGGCTCGGGAACTGGGGCGAGCCGGTGCTGCTGGGGCCGGGATCGATCCACGTGGCGCACACGCCGCACGAGAAGCTGGCGAAGGCGGAGCTGCTCGCGGCGATTGATTTGTATGTTGCGGTCGCGCGCCAACTGCTCGCGACAAGCGGTTAGCGAAAAGACTGTCCGCGAGGGACTCTCAGCGAAAACCTGCTAGCGAGGGACTTTCAGCGAAAGACTGTTAGCGAGAGACTGTCAGCAAGGGACTTTCGGCGAAAACCTGTTCGAGATGGGCTGCTAGTGTGGTGTTTCTGAAATATGTTTACGGCTCCGGCACGACCCGGACAGGCCGGCCAGGAGCAACCGCAGATCCCTCCGCTGCGCGTTCGGGATGACAACGCTCAAGGGATTTCAGATACATCACACTAGCGCGGGTGGTCTGCTCGTCGCACAGCCGTCAGCAGTGCGTTGAGCACCTTTCCCGATTCGTTAGCATCGGTCATGAGTTGCTGACAATCAGCTGGCGCGGCAAAGCCCAGCTGGCGTGTCAATTCGATTTGAGTTTCCAGTTCATTCAGGGAGCCTCGCGCTTGCGAGAGAAACTGGGCGAAGCTGCGGTCTGTCAGCCGACCGTGTCCTTCGGCAATATTGCTCGGGATCGAAACTGCGGCCCGTTGCATCTGGGAGGTGAGTCCAAAGAGCTGCGATTTGGGAATAGTCTCGGTTAGCCGAAATACGTTGCGCGCGAGGGCCATCGAGCGCTGCCACACCTGCAAATCGCGATAATGCCGGGCTTTCATCTCATTTCAATCCAATCCCTGGAACCCAGCACGAGGCAACATCACTTTCGTTACAAACGCAATCGGGAGTGCTGCGGGCAGGTGTCCCTTCGCGGACTCCCCGCGCTCCTCGGGATCGATGCATGCCTCGTGCCGTGCGCTTGACGCTGAACGATTGTGGCTGAACGCTTTTCGCTGAACGTCGCCCACTTCAGCGCGCAGTCCGAACGCCCCCCAGAATCCCTCCAGGCCGCCGCCGGGATACGCAGCGAAATGCGTGCCGGCCCCGCCCACTCCGCTGACAGCGTTACCGAATCCAGCCCCCGAAACGTTGTTGGGATTGCTGGTCGAAAAATCGATGAAGCCCACCTTGCCGGTCACGAAGAGGTGCGCCGCAGGGCTGCCGAGATACAACGTCGGGCCGAACAGACCCGTGAGGGGGCGCAGGCGCGTGGTGACGGTGGTGGTGGTGACCGTTCCGCTGGGGCTGGTGCTGGAGGTGCTTGTGTAATTCCTTGCGAAGTCGTAACTCATTTCCGCTTCAATCGCCGCGTGCCTCGACATGTTGACGCCAAGGCGTGCGCCGACGCCCAGGAAATTGATGTCGGACGTGGACGGCGCGTACCTCAGGTAATCGCCGAAGACGCCGACTTCCACGTGATTCGACTGGGCAGCGGGTGGGTTGGAAATCTGCTGCGGTTGCGGAGGCGGCGGGCCCTCCTGGGCCGCCAGAAACGAGGGCGTTGTGAGGAAAAGAGCGAGCCCCGCGAGGGAGGCGATGAGTCCTGTGCGTTTCATGCGTTACTCCTGAATAAAGTGGCCGTCCGAGCATGGCCGAGGGACTCTGCTGCTGCAGAGCGCGTGCTGCTGCACGTCGGTAGTGGGATGCGACTGTTGACTGTGTAGTTAACCATTCCGCCGCGTCCCTTTGCAGGGCGCATGCCTGCAAACGCCAGGCTCCGCCACAACCATTCCCTCGGCGATGAGACTTCGAGGCAACCTGGGAACGGCGAGGTGCAGACGGCTGCGCACGGGATGAGTGGCCGGCCGGAAGCCGCGCATTTCGTCGCGATCGTCGAGGCTGTGGGGGATGTGGGAAAGGGATGATTCGCTGTTGACGCGCCGCTACTGTGCCTTTCCGTTGGGCCACAGGAGCTGCAGTTTCGTATCCGCCATGTCGATTGCGGTGTACTGCGCACCGAGCACTTCGCCATCGGCCTCCACCAGCAGCGGCGGATCGTACCGATTCCCGTTCAGTGGACGGCAAATCATCCGCTGGACAGTTACATATTGTGGAAAGGGCAGTTTGCCCCAGCCTTCGATTTGCGTGTGCCCGTTGCGGCCGTTCCCTTTGCCGGTGGCAAGAGCGTGAAAGCTGGCGTGTGCCAGCCCCAAACGCCCGGTCGGCGGAACCCAGGCCACGCAAAGTTCTGATCCAAACAGATCGCCGCCGGACTGCCAGCGGTTGATCTCAGGAACGTGCGTGGCGATCGCTTCGCACGCCGTCTCGGTGGTCTTGTGCCCATCGCTATGCGTGAATTCAACCTGGAAAGGCTGCACGGGGTGGTCGACCAGCAGCTTCGCGCCCCCGACGAAATAGGCCAGCCGTCCGCCGCGGCGCTTGCCCTGGCCGGTTGGGGCCAGGTTCATCAGCGCTGCATGCACGCCCATCCCTGCGGCGATGATGAAATACCAGCTCTGCGTCCGCCGGTGTCCGACCGGGTTCAGCGTAATGCGGCCGAGGCTGACGGCCCGCGCTGTTGCGTGCACCAGCAGCCTGGCGGCCTCGAGAGGATTGCGCGGCAGGTGCAGATTCTGCGCGACCACATTGCCCGTTCCGAAGGGGAGCACACCCAGCGCTGTGTCCGATCCGGCCACACCCTGGATCACCTGGAAGATGGTGCCATCGCCGCCGCAAACGAGAAATGTATCGAAACCGGCGGCCACCGCTTCGCGCGCCTGCTGGCCCGCGGAATGTGCGGAAAGCGTCTCCTGCAGGTGGACGTCGCATCCATGCCCGCTGAGCAATTGAGCGATCTGCTCCACCGTCGCCCGCCGCCGGGCGTTATGGATCAGCAGCGGATTGAGGAACATCACGACGCGCCGCATCACTTCAGAGTAGAGGCGCCGCCCGCCGCCCCGTGTGAATAGACCGTGAGATGCGTCTGAGGCGCATCTGATCCATCAACCGGCCGGCAATCCAGACCGCCTACTCTGTGCGCAGCGCCTGCATGGGCTCGACGGTCGCCGCGCGCCGCATCGGAATCGCTGCCGCCGCCAGCCCGACGAATGCCAGCGTGGCTGCAAGCGCGGCCAGCAGGCCCGCCTGATGCGCGAAGTGAATCTCTGCAACCGCCGCGATCATCTTTTGCGCCGCGAAGGTCAGCATGAAGCCGATGGATATGCCCACGGCCAGCAAAATGGCCACCCGCCGCAACACCATTTGAAGAACTCTGCCGCGCGTCGCGCCTAATGCCATGCGCAGGCCAATATCGCGCGTGCCCATCTCCACCTCGTGACTCATCAGCCCGTACAGCCCGACGAAGGCCAGCAGAACGGCAAGCACGGCAAAGATGCCGAACAGCCAGCTTTCCAGCCGCTGCATCACCAGCTGATCGCCGACGATCTCCTCCATCGTCTCCGGCGTACGGAAGGGCAGCGTGGGATCGATTTCATGGAAGACCTGGCGCAGCTCGGGAACCACCGCTTTCGGATCTCCCTTCGTTCGCACGAGAAGGTCCAGCGACATCAGCATGCCTGTCCGGTCCGCCGGTGGGACCTCCGTCACCAGGTAATCCATCTCCGGCATGGGCGGATCGAACAGGCTCTGCCGGATGTTCGTCACTGCGCCGACGATGGCAGTCTTTTCCTCCGGTTTGTCGTTGTCGTCCAGATGCTGCCCCACGGGATCGGCCGTGCCGGCCATGAACTTCTTCACGAATGCCTGATTCACGACAATGGCCCCGGCCTTATTCGACGACAGGTCGATCGACTCCGACAGGTTGCGGCCGCGCAGCAACCGGATTCCCATGGCGTCAAAGTAGCCGGGCGAGACGAACCGGAGTTCAGCCAGCGTCACCTCGTGGGGCGGAGCCGGCGGCTGTCCGGTCACGTGCACTTCGCTGTTCGACCCCCAGCTCTGAATCGGCACCAGATCGTTGACTCCGGCGGCGATCACGCCGGGCAGATGGTTCACCCGGTCGAGCATGGGCTGGTAAAAATTCGCCCAGATATCGCGATTTTGATACCGTCCCGGTGACAAATTGATTTCGGCGGCGAGGATGTGATTCGCGTCGAAACCCAAATCCTCATTCCGGATTCCAGCTACAGCGCGCAGCAAGACGCCGGCGATCACCAGCAGCACCAGCGACAGTGCGACCTGGGAAACGATGAAGACCGAGCGCAGCCGATGATGCGCGCGCCCCGTGCCCGCCGCTCCGCCGCTGCGCAGAGCCTGATTGGGATCGGTGCCTGAAATCCGCAACGCCGGGAACAGCGCCGCTGCAATGCTGGTCAGGGTGGAAAGCGCAAGCGCGGCCAGCAGCACGAAACCATCCATGCCCACTTCCGTGCCGCGAGCCAGCGCGTGCACCAGGAAAGTCCGCATCGCCGCCAGCAGCAGCGCCGCCAGGCCGATTCCGCCCGCCGCTCCCATGGCGGCCAGCAGCAGGCTTTCCGTCAGAATCTGCCGCACCAGCCGCGTCCGGTTCGCGCCCACCGCCGCGCGCAGCGCCATTTCCCGCTCGCGCTTCACGCCCCGGGCCAGCAGCAGTCCGGCCACATTCACGCAGCCGATCAGCAGAACCGCCAGCACCGCCGCGGAGAGCGTCCACAGTTTGCCTCGTGTCGACCCGTTCACCGCGTCCTCGAGGCTCACCATCTGCAGCCGCCGGCCGCTGTCGGTGTCCGGATAGCCGCGTCCGATGTTCTCCAGCACCGCGTTCATATCCGCCTGCGCCTGCGCCCGCGTCACGCCCGGCTTGAGCCGCCCCACCGTCGGCAGCCAGTGATCGCCCCGCGCTTTCATCAGGATTGGATCCGGGTGCAGCGGCGTGTAGATCGCGTGCTCCGCGCTCAGCGGATAGCGGAATCCCGCCGGCATCACGCCAATGCACGTGTAGGGCTGGCCGTTCAGATCAATCGTCTTGCCCACCACGTCGGTCTGGCCGTTGAACTGCGTTTGCCACACTTCGTAGCTCAGCACGGCAACATTGTTCTTGCCAGGCTGATCTTCACCGGGCCGATAGGTGCGCCCAACTATCGGGTTCACGCCAAACACGCTGAAGAAATTGTCCGACCCCTGCACCCATTTCAGCGCCACGGGTCCCGACGGCGTCTCCAGATTCGCGCTCTGGTACGACGAGACGGCCGACAGCGCGGCGAAACTGTGGTTCTGCGCCCGCACGTCCTGAAAGCTCAGCCACGAGAAGGGCTGCGTGTACCCTTCCTTCGCCAAAGTCACCGGCGCGTAGATGCGTCCCGGTTGATCGAAGGGCAGCGGCCGCAGCAGGACCGCATCCACCACGCTGAAGATGGAGGTCGCGGCTCCGACGCCGAGCGATAAGGTCAGCACCGCAATCAACGCGAAGCCGGGCGACTTGCGCAACTGGCGCAGCGCATAGCGCGCGTCCTGAATCAGGGTTTCCATCTGAGCTCTCCTTACGCGTCGAGGCAAACCATCCCATCGTTTGAGGTACATTTTTGCGACCAATCCTCGCGCAATGTACCCTCCTCATCCCGAGGCACTTACGTGCACCCCGGGTCCCCCAATCGCCCGCACTTCGTCCATATTGGCGACCTGCTGTCCGGATTCGAACACAGCCTGTTCGGTGAAAGGAAGCGACGCGGCCATTGTCACCCGCAATCGCCGCGCTTATACTGGGGGCCAACGGGAGCCGGGAGCGCATTGCGGCTTCCGTGGCGAGGTGTGTCTTCCGCAGCCAGAGTATTCCGCTGACGGGCCACGGGGGGAACCCGGACAGGGTTCAGCGGACAGCGCACGGTCCTGAAATCTCCAATTCAGAAATCTCAGCATGGCGCGCCGTCGTGCGGGTTCTGCGAAGTACTGTGTCCGGCGCCCTGCACAGTCTCACTACCGTCATTTTCCCCGCCGACTGCCGCGTGTGCGGCCTCCCGCTTTCCGGATTTTCCCTCCTGCCTGTTTGCAACTCCTGCTGGAACGATCTGCCTGCGCAGAGCGGCGTCCTCTGTGCGCGCTGCGGTGAAGCGATCCAGGCGCTGCCGGGTCTCGACCCAGGCCCCTGCCGGCTGTGCCGGGCCGCCCCGCCGCCCTTTGAGAAGGCCGTCGCTTATGGCATCTATGCGGGCAAGCTGAGGGCGCTGGTGCATCTTCTGAAGTACGACGGGATGGAGCCGCTGGCGCGCCGGCTGGGAGCGCTCGCGGGCAGGCAGGCCCTGGCGATCGGCGATTTGCCCGACCACCTGGTGATCGTGCCCGTTCCCCTGTGGGCCGCAAAAGGCCGCCAGCGTGGATTCAATCAGGCCGAGAGGCTGGCCTGCGGCGCGATGGCGGAGATGCGGCGGCAACGCCCGGTGATGCGCATGCAACTGGCGGCGGACGCCCTTGAAAGAAGGCGCGCGACAGAAAGTCAGGCGGGCCTCAGCCCGCACCAGCGTCGCGTCAACGTCCGCGGCGCTTTTTTTGTATCCCGGCCGGCAGCGATCGACGGCCGCGACGTGCTGCTGATCGACGACATCTACACCACCGGGGCAACGGCTCGGGCTTGTACCAGGGCACTGCGCAGCGCCGGGGCCGGGCGCGTGTGGGTGGCAACCGTGGCGCGAGCGCAAAGAGAAGACGCCACTGTGCTTCGTGATGCAGCGGATTCCACGGCGGAAACCGTGGCGCAGAACGCCCACCCGGCGGATCTGCCGATGGAAGAGGATGTTGCGTTTTGGGAGGATGGCCGCTGACCCGCGGCACTGTATTTGAGCGATCCGGCCCGGCAAGCCGGACAACATCGATATGGGAGGAAACATGTCGCTGGGAAAAGCTGGAGTGCACGCGCGGAAGCAGATGCTGGGACGTCCGCAGCCAGCGCACACGGAAACCCGCACGGAAGAGGGATTGCATGTGGTCACAACGACGCACGCGATGCAGACGCCGGTGCTGGTCCTGAATGCCTCCTACGAGCCGATCAATATTTGCGGGGCGCGGCGCGCCCTGGTGCTGGTGCTGAAAGGCGTGGCGCGCACCGAAGAAGAGCAGGGAATGGAGCTGCATTCGGCGCGGCTGCGCATGTCGCTGCCCTCCGTGATCCGGCTGCTCGAGTACCGCCGCATTCCCCACCAGACGCGCGCTCTGAGCCGGAAGAACATTCTGCTGCGCGACCGCAACACCTGCCAGTATTGCGGCGTGGTGCTGCCGTCGGCGGAACTGACCCTGGACCATGTGGTGCCGCGTTCCCGCGGCGGCGCTTCCACCTGGGAAAATCTGGTGGCGGCGTGCCACAGCTGCAACCGCCGCAAGGGCAACCACCTGCTGCACGAGTTGGAGAGCATGAAGCTGCAGCGCGAACCGCGCCCCTTCACCCTGCACACCAGCCGCCACATCATGCGCATGATCGGCCACTCCGACCAGAAGTGGAGGAAGTACCTCTACTACTAGCGGAGAGAATGTCAGCGAAGAACGGTCAGCGAAAGACAGTCAGCGAAAAGCTGCAGGCGGGAAGCTGGACACAGACGCCCCCGGAGGTTTACTCCTTCGGGGTTTTCTTTGTTCCGAGCCCATGGAGCATCTTTTCGATGCGGGCGGCGCGCGTTTCCGGCTTTTTCGCCTGAGCGATCCAGTCCACATACTCCTTTTTATGGGAGTACGAGAGCGCCGCAAACGCGTGGCCCTTCGCTGGCGCGGCCTTCAGGGCTTCTTTGAGATACGCAGGAACCTCGACCGTGCGCGGAGCGCTGTCCGGCTCCATGACCACGGAGACTGTGTCGCCGGCGCGAGCCTTCGCCCCCTCCTGCATCGCCCTGGTGAAGGCCATATAAAACACGCCCCCGCCGCGCGGCATCAGCGAGCTGCGGAAAGGGAAGCCGTTCACGGTGCCGCGGACGGCGACCCGCGCCCGCGTGCCCCACGTTTGCTCCACGCTGAAGGGGACATCCAGGTGCGTCCAGGCGCCGTTCGGTCCGCGGGCGACGAGCTTGACGGTGAAAGTCTGTTTCACGGACTTCTCCCTCATGCATGTCCCGGCCCGCAATCCGCCGTTAACTTCCGGCGTGCGGCTTGATCAGGTCGTCGAGATAATCCGGCTTCGCGTCGTCGCGAACCAGGTGCGGGTACTTGTCCCCACCGTGGTAATTCACGGTGAAGGTGTGGTAGTAGTCGTCGATCACCACCATCAGCGCAATTGGCGTGGAGGGATCCTTTGCGGCCGCGGCAACCGCGTTCTCGAGAATATCGTGCGTGAAAACGCGGCCGTTGACCCCGACCACCTTCATCCCCGACGTGATACCCGCCTCATAAGCGGGGCTGCCGACGATCGAGTCGCCCACGGTCCCGTCTTCGCCGAGTTGCAGACCGAGCGAGTAAACATCGCCGGAGTTACCCCGCCGTCCCGGCAAATGCATCGGCTGATCGTTGAGCACGACCTTCCAGCCGCCGTTTTCGATGCCGCCCTCGGGCGCAGCGGGTGAGGTCGATTCGAGCCTCTTGTGGAAGTAGCCGGCCCAGTCATAGGGCGCAACCTGGTTGAGCGTGGCGACCAGCTGATCGAAGGTGTAGGTCTTCACTTCCGGGCCGTTGTTCGCGCCGCCATGGAATGCATGGCAGAAATCGTCGATGGACTTCTGGCCGTTCGTCACCTGGTGGATGATCGTCGCGACCTCGAGCCACATCAGGTCGCCCTCATCGTAGTAGTCGGTGCCACGGCGCCAGTTGAGCCAGCCGCGCTGGAAGCCAGGGATGGTCTCGCCGGTGGCCGTATCGCCGAGCGGACGCCAGGTGCGTCCGGGGCGGCCCGGGCCCAGCATGGCCGCAATCGAGGCCAGATATTCGTGGTACTGCTCCTGCGTCCACAATCCGCTGCGCGCGGCGAGCATGGGGCCGAGATAGTCGGTCAGCCCCTCATAGCCCCAGAGCAGGTCCGTCTCCATCGGCTTTTCGAAATCAGGAGTGGTGAGATCCGCGGGCCGCCGGAATTTGCCGTTCCACGAGTGGACGAACTCATGCGGGAGCAGGCTGCCGACCCACATCCCCGCTGCCGGCGTGAGCAGCACACGCTCCGGCAACCGGCTGTCGTTCGACTCATGATGCTCCAGACCGAAGTGCGCGACATGATCGCTGAGCGCGAGCAGGAAATGATAGTCGCGATAATGCCGCGCTCCAAAGAGAACGCCGGACTCGGCAACCACGTTGGTCAGCCCTTTTTGCACTTCGGGGCTCATGGCGAGCGCAGCCTCGCTGTCCGCGGCCAGATCGAGCTCGTGATGGATCGGCTCGCCGGGCGGCGTGAGATCGATGACCCGGTAGTACCGGCCTTCGATCACGGGCGAATCGACGAGCAACTCCAGCGAGATCGGCTTGAACGTCACCTGATGGCCGGACTCGGAGGCGACGGGCAGCGACGTGCCGTACTTCCAGCCATCCGGAAGAATCAGTTTCGCCTCGTAAGAAATCTCCGACGAGGGCTTGCCGGCGGGGTAGAGGATCGCCGCGTTCCACTCGAGGACGAGCAGCTTATCGGATGAGTTCGCGCCGTCCGGCTCGATGAAGTCGTAGGCGGCGTCGAGAGTGCTCACACCCGCAGGCACATCGACGTGAAACGTGAAGACGTCGAGCAGATCGCGCGTCCAGGGAATCTCCTTGCCCGCGGCGGAAAAATGCAGTCCGGTGAGATCGGCGATGGGACCGTCGGGGCCATGCTCGCCGGGGATCCACTTCGGGTAATAGAGGGTCAGGGGACCTGCCTGCACCGGAATGGCCTCGCGAACGTGCAGGATCTTCTGCGGGGTCTGCGTGGTGTCGACGGTGAGGGCAATCGGCTGCGCGGATTGCGCTGATGCAACAGCGGAAAGGGCCGCAACGACAAGCGGGAAGAGACAGAGAGAAACGCGGCGCATGCAACGTGCTCCTGAATTGTGGAAGAAACCTATTCGGGCATAATACAGCGGCGCGAATGGGTTGCCTGAACGATTCCCCATTTCAGCCACTGGCCGAGGTGTTCGCTGGCGAACAGTTCTGCGGCGCAGCGGACAGCCGAACCACGTCGCACAGCGGACCCCGGGTTTGTTTTCAGGCAGATGGCAGGATCTGCTTTGGCGCGATGCTTGCAGATCGAATCATACGGATATCGCGGGACAGAGAGGTCCCGCCCGGGAGGATTCTGCCGTGCTGGGTGACTGGAAACTCGTCTTGCGGCAACTGCGCAAGTCGCCGGGCTTTACGCTGACTGCTGTGTTGACGCTGGCGCTGGGTATCGGGGCGACATCGGCGATTTTCACGCTCGTAGACGAGGTGCTGCTCAAGTCGCTGCCAGTGAGCGACCCCGCCGGGCTGTGGCGCGTTGGCGACAACGAGCAGTGCTGTTTTAATTCTGGTCTGCCCGACTACCAGGATCCCAGGAACGACTGGGCACTCTTTTCGTATCAGCAGTACGAACAATTTCGCGATCACACGCCGGGCGTGGCGAGCCTGGCCGCCTTTGAAGGCAACAACCAGGAGATGGCGGCGCGGCGCGCGGGCAGCCATCATCCGGCGCAGCCGTTCTATGCGGAATTCGTCTCGGGCAATTCATTCGGCGTCCTGGGGCTGCGCGCGTATGCGGGGCGGCTGCTTAAGCCCGCTGACGACGCGACCGGCGCGACGCCGGTTGCCGTGATGAGCTATCAGACCTGGGTGCAGCAGCTGGGGCGCGATCCGTCAGTGGTGGGATCGAGCTGGCAGGTCAACGGGCAAACGGTGACGGTGGTGGGGATCGCGCCGCCGGGCTTTTACAGTGAGCGGCTCAGCGCCACGCCCCCGGCGCTGTGGTTTCCGCTCCATTTGGTGGACGCGATCACTCCCCGGGACGCCGGCATTCTGCAGAACGGCGGCCAGCAGTGGCTGAACCTGATTGGGCGCCTGAACCCGGGAACCAGCGTGGCATCGGTGCAGGCGCGCATGCAGGTGGAGCTGCAGGCGTTTCTGCGCACGCCGCAGAGCAATCTGCTGCCCTCGGAGCGCGCGCTCATTCCCCAGCAATATCTGCGCCTCTCTCCGGGCGGAGGGGGCGTGCAACGGATGCAGAGGCAATACAAAAACGACCTGCACCTGCTGATGTGGATTTCGAGCTTCGTGTTGCTGATTGCGTGCGCGAACCTGGCCAATCTGATGCTGGCGCGGAGCGTGACGCAGCGTCAGCAGATTGCCGTGCGGGCGGCGCTGGGCGCGCAGCGGAAGCGGCTGGTCGAGCGGGCTCTGCTGGAGTGCGTGCTGCTGGCGCTGCTGGGCGGCCTCGCGGGCATCCTGGTCGCGTGGGGTGGAGCGAAACTCATCCTGCATCTGGCGTTCGCGCATGATCCCATCAGCATCACGGCGAGCCCGTCCTGGGTGGTCCTTGGATTTGCGTTGGCCGTCGCGGTCGTGACGGGGCTGGCGTTCGGTGTGGCTCCAGCGTGGATGGCGGCGCACGCCGACCCGATTGAGGCGCTGCGCGGCGCGAACCGCACCACAGGGCGGCACACCACGCTGGCGCAAAAGGCGCTGGTGGTGGCGCAGGCTGCGTTGTCCGTCGTGCTGCTGTGCGCCGCGGGTCTGCTGGTGCTGAGCCTGCGCAGGATGGAGCACCAGCACTTCGGGTTTACGACGGCGAACCGGACGATGGTGCAGTTCAACGCACAAACGGCAGGGCTGAAGCCGGATCAGCTGGACAACTTCTATCGCGAGCTGAACCAGTCCGTGTCCGGCATTCCAGGTGTCGAGCGCGTGGCCTGGTCGACGTGGAACCCGATGGACCAGAACAACTATAGCGACGACGTGTATGTCGAAGGGCAACCGGTGCCGCCGGCCGGGTCCAACTGGAATCTGGCCTCCTGGGTGCGCGTGAGCCCCAGCTATTTCGCCACGATTGGGACGAAGTTGGTAGAGGGACGCGACTTCGCCGACAGCGACAACCGGACATCGCAGCCGGTGGCCATCGTGGACGAAGCGTTCGTGAATCGGTATCTCCACGGGCAGAATCCCATTGGGGTGCATTTCGGCCAGGGCGACGTTTCGCTTGCGGGTATGTACACGATTGTCGGAGTCGTGGAAGACGCGCAGTACTGGCCGCCCAACGATACCCAGGAGCAGCCGCACCCGATGTTCTTTTTGCCCTCGGGACAGTGGGCCATGCCGCCAGCAACCAGTCCGCTGGCAGCGGAGTATGCCAAGTCAGTGGTGAACACGCACTACATGGCGTCGCTGGAGATCGAGACGCACGGGATGGTGCCGGACCTTGAGGCGCAGGTGCGGGAGAAGCTCGAGGAGCTCAATCCGAACCTGATGATCACGAGGTTCCAGACCTTCGATCGCCAGGTGCAGCAGGGGTTCAGCCAGCAGAACATGATCGTGCAGCTCACCTCGCTGTTCGGGCTGGTGGCGCTGGTGCTGGCAGCCATTGGGCTGTACGGCGTCACGGCCTATGCGGTGGCGCAGCGAACCAGCGAGATAGGGATTCGCATGGCCCTGGGAGCGAACCGGACCAACGTGCAAACCATGGTGGTGCGCGAGGCCTTCGCGCAGGTCGCCCTCGGCCTGGCGCTGGGCATCCCGGCGGCGATTGAAGCGGGACGCCTGATGGCGGCGGAACTCTTCGGCGTGGACGCATGGAATCCGCTTGTGCTCGGGGCGACCTCGGCGATGCTCGTAGCGGTGGCGCTGGTTGCGGCTGCTGCTCCGGCGCTGAGAGCGGCCAGCGTCGAGCCCATGGAGGCGCTGCGCGGAGAGTGAGCCGATCCGGCCGCCCCCTTGCACCTCCCGGCCCTCCTGATGAATCCAAAGGAGCGAATTGCCAGGAGGCTTCGATGGATCTGCAGCTTCAGGGAAAGACCGCTCTGGTGACGGGATCGACCGCCGGCATCGGCTTTGCGATTGCCGCATCTCTGGCGCGCGAAGGCGCCCACGTCTTCGTGAATGGGCGGACGCAGCAGCGCGTCGATGCCGCCATTGCCGCCGTTCGAGTAAGCGTGCCTCAGGCGCATCTCGATGGCATCGCCTCAGACTTATCGAGCGCAGCCGGGGCGGAAGCGATCATCGCGAAGCTGCCGGCCGTCGATGTGCTGGTGAACAATGTCGGCATCTTCGAAGTGAAGCCCTTCGCGGAGATTTCCGACGCCGACTGGTATCGCTTCTTCGAGGTCAATGTGATGAGCGGCGTGCGTCTCTCGCGCCATTACCTTCCCGGCATGCTCAAAAAAAACTGGGGGCGCATTGTCTTCATCTCCAGCGAATCCGCCGTGCAAATCCCGGTGGAGATGGTGCACTACGGCATGACGAAGACTGCGCAGGTGGCCATCGCGCGCGGCATCGCCGAATCCGTCGCAGGAACCGGCGTTACTGTGAACAGCATTCTCGCCGGCCCCACTGCGTCCGAAGGCGTCGCCACGTTTGTCGATTCGATGGCGCGCCAGCAGAAGAAAACGCGGGAGCAGATGGAAAAGGAATTCTTTGAGCAAGCGCGACCGTCCTCCCTGCTGCGTCGCTTTGCCACGCCCGACGAAGTAGCGGCCATGGTCACCTACGTCGCCGGCGAGCCATCCTCAGCCACCAACGGGGCTGCCCTGCGCGTCGACGGCGGTGTCGTGCGCGCCATCCTCTAATTCAGTCAGACCCTCAAACTGTGCGGCCGCCAACGGCGATTGGCGCTCCTGGCCGCACATTCTCAATCTCTGCTCGCTCGCGTGGTATCGTTATGCCACTCCCGCGGCAATGTGCTGCCCGGTCGCGAAATTCCGCGACGAGAATTTCTCGCGCGCTCGAGGTCTTCGCATGTCCCGTTTCGCAAGCTTCTGCCGTCTCGTTGCCCTCACCGGATGCGCTGTCCTGTTGAGCCCGGTGGGGGGCGCATCCGCTCAGAGCACGCATCCGCTGCTGCTGCGCGACCCCTCGCTGAGCCGCGACAAGATTGCCTTCGTCTACGCCGACGACATCTGGACTGTCTCGCGCGATGGCGGCGAAGCGCAGCGCCTTACCTCGGTGAACGCGGTCGCAGCCGGGCCCTATTACTCGCCCGATGGCTCGCAGATTGCCTACTCCACGCGCGAGAACGGCGTCGTGGAAGTCTACGTCATCGATGCGGACGGTGGCGTCCCGCGCCGCCTCACCTGGGATCCCTCGGGTGATCTTGCCGCGGGCTGGACGCCCGACGGCAAAGACGTCTTGTTCGCCTCCGCGCGTGACAGTTATTCCGACTTCCTCCAACTCTATGAGACGCGCGCCGACGGCGTCGGTTCGCCCAAAGTCCTGCCTCTGCCCACCGCCGTCTTTGGGAATATCTCACCCGACGGAGAAACCATCGCCTACGTGCCGGTCATGCAGTGGGAGCAGGCCTGGAAGCATTATCGCGGCGGCCAAACCACGCCGGTGTGGCTGGTGAATCTGAAGACGCTCGATCTGGTCAAGGTTCCGCGGGATGCCAACTCCAATGACTCCAGCCCGGTTTGGGAAGGCAGAACTGTTTATTTCCTCTCCGATCGCAATGGCCCGGTTTCGCTCTTCAGCTACGACACCGGCACGAAGCAGGTTGCGCAGGTCATCGACAACAAGGGCTACGACCTCAAGACCGTCGCCGCCGGTCCCGGCGCGCTCGTTTACGAGCAGTTCGGCTCGCTGCACCTCTACGATCTCGCTTCCCACCAGGAGCACGCCGTTCCCATCACGATTCACGGCGATCTGCCGTCGCTGGTGCCGCACCTTGAAAACATTCCGGCGCGCGAGCTGCAGGCCGTTGGCATTTCGCCCACCGGCGCGCGGCTCGTGGTCGAAGCCCACGGCGACATCTTCACGCTGCCGGCGGAGAAGGGCGACACGCGCAATCTGACCAGGACGCCAGGCGCTGCGGAGCGCAGTCCGGCCTGGTCGCCCGACGGCAAATCGATCGCCTACTTCAGCGACGCTTCCGGCGAGTACCAGCTCTACATCCGCGATCAGAATGGCCTCACGCCGCCGAAAGTCATCGACCTCGGCCCGGACCCTTCCTACTACTACGACATCACCTGGTCGCCCGACTCCAAATACATCGCGTTCTCTGACAAGCACCTGCACCTGTGGTACGTCGATGCCTCCACGGCGGGCGCCAAACCCATCAAGATCGATACGCAGCTGCGCGGCAGCTTTGGTAATGGATATGAGATTTCGTGGTCGCCCGACTCGCAGTGGATTGCCTACACGCGCGATCTGGAAAATCAGCTCCACGCCATCTTTTTCTACTCGCTCGCGAAGCACACCTCCACGCAGATCACCGACGGCATGAGCAACGCGGCTGCGCCCGCCTTCGATCCCGGCGGTAAATATCTCTACTTCACCGCATCCACGAATAACGGTCCGTCCGACGCCGGCATCGATCTCTCCTCGCTCAACCGCGCTGAATCCGCGGGCGTTTATGTGGTCGTCCTCGCGAAGGACGGCGCTTCGCCCATCCCGCCCGAGAGCGACGACGAAAACGCGAAGAAGGATGAAGCCAAACCCGGCCCTGTTGCCGATCAGGACAAGTCCGCCGCAAAGTCCGACGAGAAGCCGGCGGACAAGAAAGACGAAGCTGCGAAGAAAGAGCCCGAAAAACCCAAACCCACGGTCATCGACCTGGCCGGCATCGGCAATCGCATCCTCTCGCTGCCCATCCCGTCGCGCAATTACATCCTGCTTCAGGTGGGCAAAACCGGTATTCTCTACCTCGCTGAGGGACCTGTTGTCGGGCGCCCCTCCGATTTCGAAGGCCCGCCCATCCGCTCGCTCTGGCGCTTCACGCTCGACAAGCGCAAAACCGAGGAGGTCCTCAGCGATCTAACCAGCGTCCACGTTTCCTTCAACGGGGAGAAAATCTTCTACGCCAAGGGTCCCGGCTGGTTCATCGCCAACACCTCCGACCTGAAGCCCGGGGGCGGCGGCGAAGCGAAGCCGGTCAACAACCACGGCATGTTCGCCGTGGTCGATCCGCGCGCCGAATACGAGCAGATGTATCACGAGACGTGGCGAATTGAGCGCGACTTCTTCTACGATCCGCACCTGCACGGCCTCGACCTGAACACGATCGAAACGAAATATGAGCCGTACGTCGCCGGACTGGCGTCGCGCGACGAGTTCACCTATTTGTGCAACGAAATGCTCGGTGAAATCGAAGTGGGCCACATGTTCGTGCGCGGTCCGCGCGAGTCTTCCGACGCTCCGAAACCCGGCCTGCTGGGCGCCGATTACACCGTCGAGAACAACCGCTATCGATTCGCGAAAATCTACAACGGGCAGAACTGGACGCCTTCCCTCACTGCGCCTCTCACCTTGCCCGGCATCAACGTCAACGTCGGCGATTACCTGCTGGCCGTCAACGGTCGCGAGCTGCACGCCACCGACAACCTCTACAGTTTCTTTGACGGCACTGCCGGTCGCCAGACTGTGATCCGTGTCGGTACAAAATCCGATGGCAGCGATGGGCGCGACGTCACCGTGGTTCCGACGGATTCCGAGCACGGCCTGCGCAACATTGACTGGATTGAATCGAATCGCCGCCTCGTCGACAAGCTCTCCGATGGAAAGATCGCTTACATCTACATGCCGAATACCGGCGGCGCCGGCTACGACAATTTCAACCGCTACTTCTACGCGCAGATCGACCGGGATGGCGTCGTCCTCGATGAGCGCTACAACGAAGGCGGGTTCATCGCCGACTACGTCGTCGACGTGCTGGGGCAAAAAATTCTCTCCGGCGCGATCGAGCGCGATGGCAAACCCGTGCACGATCCCGTAGGCGCGATCTTCGGGCCGAAGGCCATGATCATCAATCAGAGCGCGGGTTCCGGCGGCGACGCGATGCCCTGGTACTTCCGCAAGGCCGGTCTCGGCACGCTGGTTGGCGTGCGCACCTGGGGCGGATTGGTCGGTATCGGCGGCTACCCGGTCCTCATCGACGGGGGCGCAGTCACCGCGCCGCGCTATGCCATCTATGGGCTGCACGGCGACTGGGAAGTGGAAGGTCACGGCATTGCGCCGGATGTGGAAGTGGAGGAATTGCCAAAAGACATGGCCGCGGGACACGACCTTCAGCTGGAGAAAGCAGTCTCCGTCGTGATGGAGCAACTGAAAGAGCACCCGGTCGTGATGCCGGCGATTCCGCCGTACCCGAATTACCACAAGACGGACGGTCTCGGCGTCAGCAAGTAACCGCGACAGTCACAATTGCCTGGCTGCCCGCTCAAGTCCTTCCCCGGACTGGCGTGGGCAGCCAGGTCACCCCCGCTCACAAGCAGCCTCCTGCCCATCGCTCGCGAACAGTTTTGCTAAATGCCTTTGGCGAACGGCTTTTTGCCGGGAGATTTTTAACTGACCGGTTCTCAGGGCTTCCAGCTGACAGCTTTTCCGCTGACAGGTTCCGCTGCCCGCCTTTTAGCTGACAGCTTTTTAGATGGGTTCAGTTGTTCCTCAGCGCCACCATGGGATTGATCCGCGACGCCCGCCACGCCGGCAGATACCCAGCGGTCAGCGCCACCACGATCAGCAGCGCGGCCATGCTCGTATAGGTGGTCGCGTCGGTGGGCTGCGTGCCGTACAGCAGCGACGCCATCAGCCGTCCCGTCGCCAGCGACGCGAGAGTCCCCACCACCAGCCCGGCACCCACCAGCCCGAGCGTCCGTGCCAGAACGCTCATCTGCACCCGCGCGCGGCTTGCGCCCAGCGCAATCCGGATCCCGATCTCCTGCGTCTGCTGCGTCACCCCATACGCAATGACGCCGTAAATGCCCAGCGCCGCCAGCGTCAGTCCCAGCGCCGCAAAGATCCCCACCAGCAGCACGAAGAAGCGCCGCGGCGATACGGCCCGGTCCACAATCGTCCGGATCGGCCGGAACTCCGCCGCCGGCTGGTTGGGATTCAGTTCGCGCAATGCGCGCAGCACGCTCGCGTAGAGCGTCGCCGGCGGCACTTTGCTCCGCACCACAAGCTCCGCACCAGCGGGCGCTTTCTGCAGCGTCGAATAGTAAATCTGCCATCCCTTTTCGTCTTCCACGCTCGAAGCATGCACGTCGTCGACCACGCCAATCACATGCATCGTCTCGCCGCCGCTCACCAGCACTCTTCCCACCGCGTCTTCGCCCGGCCAGTACCTGCGCGCCGCCGACTCATTAATCAGCACCACCTCCTGGCTCTTCAGGTTGTCCTCCCAGGTAAAGTCGCGCCCGTGCACGCGCATCCCCATCGCGCGGAAATATCCGGGTGAGCAGACATACACCAGCGGGTCCGGCAGCGACCCGTCCGGATATGTCTTGCCCTGCGGATGCGGCGCGCCCCACGAGCGATTCGGTCCCAGCGGCAGAAAATCCGCGATGCCCACCGCCTCCACACCCGGCAATGCGCTCACCCGCGCAATCGCCTGCTGAAACGCCTGCGCCAGCTTCGCCTCGCCCGCTTCAGCCGTCGGCGCATTGTCGTCGTAGTCCAGCTTGATCGATGCAGCCTGGTCCGGCGCAAATCCCAAATCCACATCCAGCACCCGCAGAAAACTCCGCAGCAGCAGCCCTGCGCCTACCACCAGCACGCACGCCAGCGCCACTTCGCTGATCACCAGCGCCGCGCGGAGGCGCCCGTGCCGCAGTCCTCTGCCCGCGCCCGCGCCCGAGTCCTTCAGTGTCTCCTGCAGAGAGCCGCCTGCCATCTTCAGTCCGGGCATCAACCCGAACAGCAGAGCGGTTGCCACCGTCACCAGCAGCGTCCATCCCATCGCCGCCCGGTCCAGATGCGCGCTGGTCAGCAGCGGAAGCGCAATCGAGCCGGCCTGCGTGAGCCAGTACGTGACCCCAAACGCAATCGCCAGGCCGAGCGCTCCCCCGGCCGCTGAAAGAATCAGGCTCTCCGTCAGCAGTTGACGCACGATCCGGCTCCGCTGCGCGCCCAGCGCGCTGCGCATAGCAAACTCCTTGCTCCGCGCCGCCGACCGCGCCAGCAGCAGGTTCGACAGGTTCACGCACACGATCAGCAGAATCAGCCCCACCGCCGTCCACAGCAGTTCCAGCGACCGCCGCACGCGCCCGCTCACATAATCCTTCAGAGTGCGCAACTCCAGGCCTCCATACTTTGCATACATCCCGCACGACTGCGGCTGCTTCTCGCTCCAGCAAAGATGCGGCAACACCCGAACCCCATCCCCCTGCGCCTGTGCCAGCGTCACGCCCGGCTTCAGCCGCCCGATCATCGGGACGATATTGCCCCAGTCCCGCTCATCGTTCAGAATCTCCGCCGACAGCAGATCCACGGGCTCGCCTGGCGAAAAAACGGCGCCGAAGTCAAAGCTGGCCGGCAGCACGCCCACCACCGTCGCCCCCGATCCATTCAGGTCGATCTCTTTCCCCACAATCGAGGGATCGCCCGCAAACTGCCGCTTCCAGTACGCATTCTGCAGCAGCACCACCGGATGGGCTCCATGCCGGCCGTCCTCCGCATTAAACAACCGTCCCAGCGCCGGCTGCACGCCCAGGGTCTGGAAGAAATTCGTCATGACCTCGATGCCCGTCGCCGGCACCGGCTCCCCGCGTCCCGTCAGCCGCAGATTGTCCGGCCCCGAAAACGCAAAATATCCCGTCACGTCCTCATACGACCGGCTCTGCGCTTTGAACTCGTTATAGGCATCCACGGAATACGTCGCGCAGCTCAGTCCGCACGTCGCCGGCGGCGGCGCAATCCACACCAGCCGACTCGAGAATTCCAGTGGCAGCGGCCGCAGCAGAATCGTGTTCACCACGCTGAACACCGAAACATTCGCGCCGATGCCCAGCCCCAGCATCACAATGGCGACGATCGTGAATCCCAGATCGCGCCTGAGCGTTCGCATCGTGAACCGCACATCCTGACCCAGCACATCCAGAAACGGCAGTCCTCGCGAAGCCCGCTGCCGCTCCCGCGCCTGCTGCACTCCGCCAAATTTCGCCATCGCTCGCCTCCGTGCCTCTTCTTCGCTCATCCCGCGCTGCACGTTCTCCTGAATCGCAAATTCCAGGTGGGCCGCCATTTCGGCATCGAGCTCTCGATCCATTGAGTCCTTATGAAAGACCGCGATCACCCGTTGTATCGCCTGCCGCAAAGAATCGAGCATCACTCGCCACCTTTCGGCTCCATCCCGAGCACGCGCCCCATAACTGCGCTCAGCCGCTGCCAGTAGGCGGCGTCCTCCGCCAGTTGCTTGCGGCCGCGCTTCGTGATCGCGTAGAACTTCGCCTTGCGGTTGTTGTCGGAGGTGCCCCACGCCGCGTCAATCCAGCCCCGCTGCTGCAGCCGCACCAGCGACGCGTAAATCGTTCCCTGATTGAGCAGCACCTCGTTGCCGCTCACCTGCTCGATGCGGCGCGCAATCCCGTAGCCGTGCTGTTCACCCATGGTGGCCAGCGTCTGCAGCACCATCAGGTCGAGCGTCCCCTGCAGCAAATCCAGTTTGGAATCGGCCATTCCCTGTCTCCTGTGCGATGACCACAGCAGTATGGCACAAAAACCTGTGGTATCGCCACAGGAGGCCAAACGGAAACTTAAACTTCGAGCCCGAAGTGCGCGCTCAGTTCGCGGCGGCCCACCGCGGTGACGGAGAGGGCCCGGCTGTCCAGTTCGCGCGAAACCCACTTCCGTCGGAGCGCAAGAGAAAGCAGAGCCGCGCCGAGCGCGCCGCCAACATGCGGCCGTCGTTCCGACCAGTCGAGGCAGGCGAAGGCGAACCGCCGGCGCTGCGCCCGCGCCGCTTCCACATCCACGCCCAGACCGCCGAGGGCGCGGGAGCCCTCATCTGTAACGTCGTAGCTGTCGCCCCCGCGCGTGCCATGGATCCAGCGGGATGCAAGGAGACGGTCGTGCAGCGACACCGCGATCGCGCCGGCCATGTGGTCGTAGCAGCTGCGCGCCGCGCGCAAATGCACGGGAGTGGTTGGAGCGAGATTCCCGCGCACCCCTCCAGCCAGAACGCTGAGGCCTTCCAGTGCCCGCGCCACAGCGGTGGATGCGAGCGAGTAATAACGATGCCGGCCCTGCACGAACACCCGGACGAGCCCGTCGCTCTTCAGCCGGCTGAGGTGAACGCTTGCGGTGGCTGGGCTCACCCCGGCAACGATGGCTAACTCGGTGCTGGTGCGGGCATGGCCTTCCATCAGGCAGTAGAGCATGCGCGTGCGCGCGGGCTCGCCAATGGCCGAGGCGATGCGGGAAACCGCGGTATCGGCGCTTGCTTCCATTGTTTTACGGTAAACGAAGTGTTCCTGCGCCACAAGCGCCATACTGCGAGGCATGGATGCGCGTGCAGGCGCCATCAATCGCCGGGAAGCCATCCTCGGAATGGCCACGACCGGCGCGGCGCTGCTGGCGAGGCGCGTCCCCGCAATCCCCGCGCCGGGGAAAGGACAAAGCATGACGATTGTGTGCCTGATTCGCTATCAGATCGATCCCCTCCAGAAAGAGGCTTTCAGAAAATACGCCGAAAACTGGGACCGCATCATTCCGCGTTGCGGTGGGCTGCTTCTGGGTTACTTCCTGCCCTGGGAAGGGACGAACGACGTCGCATGGGGCCTGATCGGCTTCGACAATCTCGCAGCCTACGAGGCCTATCGCACGCGGCTGCGGCAGGATGCCGAGGCCCGCGCGAATTTCGCCATAGCGGAACAGGAGCGCTTCATTCTCCGCGAGGAGCGCAACTTCGTGGAGACCGTCGACGGTACATTGTGCCTGTTTTCGAAGTCGAACGCGCAGGAGTGAATCGGCATGGCGACACAAAACGAGAAGGGCCGAGCCTTTCGCGCATTGCATGAACGCGAAGGAGCCTTCATCATCCCGAATCCCTGGGACAGGGGGACCGCGCGCTTGCTGGCGCATGTTGGTTTCGAGGCGCTGGCGACGACCAGCGCAGGCTGCGCATTTTCTCTGGGCAAAGCCGACGGGAAAGTTGGTCTGCTGGCCGCGATGGAGCATGTGGCCGGCATCGCGGCCGCGACCGATCTGCCCGTCAGCGGCGATCTCGAAAACGGTTTCGGCGACGCGCCCGACACCGTCGCTGAGACGATTTGTCTGGCAGTCTCCGCAGGCCTGGTGGGCGGTTCCATTGAGGATGCAACGGGGCGGCAGGATCAGCCGATCTACGAGATCGAACACGCCATCGAGCGGATTCAGGCCGCGGCGGAAGCGGCGCGCGGGTTCGCCTTTACGCTGACGGCGCGAGCAGAGAACTACCTGCACGGGCGCACCGACTTGAAGGACACGATTCGCCGCCTGCGGAGCTACCAGGAAGCGGGGGCGGACGTGCTCTACGCGCCGGGGCTAACCACCCGCGACGACATATTGGCGGTGGTGCGATCGGTCGATCGCCCGGTGAATGTGCTGATGGGCCTCGAAGGAGCGACATTCAGCCTGGCGGAATTGTCGGAGATGGGCGTGAAGCGGGTGAGCGTGGGCAGTGCGTTATCGCGTGCGGCGATGGGTACCGTGATGGCGGCAGCGAAGGAAATGCGCGAGCAGGGGACCTTCAACTTCGCCAGGAAAGCAGCGCGGTTGCGCGATCTGAACCGGATGTTCGAGCCCTGAATGCGCGACTCGCGGCACGGCGCCGAAGGGGGCAAGCCCCCGCTGGCGGAGACGAGCATGAAGATGATCGGAATCGTCGGCGGGTTGGGCTGGCGATTATTACGCGGAAATATGCCGGCGCTGCGAGGAGCGGCACGCCGCAGCCGCAGGCAAACGCGCTGCGCCCATGCCGGAGCTGGCGATCGAGAGCCTCAACCTCGCCAAAGCGTTTGCCCTGATCGGAAAGGATGAGGACGAGAAATCCTGGGCTGGGTTCGATGAGTATCACCGCGCAGTTCTGAAGCGGCTGGAAGCCGGTGGCGCCGAGGTGGCGCTCATCGCCGCCAACACGCCGCATCATCGCTTCAAAGAGATCGTTCGCGGCGTGGGCATCCCCGTGGTGAGCATCGTGGATGCGGCGGCGCAGGAAGCGGCGCGGGTGAAATCACGCATGGGCGCGGGGCAGGTGCTGATCCTCGGAACAGCGTTAACCATGCAGTCGGACAGATTCCGCAAGGCATTTGCGAAGCGCGGAATCGAAGCAGCCGGCCCGGCGCATGAGGCGGAGCGAGCCGCGGCCCTGGAGCTGATCGACAACCTCCAGCGCGGCCGCATCGAGGGATGCGCGGAGCGTCTCGGAACCCTGGCACGGACGGCGTTCACCGGGCAATTTCGCGGCATTCCCGTGGTCAGCCTGGCCTGCACAGAACTTCCGCTGGCCTTTCCGCACATCCCGTCGCAGGCAGCATTCTCTGCGGGTGGCGTCGTGTACATCCATACGACAGCCGCGCACATCGATGCGCTGATGGACGTGGCTGCAATCGACGAACGCAGGACCGCGTAGGGCTTGCCAGGCGGGGACTTGTTCGATCCGTTCGTGGGGAACCGGGAGCACCCCTGGTGCGTACCTTGGGACGAGGGAACTCTATGCATCGTCCACGGTTCTTCTTTCTTGCCGCGCCCGCGCTGCTCCTGCTGGCACTCACCTTTTCGTCCCGTGGGTTCGCCCAGGATTCCGGATTCAGCCTGGACATGCATGCCAATTCACACGCCACGGCCAAAGAGATTGGGCTGCCCGAATATCCGGGCGCAACGCTCTACCAGGACAAGGACAGCGACTCCTCGTCGGCCAATCTGGGATTCTCCATGAACAGCTTTCACTTCGGCGTGCAGGTGGTCAGCTACATCACGGCCGATTCTCCGCAGCAGGTGCTCGCGTTCTATCGCAAGCCGCTGGCGAAGTACGGCGAGGTGCTCGAGTGCGATCACAGCAAGCCGGTGGGCTCGCCCACAGTGACCAAAAGCGGCCTCACATGCGGCGACAAAGGCAAAGGGCACGTCGACGTCAACGGGACCGACTCGTCCACCGACCACGAGCTGCGGGCTGGGACGCCGCAGCAGTTTCGCATGGTCGGCATCGACAGCTTGGATTCGGGGAAAACAAAATTCGCCCTGGTGGCCCTGGTGCTGCCGAAAGACGACGATTCGAAATAATCTGCGGCGCTATTTTGGCGGCTCGGCGAGAGCGTTCTGCACGATGACCAGCGGCGCGATGTGCTGCGGCTTGAGATACTCGTTCACGACGAAGCGCTGGCCGTCGCGCGTGACGTCGTAGGTGAAGAGGTCGGTTGAGGAAATAGGAGCCCGTCCCCGGACCTGGAACAGCGCCGCAGGGGTTCCCGAGGCGAAGGTATCGCCCAGACTCACGGTCACCGCCATTAACATACCGCTCGGCGAAAGGTAGAACATCTCCTTGCCATCGGCGCGCCAGCGGGGCTCGCTGCCGCCGCCGCGCGAGACCTGAAACTTGCCGGCTGCACCGGGAAACGTAGTGACGTAGATTTCCCACTCGCCGGTTTCGTTGGAGGCGTAGGCCACCCATTTGCCGTCGGGCGAGATTTGCCCGTTCGATTCGCTGGCATTGTCGTTGAGCAGGGGCACGCCCTTGCCGCCCGAAGCTGGAACGACGATGAGCTCCGAACCTCGCGATCCACCGGAGAAGTTCTGGAGGGAGCAGAGGATCAGCTTGTCGTCCGCGGACCAGGAGTTGGGGATGATGTCGGCGCCCACATTCACCTGGGAGGTGGACACCATGCCGGGAATCCCGATGCGGATCAGGGGCCGGGCCGCTGCCAGACCCGCAGCGTCTTTGAGATCGATGCCGGAACTGGTGGACTGCCCGGCGAGCGAGCGGTACGCGATCTCTTTGCCGTCGCGGGACCAGATGGGGCCGGTTTCCTCGGCGGGATCGAACGTGAAGCGGGTGTTGGTCGCGCCCTTTGTGTCTTCGATCCAGACATCGAGGTTGTTCGACTTCAGGTCGGTAATGTCGAGGGCAACGCGGCTGCCATCGGGCGAGAGGTTGGGGTTCGCCTGCAGGCCGGGTTGCCCAATGGTACCCAGCGTTTTGCCCGCGCGACCGAACCACGTGAGTTGCGAAGAGGTATAGCTGGTGTGCGAGCTGTAGACCAGTGTGCCGTTGAGAGAGACGGTGAAAGCGCTGTAATAGACGGAAGGCTGGTAGCCGACGACGTCGGCAATGACGCGCGGGTCTCCGGCGATCGCACCGGACGCAGGATCGAAGGGAACGGCACGGAGAGACTCCTTGTCGTCGAGATAGAAAAGATGCCCTGCGCCGTAGGCGGCGCTGGATTTGGTGTGAACGAGCACCTTTTTCTCCAGGCTGTCGAGCGAACTGAGCATGATCGCCGACGCGGAGCTCTGGTCTCCTGATCCGAATTTTGCGCCGAGAAAGAGGAAGTGATTGCCGTCGGGAAGAAACAGCGGCCAGCGGTGCGAGTCGACGGTGTTGTCGAAGATCTTGTTGGTGAGCGGGGTGGCGTTCGTGCCGTCCGCATTCACTTTCCAGAGGGGGCCCGAAGGATCGGGCGAGTAAACGATGATGTTTCTGCTGCTCCAGCTGCCGCCGCGGGGAAAGGAGACCGGGGTGATCATCTGGGGTGGGCCTCCGCCGACCGGGATCTTCTGGAGCTTGCCGTTGGCAAAGAAGGCGATCCACTGATCGTCGGGAGAAAAGAAGGGATAGCTGGAGCCTTCGGTGCCGGGCAGCTCGGTGGCTGCGCCGGCGCCGATCTGCTGGACGAAGAGCATGGGGGCGGCGGTGGTTTCGTCGGGGGCGACATAGGCCAGCAGGCGGCCGTCAGCGGAAAGCATCGTGTCGTTGGCTTCGCCGGGGATGGAGATGGCGAATTGCATGCGAGCGGGAGCGGGGCCTGCAGGGTGGAGGAACCATGCGGCGGCGGCCACGGCGGCGAAGGCGACCGCGAGGAGCGCGATGCGCAGCCAGAGCCGCTGCGCTGCAGGACCCGGCGCGACGATGGCGGCACGCTGGCTGCTGCTCGAGTCTCCGCCAGAGAGGACCCCCATCGCGAAAGAGAGATCGCGGGCGGACTGGAAACGGTGCGCCGGGTCCTTTTCAAGGCAGCGGCGGATGATGCGGTCGAGGGCGGGCGGAATCTGGACTGACGTGCCGGCGAACTCGGGCACGTCGTCGCGCAGCACGGCTGTCATCGTCTCCGCTGCGGTTTCATGGCGGAAGGCGCGCCGGCCCGACAGCATTTCATAGAGCACCGCGCCAAGGGCAAAGATGTCGGTCCGAGCGTCGATCGATTCGCCCCGCACCTGCTCGGGAGCCATGTAACCGGCGGTCCCCATCACCACCCCGGCCAGCGTCGCGCCGCTGGTGAGATCGGGATCGGCGGCCAGCGCCGAAGGCGAGGTTGCGACCTTCGCCAGGCCGAAATCGAGAATTTTCGCGCGCCCATCGCGCGTGATGAACAGGTTCTCCGGCTTCAGGTCGCGATGGATGATCCCCTTCTCGTGGGCAGCCGCGAGACCTTCGGCAATCTGGACTCCATAGTGGATCACCTTGCGGTGCGGCAGCGGTCCACGGTCGAGGAGATCGCGAAGGGATTCGCCTTCGAGCAGCTCGGTGACGAGGAACGGAGAGCCGTCGCTCTGCCCCACGTCGTAAATCGCCAGAATACTGGGGTGATTCAGAGCCGCGACCGCGCGGGATTCCTGCTCGAAGCGTCGCAGGCGTTCGGGGTCGCGGGCGAGCGAGGCGGGCAGGATCTTGAGGGCGACATCGCGCCCCAGTCGCGTATCGCGGGCGCGGTACACCTCGCCCATGCCGCCGGCGCCCAGCGGAGCCTGAATCTCGTAAGGGCCGAGGACAATCCCGGATGTCAATGGCATGAGTGGACGCAATTATACAGAGCGAATGACCGCGGGTGCAGGGCGAATCAGCCTTTGCGAACGAGCAAATCCGCGGCGACAAAGACGAAAAAGATCACCGAGATCACGCCGTTCATCGTGAAGAAGGCCGCGTTGAGGCGCGACAGGTTGCGCGGCGACACCAGCATGTGCTCCCACAGCAGCAGCGCGGCGACGGCAGCGAGGCCCACCAGCGCAATCGGGCCCAGGTGGAAGAGCAGAACCAGCCACACCAGGAGCGCCAGCATCAATAAGTGCATCGTGCGTGCGATCAGGAAAGCGGCTGTGGTGCCCAGCGTCGCCGGCACGCTGAGGAGTCCGCAGGCGCGGTCGTGCGCCTCGTCCTGGCAGGCGTAGAGGACGTCAAAACCCGCAACCCAGAACAAAACCGCAGCGGTGAGGACGAGGATGCGCGGGTCGAGCGAGCCGCGGATGGCGATCCATGCGCCGGTGGGCGCGAGGCCGAGGGCCAGCCCCAGAAAAAGGTGCGACCAGCGCGTGAACCGCTTGGTGTAGGAGTAGAGAAACAGCACCGCCAGCACGAGGGGCGACAGCAGCAGCGTCAGCCGGTTGAGCTTCGCGGCTCCCAGCAGAAACATGGCCGACATGACGATCGTGAACCCGGCGGCAAAGTTGCGCGTCAGGATGCCGGCAGGAATGGCCCGCATGCGCGTGCGCGGATTGGCCGCATCGAGGTCGGCATCGGCCCAGCGATTGAACGCCATCGCCGCCGAGCGAGCGGCGATCATGCAGACCACAATCCAAAGCAGCGGAACCAGCCGCGGGCGGCCATGCGCGGCCAGCATCGCGCCGGTCAGCGCAAAGGGCAGGGCGAAGATCGAGTGCTCCCACTTGATCATCTCGAGCGTGATCTTGATCGATCGCAGCAGGGGCATAGCTATAGGGTACAGGGTGCATATATGGACCCGGCCCTTGCTGCACGGATTTTTCAGTTCTGGCGTTGAGGAAAGACTGCGTGCATATATCCGGCCTCGAAGTTGAGGGTCGTCACCC
>JBARMS010000255.1:0-54585 GCA_049802575.1 Acidobacteriaceae bacterium | reverse complement strand
CCCCAAATTCTCGCGCACCACTCTGGGAACCTCGGGCGACAGGACGATTCGAAATCCATTTTCCGAGATGTCCCATCCCATCACGTCTTCAGTGTCCGGAAAGAAGACGCAGTCGCTGGCTACAATGCGCGGCCCGCGGCGCGGCACCTGATCGCCCGCCACCAAAACCGCAGCCGCACCATCTCCGAAGAGCCCTGTCGCGATCAGGTTGGCGATCGATACGTCGTTGCGTTGCCAGGTGAGCGAGCAGAGTTCCACGGAGAGCAGCACCGCGACCTGATCTGGATACGCACGCACATAATCCGCCGCTCGCGCCAGGCCAGCCGCGCCGGCCACGCAGCCCAGTCCGAAGATCGGATTCCTCCGGATCTTCGGCGACAATCGCATCCGATTCACCAGCCGCGCATCGATCGACGGGCTGGCCACGCCGGTGACGCTGACGAAGAAGATCGCTCCGATCTGCTCCCGCTTCAGCGCTGCCTGCCTGAGTGCGCAGTCAATGGCCCGCTCACCCAGTTCCTCGGCCACCTCGATCCACACGTTGTTGGTTTTGCCCCAGGTGTTGAGCCCTGCATATTCTTCGAGCGGGCGGGCGAAATAGCGTCCCTCAACACCCGTGCGCTTGTGCAACCGGGCGAAAACACCGCCGATACTCGCGTCGCTCCCCCAGTAGGGCAGCAATGCTTCGATCACGTCGTGCTGGGTGTAGTAATGCTGTGGATAGGCTGCTGTCGTCGATAGAATGTGCATGATTATCAGTACAAGTTCTTAGACGCAGAAGCACGGGGTTCCGTGCTTAAGCTGATGTGACGTTTCGTTCATGTTTGTCTGGCACCCCTCGGTAGCGCGCCTGAAAGCCTTCTCAGGCGGACGGAAGCAGATCGCTGGCCACCGGCGGCATTTCCTTTTCTCTGTCGCTCGCGAGCGGAAGCTCCACTACGATGCGAGCGCCGCCCTCGGCGCAGTTGCCGGCATGTGCGCGTCCCCCGTGAACTACTGCCACAGCGCTCACAAACGCGAGCCCCAGTCCGTGCCCTTCCGACCGGCCGCCTTTCACGAACCTCTGGAACACACGCGGCAGCAACTCAGCTGCGAAACCGGGCCCGTTGTCTTCTACTGTGACGCACACTGCACCTTCGCTGACCGCGACCGCAACCGAAACTGTCGCTCCATCGCCAGCGTAGCGTAGTTCATTCTCCATCAGATTCGAGAGCATCCTCGTGCATAACGAAAGGTCCGCGGCCACGCGCGCTTTACTCCGAGTCGCGAGCTTCAGCAACTGGCGCCGGTCGGCGAATGCCGGTGCATACAACTCCACCACACGGATCACCAATTCGTTCAAATCCACCGATTCGCGCCGCAAACGGAGAGCCCCGCCGTCCGCCTCCGCCAGATCGAGTGATGTCGTGATCACGTCCGACAGCCGGTCCAGGTGCTCGATTGCCTGCGCCACGAGTTCTGACGACTGCTCCCGATCCTTGAGCGAAAGTGCGATTTCCAGGCTGCCCCGAACGGAAGTGATGGGGCTCTTGAGATCGTGCGCAACCGAATCCGTCAGGGTACGAAGCTGATTCACTGACGACGAGATGCGGTCGAGCATATTGTTGAATGTCCGCGCCAGACGTGCCACTTCGTCCTGCTGCTTGCCCACCGGAACCCTCGTGCCCAGGTCATCGGGCCGGATTCTCGCCGCCGTCCCGGTGATGGCATCGACGCGCTTCAGCATGCGCCGCAGCCCGAGCAGCGCAGTGACAAAGCCGAACGCCACCATGATCACCCAGCCGAGAAAGAATCGCAGCAGCAACTGCCGCAGCATGTAGGCGCCAGTGGAATCGAGCAGGCCCAGGTAGATGCGGCCGTTTCCCGGATGCATCTCGACGGTGACAACGCGGAACGGCGCACTCCACCCGCTGATCTGCAGGGAGGTTGGCGCGCCCTTCTCGGTACGCATCGTGCTCAGCGCGTTCAGGAACTTGTTCCGGTCTAACGGCCCCACCCACACGGGCGGATGCGACGGGTCGCCCGTTTCAGCAAAGAACACCGTATTGCCGGCCAGATGGCCACCGCTTCCGTCGTAGGAAACTTCCTGTGAGGCCAGCTCCGCCACTTCCTCCACGATGCGATCGTATAGCGCATCGC
The DNA here is from genome assembly GCA_049802575.1 of Acidobacteriaceae bacterium. Classification (GTDB taxonomy): domain Bacteria; phylum Acidobacteriota; class Terriglobia; order Terriglobales; family Acidobacteriaceae; genus Palsa-343. The sequence continues at coordinate 52,446 of JBARMS010000255.1, read as the reverse complement.
GCGGCGTGTTGACGGCGACCTGCTTCAGCGTTTCGCTCTCGCCCATGAGCCAGGAATCGCTGCGTTCGCGCACCGTCCGCGCCACCATCAGGTACATCACGGCAAAGACTGCCGCGCTGCCGGCAGCGAACACAACCGTGCTGCGCAGCGAAAGACGCCACGCCGCGGTCCTGTAAAACGAACTGCCGACTCTTGAAAGCATCTTTCGTCAGGGTTGCAGCAGATAACCAACGCCGCGAATCGTCCGGATCATCGGCCGATCGCTTTCGCGATCCACTTTGTTCCTCAGCCGGTGAATGTGAACATCCACCACATTCGTCGACGTGTCGATCCTCATCTTCCACACGTGGTCCAGCACCATCGCCCGCGTTACCACGCGTCCTGCGTTGCGGCACAGATACTCCAGCAGAGAGAATTCCTGCTGCGTCAGCTGTAGCTCCGTGCCGCCCCGCCGTGCTTCCCGCCGAACCAGGTCGATCTCTAGATCTCCGGCCCGCAGCTTCGTTGTCTCCGATTGTCCGGGCGAGCTTCGCCGCAGCAGTGCGCGCAGGCGCGCCAGCAACTCTGCGACCGCGAACGGCTTCGTCATGTAATCGTCGCCGCCGCGTTCCAGCCCCAGAACGCGCTCGTCCACCGAGCGCCGCGCCGACAGAATCAAAACAGGAGCTATCACCCCCTGCGAACGCAGCCGTTCGATCAACTCCAGCCCGTCCACATCGGGGAGTGTCAGATCCACAACCAGAGCATCGTGAACCCCTTCCAGAGCCGCCTTCTCGGCCTGGCTGGCCCGTGCGTACGCATCGACCAGAAAGCCCGATTCCGAGAGCGCGCGCGTGAGAAACTCGCGAATCGTCGTGTCGTCTTCCACCACCAGCAAGCGCATTGGCCCTCTTTCAGATGCGTACCGCCCGCGACGCGAGCACCAGCGCGTCCTGCCAGAATCTCGCGGACGAGTGCACCAGTTCCAGGACCTGGTCCAGCGCATCGATAAATCGATCCAGACTCGCCTGGGACGCGTTCAGAGGAGGCGCCGCCTTCAGGACCAGAAAGTCGTTGCCGCACATCTGCGTCAGAATGCCGTGATCGCGAAACAGGCGCATGACCAGCATTTGCCCGAACAGGGCCGCGTGGATGCGCTGGAACGACTGAAACGAGAGCCGCAGACCCAGCGATCGCGGGGCCTGAAAGACGATGCCCGTAAAGAATCCCAGCCCGCGCACCTGGGCCACCATCTCGTAGCCACCAATTCGTTCGCGGAGTTGCTGCCGGAATACTTCTCCATCCATCAGCGCACGTTCGGCCAGCCCTTCGGCATCCAGCACCTCCAGCATGGCGAGGCCTGCGCGCATCGCGAGACTGTTCTCGCTGTACATCGATGTGTGGACGATCGCCCGCCGCAGCGAGCTGTACACGGACTCGTAGACCGCGTCTGTCATCAGCACCGCGCCGCTTGGAATTAAGCCTCCGCTCAGCGCTTTCGCGAGGATCACCATGTCGGGATCGATCCCGTAGTGGTGGCTCGCCAGAAAGCGTCCGGTTCGGCCGAAGCCGGTCTGCACTTCGTCCATAACCAGCAGCGTCGAGTAGCGCCGGCAAAGCTCCTGGGCTCCGCGCAAATAGTCGCTGTCGGGCAAAACAATGCCGCCCTCACCCTGAATTGGCTCCAGGATGAGTGCCGCATGCTGTTTCCCTTTCAGCGTTCGTTCCAGCGCCGCCAGGTCTCCAAAGGGAACGAACTCCACGCCGGGAATCAGAGGCCCGAACCCTTCCGACCAGAATGCGTGATCCATGAGCGCCAGCGCTCCGCAGGTCAGTCCGTGAAAAGCCCCGCGCGCGGCCACCAGCCCGTCTCGGCCCGTCGTCGCCCGAGCGAACTTGATCGCTGTTTCCACGCCCTCACTGCCTGAGCTGCAGAAGTAAGCCTTGTTGAGCTGGCCTCCGGCCCGCTCACACAGCTGCTCTGCCAGTTCGCCGGCTGTTGCGGCCACATGGCTCTGCAGCATCGATGGCCCCCTGCGCTCCAGTTCGCCCTCGAGCTCCGCCACGATGTGAGGATGGTTGTGGCCCGCGTTGTAGACGCAGTACCCCGAAAGAAAATCGAGGATCGTTCGGCCATCCGCAGTGTGTAACTCTTCTCCGCGGCATTCCGTGTACTCTGCGTCCATTTCCAGCAGATTCAGGAGCCGGACCCATTGTGGATTGACATGCGCAGCGTAGGTGCGGTGACCCGCAGCCTCGGAAATCTTCATGTTATGGAATCTCGCCTTAAGGGTACTCCTGCGCTCTGGCCCGGCAGCTTGCGAGAAGATTACAAACGCTTCATGGTTCGTTCTGTTTTTTGTTCCGTCTTTGGACGTAATCTGCGCGATAGCGTGAGCAAGTCTCGGTTCAAGTCTGCTCTTGTCAACGTTCTGCCGTTGCAAACACAGCAGAGTGCTGGTCGAGAGCGACTGGCGCAGATTCGGGCGGATAAGTACCTGGAAACGAGTATCGCGCCACGTTTTCCCATGGCCAGGCACCCGGCGTCTTCCTGAACAATCGCCGGCAGATGAGGGCCATTCTGCTCGCGGTGCGTGTCCCGAGGGGCATGAACCTCGTTGCCGGGGACGATCGTGCCGGTCTCGATTTAGCCCAGCGCGGTTCGCGTCGAGAAGTCGCCGGGGCGGCCGGCCTGACGCGGTCGGCCGAGATCATGCGATGCGGCAACCCTTCCGCTGCGACCTGTACCTTTGTCGTAAGATTTCCATTGGGATGCCGGATGCAAAGCGTACCACTCGAGACTCTGTCGTACCTCCGGCTGCTGCGGCCGCATCGCAGCATCTCTTCGCCGCCGCCAGCGGATCGAACCGCGAGATCCATTTGGAAATTTTCGGCAGCCGTCCCTGCTTGCCGGGAGATAATGGAAAATCTTGCCTTCCTGACCCACGTCAGGATGACACCAACCGGAAGGAACCGATCCACGGAACCATGGACCGACGTGTTTTCGTTCGCCAGGCCGCGGCTGCAGCCGCTTCACTCGCCGGCGGTCCGGGATCTCTGGCCGCGACGTTTTCGCTGGGCCAGCTGAATCCAGCCGGCAGGCCGGTTCGTCCCCGCGCTGCCGAGCAGCCGCCGATCCTGTTCGAAGATCGTTTGGGCGCGTCGCGCATCGCGTTTACGCTCCGCAACAGCATCAGCCCACAGCGCTACACCATCGAGACGATGGCTGGTGGTGTTGCGCTCTTCGATTACAACAACGATGGCATGCTGGATATCTTTTTTACCAACGGAGCAGCGATACCCTCTCTGGAGAAGAGCAGCCCCGCTTATAGCAACCGACTCTTCCGCAACAATGGCGACGGCACGTTTAGCGACGTGACGGAGCGCGCCGGAGTCAAGGGGCTCGGCTATTCAATGGGAGTGGCTGCCGCCGACTACGACAACGATGGGTTCGCGGACCTGTACGTCAGCGGGGTGAATGACAACCAGCTTTTGCACAACAACGGCAACGGCACGTTTACCGATGTGACGGCACACGCTGGCGTAACCGGGATGGTGCCGAAGCTGGGGAAGGCCTGGGCAGTCACGGCGGGCTGGTTCGACTACAACAACGACGGCCTGCTCGACCTGCTGGTGATCAACTACCTGAATTACGACATCGCGACGGCAATCCACTGTGCGACGGAGGGCAATCCCACATACTGCTCGCCGGTGGAGTTTCTCGGCACGCCCAACATCCTCTATCGCAATAACGGCGACGGCACCTTTACCGATGTGTCAGAGGAGTCGCACATCGCGCAGTTCGTGGGAAAGGGCATGGGGGTTTCGTTTGCCGATTACGACGATGACGGACACATGGACGTCTTCATCTCCAACGACACTTTCCAGAACTACCTCCTGCACAACAACGGGAAGGGGACATTCAGCGAAGCGGGCGTGGAAGCGGGCGTGGCGTACAACGGGTTCGGGAACGCTGTCGCGGGAATGGGAACGGATTTCCGCGATCTCGACAATGACGGCAAGCCTGACATTTTCCAAACCACCATGTTCGGCGAGGGCTTTCCCATCTACAGAAATCTCGGCGGAGGACAATTCCAGGACGTCAGCAGCGCAGCGGGCCTGACCGCGAAGACGAGCCGCCTGACTGCGTGGGGCACGGGCCTCTACGACTTCGACAACGACGGTTGCAAGGACCTGTTTACTGCCAATGCAGATATCCTGGACAATGCGCCGGCTGTCGCGCACCGGCCGTACGGCTTGCCGAACGGATTATTCCGCAATCGCGGCAACATGACTTTCGAGGACGTGAGCGCCACGGCGGGAGCGAGCTTCCTCGCGCCGGGAGCGCATCGCGGCGCTGCGTTTGGCGACCTCAACAACGACGGCAGGATCGATGCAGTCGTGACTGTGTTGAATGGAACCCCGCAAATCCTGATGAACCAGACGGAGAACAACGCGCACTGGATCATCCTGCATTTAGTCGGCGTGCAATCGAACCGCGACGGGTTAGGAACGAAGGTAAAGATAACGACAGCGCGAGGGATGCAGCATAACCACGCAACCACCGCGGTCGGTTACAACTCCTCGAGCGACAAGCGCGTGCATTTTGGGCTGGGAGATGCGGCGGTGATCGAGGAAATCGAGCTCCGGTGGCCCAGCGGGATTCGGCAAGTGCTGAAGAACGTGAAGGCCGATCAGGTGCTGAGGGTGACAGAAAGCGCGTCCTGAGAAGCCGGGATCACGGCGTTCTATCCTGCTCCAGGCGATCCGCGAGTTGCGTCTGACCATTGTTCCGGAGCAGAGTCAGCAGACTCTGCATCAACCCCGCATCGCTTCTTCCCCAGGCCTCGGTCAACTCGGCGGTCAGGTCGGCGTTGCCGGTGTCCCCGAGGCGAAAGTCGCTGTCGCAGAGCATGTAGAGAAGCTGAGGCGCCATTGTTTTTGACTCGCTCAGAAGCTGCGCAGCCTCGGCCCATCGACTCTGCCGGTAGCGCACCTCGCCCATCTCCGCAATTGCCTGCTGGTCGTTGGGGTCGTGCTTGAGCTCAGCCTCGAAATCGGCTTCGGCCGTCCTCAGGTCGCCGTCCTTCAGCGCGACGATGCCCTCGTAGGTGTACGCGCCGCGCACATGCGGATCGAGGGTGAGAGCATGCTGCAAGCAGCGCAATCCATTGCTGCGATCGCCGAGCGAGAGATAGAGCTTCCCGACAAAAACCCAGGCATCGCCGGGCATCACATAGCTTCCGCTGACATGCCGCTGATAGACCTCGAGCGCCTCGTCTTCTTTGTGTTGTTGCACCAGCGCGCGCGCCTGGGAAACGATGGCGTTTTCGTCCACCTGCTTCGCCTCGAATGGCATAAAGGTGAACCGCTGCATCATCAGCTGATGCAGAACGGCTTCATGCTGCGCCTCGTCGGACTGCCCCAGTGCGGCATACGCGCGCGACAAAAAGAAATGCGCCTGGAGTTGGGTGGGATCAGCGTGCAGCGCGCGGCGCAGGGTATCGAGCGCCGCTTCGTACTCTTTCAGTTCCACTTCGCAATGGCCCAGCCCGAGCAGCGCATTGGCGTCGTCCGGTCGAATCGCGAGTGCACGGCGCAGCAGGGCACTGGCTTCCTGCCACTCTGCGAGGTGGATTTGAACTGTGGCCAGCAGATCCAGGGCGTTGAAGTCGTTCGGCTGCGCCTCGACGGCGTGAGCCAGACTATTCTCGGCTCCGGCGAGGTCCATCAGCTTGTAGCGGGCCGCGCCCACATCGTAGTCGATGCCGGGCAGCGTGGCGTCGGCTTTCTGCGCGCGGGTTAGGTAATCCAAAGACTCAGGATACTTTCCCCCGCTCAGGAGGTACTCACCGCATTTCTGAAGGATGTCCCCGTTCCCCGGTTCAAGTTGGGCGCTCTCGCGGATGGCGCGCAGCGCAAGGTCCGTCTCGCCATTCAGGTGGTACGCCTGAGCCAGATAGAACTGCGCGTCCCCGTCTTTCGGCGCGACACGCACACAATGCTCGAGAAGACGAATCGCCTGGTCGCGGTGCCCGGCAGCCAGCTGGTACATGCCGGACTTCAGCAGCAAATCAGGATCGTTGGGCGCATCCTTCAGCGCCTCGTCAAACAGAGTCGCCGCCTCGGCGGTCCGGCCTGCATCTTCGAGCAGCATCGCTTTCAGCTTGAGCGCAGGCGCGAACTGATGGTTTTGCGCAAGGAGCCGATCGGCGATTGCCATGGCTCCGGCGGAATCGTTATGCTCGGCAAGACTGATGGCCTCGCGCACCTGGCGCATGGCCTGCGACTCGGGGGGCTGCTGCAGGGGAGCAGCAAAGACCGGGACGCAGAGCATCATTCCGCACAGGGCTGCCGGAAGCCGGGCATTTCTCGCGCCGCTCATCGGAATATGTCCAGATGCTGCCGAGATTGTACCCGCACCACACCGATCCCCTGAAACCACTGAACCCACACCTCTCCCCGTCCAGCAGAAATTCGGTACCGCATGATCGAAACCGGCACCGGAGCAGGATAAAGGAGCAACTGTGCCGATCTGCTCCATCTGCGGCGGCCGGTGTAACGTCGATGACTACGGCAGCGTCCAGGCAATGACAGAATCGCTGAGAAGGGGTGCACCGATCAGCCCGCCGCCGGTGGCGACCACTGCGACATACTGCTTGCCATGTTCGTCGGTGTAAGTGATGGGCGTGGCTTCCGCGGCGGCTGGAAGTTTCACGGTCCAGATCTCCCTGCCCGATTTCGTGTCGAATGCGCGGAAGCGTGCATCGTCCGTCGCGCCAATGAAGGTCAGCCCGCCCCCAGTGACGATGGGGCCGCCCAGTCCCGGACGCCCCGTGTTCTGTTTCCCTTCAGGCAGAATGTCCGTGACGCCCAGCGTCGACCGCCATGCGATTTGCCCGGTATTGACGTTCACCGCAACCAGCTGCCCCCAGGGCAATGGGGTACACGGCAAGTGGTTGCTCGAGTCCCAGAATCGCGTCGCTCCGGCCAACGGTCCGGAGTTTTGGTAACTCCCGTCGGGATTGCGAACGATTCGCATCGGCTGTCCGAGGTTATTCACGTTGACAACGTAGAGCCCGCTGTTTGGATCGAAGGCTCCGCCATAATAATTGATTCCACCCTGCGTCCCGGGCAGAGTTACTGTGTAGCGATTGAGCTGCGGCGGAGTATAAGGGACGCTGCTCAACAGCATGTTATTGTCGTGGACATATTTCTTGCAGAATTCTCTGTGCCCGGGCGTCTCGTTGTAAAGGTCGTTGGCACTAATAGTATCTTCAGCAAGCGGCGGGGGTAAGTTCGGGAATGGCTGCGTCGGCCAGGCTTGTTCACCCGGAACGTTGCTCGCCGGTACCGGACGTTCCGTGACGCCGTAGATCGGCTCTCCGGTTACACGGTTCAGAATGAACATGAGCCCCGTCTTATTCACTACGACAACCGCAGGGATAGTTTGGCCATCATGCTTCACGTTCACGAGCATGGGCGGCGCCTCGGCGTCATAATCCCAGATGTCGTGATGAACGATCTGGAAATACCACAGCAGCCTGCCCGTTGCGGCATCCGCTGCAACCACTGAGGTTCCAAAGAGATTCTTTCCCGGGCGATCGACTCCCACTCTGTCGTTATTGGGCGCGCCAAATGGCATGTAGACGACGCCACGCGCCGCATCCACCGTCATATAGCCCCAGACGTTGACACCCGAGCGGTTCTTCCAGCTGTCTCCGGCCCAGGTATCATGCCCTTCTTCGCCGGGCCGGGACACCGAGTGAAACGTCCACACCAGCTTGCCGGTGCGCGCATCCCACGCACGCGTATCGCCCGCCGGGCCCACGCCGCCATTCAGGCCTCCGGGGCCTTCCCCTGTGCCGGCCCCGGTAATGATGAGGTCCTTATAGATCACAGGCGGTGAGGGCAGAATGTAGGGCTCATCTATGCCTGTCGTCATTACGTCCGGAGTTTTCAGATTGACCGTACCGTGCTCGCCGAAGCGGGTGTTAAGCCGTCCTGTGGTGGCATTGATCGAGTAAAGCCGCCCGCCTCGCGTGCCGAAGATGATGGCTGGCTGATGATCCGCATCTCCCGGCCAGTAGGCAACGCCGCGCAGGGAGCACTGATCGCCGCCAGGCATCCGGAAGATCCAGATTCGCTTACCGGTCGCCGAATCCAGAGCCACAATCTCGCTATAGGGAGTGGCCACATACATCGTCGGTCCGATCACCAGAGGCTGATCTTCCGACATGTGGTATCGGGTGAAGCTGAACCCGGAGTTCGCGGGAGAGGGATTGGCAACTTCCGGCGGTTTCATATGGTAAGTCCACGCGATCCGCAGCCGGCTTACGTTCGCCGGCGTAATTTGATCGAGTGTGGAGTAGCGCATTCCTGCCGGATCGTCGCCTACCATGGGCCAGTTCCCCTCTCGATCCATGGATCCGGTTTCAGCAACAGAGTTTTCAAAAGTCGCTGCGGCTGCGGGCTGACTCTGCGCAGGCATTGCAGCGTCCTCGGCCGGCACGGGACCGCCTGAGCCGGAGATAGAGGGAAAGGAGTTAGCAAGATACGCCGCAATCTCGTCGAATTCGTTGTCGGCGGCTACGGCGCCGCGGGCCGACATTACCTGCACGAGGTTGTACCAGCCCTGCGGTGTCAGGCGCTTCGCGGCAGATATCTCCGGTGAATGGCACCGCGAGCAAACGCGAATCGTCAGCGCGCGGCCCTGGCCCGGCGGCAAAAGATTGTACGCCGGCGGAGGTGACTGGCCGGAAAGGCCGGCAGTTTGTGCTGGTGGCAGTTCCGGCGCGGCGAAGATCAGCAGTCCGCCAACCAAAAGGACGAAGGAATTGCTGAATCGGCGAAGGAAGTGAACCGCCAGCGGAATCATGCGCACTAAGATCATCGGACCTGAGCGATCTTTTGTTCGATCGCGTTTCCGTCTATGCAGCAGTGAGCCGTCGAGCAGGCGCCGTCGAAGACCGGATCGCAGAAGATTTCAACGAGCACCAAACCGGCGAACTTGCGCAGCCCGAATTGTACCCGCTCCGGCAATCTCCCAATGGCTTCCAAAGGAGCACTGCACCTTTTCGCTTTTTGGGGGGGCGCGCCGGCTGCGCTTGTCGCCTCCACGGTTGAGTGCTGGTGGAACTCTTACTGTCGCTCGGCAACAACATGCCAGGCATGATCTCGATCCAGTAGAGTGGTGTGACGCGCAGGTGAGCGAGTTTCGTGTTCTCCGCATCGTTCGTCCATAACGCAGCCGGGAGAGATCGGGGATGACGGGCCGGGCCGTACACATTCTGGTCGTTGCAGGATTGCTGGTTTCCAGCGGCCTCGCGGCTGGTCAGGACGCGGCAAGCGAGCCGAATGCGCAGCAGAAAGAGCCGTATTCGGCCATGACTCCACAGCAGCGGGCCGCCGCTACCCGCGCCTTTCTCGGGCTGGGGCCTCCACCGGACAAGGCGGCGGCGGCGTTGGGGGAGCCTCTCTACGAGCGGAGCTGCGCCTTTTGCCACGGGCCCCGGGGCCGTGGCGCAACGGCTCCCAGCCTGATCACTTCAGACGCGGTGCTGGACGATATCCACGGCGAGGAACTGGCGCCCTTCCTGAAGAAAGGCCGTCCGGATAAGGGCATGCCGGCATTCGCCACCGTTTCCGACGACCAGCTGAGAAATATCGCTGAGTTTCTTCACCTGCAGGTTGAGGAAGTCGCTAATCGCGGCGCGTATCACGTGCTGAACATTCTTGTTGGGAATGCAAGCCGCGGGCAGGCGTATGCGGCGGCGCACTGCACATCCTGCCACAGCATGGAGAGCTTCGCGCATATCGCCAGCCGGTTTCGCTCGCCGGACCAACTGCAGCGCGAATGGATTTGGCCGACGCGCTCCGGCGATCCCGCGCTGGCGATCACTGCGAATGTCAGGTTGCCGAACGGCGAAACAATCACAGGACGTGTGACGCAGGTAAGCGATTTTCGCATCGTGCTGGTGGATCGCGAGGGCGCTGCCCATTCGATGGACCGGACTCCCGGGGTGCAGGTAGAAATGCATGATCCCCTCGCGGCGCATCAGACGATGATCATGACCTTGACGAACGGCGCGATGCAGGACGTCACGGCGTGGCTGGAGACGCTACGGTGACGCTGCTTCGCGCCATGAGCGCAGCCCTTGCAACGGCCGCGCTCGCAGCAGCCGCGCCTGGCACCCCACAGGTCTCGCTCGATCCGGGCAACATTGGCAAGCCCCCGGTCACCGCCTGGCCTACGTTCAACGGCGATTACAGCGGACGCCGATACAGCACGCTGACCCAGATTGGCCCCGGCAATCTGAATCAGCTCGCGCTGCAATGGATGTACCGAATCACCAGCGTGGGAGCGCAGCGCGGCGCGCCCGTCCCGGTGATCAAGTGCACGCCTCTGCTGGTCGGCGGAGTGCTCTACATCACGATTCCCGATCATCTGTGGGCCCTCGACGCACGCACCGGAAAGGAGCTTTGGCACTACGACTGGGAAGACCACGGAGGCCATCTGATCGGCCAGCGCGGCGTCGGTATATGGAAAACGACCGTTTATTTTCAGACCCCCGATAACTGGCTGATCGCTCTCGATGCCGATACCGGTCGGGAGTTATGGCGCAGGCATTACGCGGATGAACGCGAACAATACTTCTCGACATCGGCTCCGTTGGTCGTTAAGAACCATGTCATCGTGGGTATCGGCGGCGATGCGATGGATATGCCGGGCTTTCTGGATTCTTTTGATCCGGAAACCGGCAACTTACAGTGGACCTGGTGGTCGACTCCGCGTAAGGGCGATCCCGCGCTCAAGACCTGGCCAAATGAGGCAGCCTCAGACCACGGCGGCGGAATGACATGGATGCCAGGAACGTACGATCCTGAACTGAATCTCCTGTACTGGCCCACCGGCAACACGAACCCTGTTTTTGCCGGGCAAGGGCGTCCCGGAGCAAACCTGTGGACCGAATCGATCGTTGCGCTCGATGTGGACACGGGAAAGCTACAATGGTATTTTCAGGTTTCGCCGCACGACACGCACGACTTCGATAACACAACAGCTCCTGTGCTGGTCGATGCGACCGTGGATGGCAAACCGCGAAAGCTACTCGTGCAGGCGGCGAGAAACGGCTTCTTTGTCGCGCTCGACCGAGTGACCGGGAAATATCTTGTCGTCAAACCGTATGTTCCTCTTGATTATTCCTCCGGGCTTTCGCCGCGGGGTGAACCGATTCCCATCCCGGACAAGGACCCATCGGTCGGTGGCTCCATCAACATCGTGAATGCGACGAACTGGGAGGCTCCCGCTTACAATCCGAGGACCGGATGGCTTTATGTCAACTCGGTAGAAGGCAAGGCCGTCTATTATCTCACCGACGACAGCGCTCAACCTTCAGGCTATGGCGGCACTGGCACCGGGATCGGGCGTTTGCGGCGCATCCTGCAGGCAATCGATCCGCTCACTGGCAAAACGGTCTGGCAGCACGTCTATCCCAACCTGAATGACGCGCCGACCACGGTCGGCCCAAGCATCCTGACCACGGCAAGCAATCTGGCGATCACCGGCGACGACCAGGGAAATCTGATCTTCTACTCCGCCGACAAGGGACAGATCCTAGGGCATCGCGAGCTCGCTGCCCCGGAATCCGGGGGAATCATTACGTACCTGGTCGGCGGAAGGCAATTCATCGTTTTCGGAGCAGGCGACAGCCTCTATGCCTGGAGCCTGCCGCTTCCGGACGCGCATGCGACCGGGAAATCGAGCAGCAACCTAAAATGAACGCGGAGGGTCTGTCCGTGTAAGGCCGGATGGAAGAAGGAGGCGAACCGATGAAGATCGATCTGACGGGCCGGACAGCCGTAATCACCGGCGGAAGCCGCGGTTTGGGTGAGGCCATGGCGATGGCGCTTGCCGAGGCAGGAGCGGCGATTGCCCTGGTGGCGCGCGATGCAAAACGCTTGGAAGCGGTGCGGGATTCCATCGCTGCGAAAGGCGGAACTGCTGCCGCTTTTGCTGCCGACGTGACCAGGGAGGATGAGGTAGCCGGCATTGCCCGCGCCATCCAGGATGGGTTCGGATCGCCGCAGATTCTCATCAATAACGCGGGGATCAACGTTCGCAAAAACCTGGTGGATTTCGCGCTCGAAGAGTTCCGCAGTGTTCTCGACACGAGCCTGATCTCGACTTTTCTCATGTGCCGGGCCTTTGTGCCGGGCATGAAGGGCACAGGCTATGGGCGCGTGCTGAACATGGCATCGATCATGAGCCATGTGTCGCTTCCAGGCCGCACGGCCTATTCCTCGGCAAAGGCCGCGATCCTCGGCCTTACCCGCTCACTGGCTCTGGAACTTGCAGAGGAAGGCGTTACCGTGAATGCCCTCAGTCCCGGCCCCTTCGGAACTGAAATGAATACTCCTCTGATGAATAATCCTGAACTGAACGCGCAATTCCTCGCCGGCGTACCGGTGGGACGCTGGGGCAAGGTGGAGGAGGTCGGCTCGCTGGCCTGTTACCTGTGCTCGGAAGCGGCGGGCTTCATCACCGGAACTGACATTCTGATCGACGGCGGCTGGACGGCCCGATAGCGGCCGAATTCTGATCGACGCAAGCGAGCTATCTGCCTGGCGCAGCCGCTTCGGTACGCGGTGGAGTGGGCGGCACGTAATCCGCCAGCTCGTCGACCGGCTTCTTCGCAGCCCACGCAATCCCGCGCAGCAGCATTTGCTGAATCTGGTAATTCGCGAAATTCGCGTACTCATGGCCCTGCATCCAGACAAAAGCCCGCGCGGGTTGGCCGCCCGGCAGCGTGTGCTCATAAGTCCAGATTTGCGGAACGACCTCACCCCTATGCGTCCCCGCGCTCGGAGTCCCCGGGATAACGGTCGTGGCCAGCACATGAATGCCCGGGTTATGGGCCCACGTCATTGAGAAGAATGCTTCGTCCCAAATCGTGATGTTCGTCATTCCCTTCATAATAGGATCGGCCGGATCAACAACGGTGTAGGAGATGGGCGCCCCCAGCGTGTAGTTCACTTCTCCGTGCTTCTTCGCTCCGCCCGTCAGAGTGGCGAAGTAGGCCGGATCCGGCCCGCAGAGCGAGTCGTGCAGACTCACCAGGCCGCCCCCTCGGAGGACGTAAGCCTCGAGTGCGGACTTCTCCTCGTCGCTGAGATAGCCGGCATCGCCTTTGTAGAGAATGACTACATCCGTGTGAACCAGATCCGCGGCCCGCGGTCCGTGGAGGGCGCCATCCACAACGGCGCCATGCTCGGTGAGGATCTTGCTCCAGTCCGCCAGGAATTGCGGGTAATCATGCTGCCCGGCAAAATGGGATTTCAAACCAGCCCAAATGTAGATGTGCATACCGTCAGGATTCTGGTCCCATGGATGCGGCGCCTGCAGGCTCCCGGGGTGTGTCTCCTGCGCGCGGGCCTGTGGCGCCGCCTTCAAACTGAAGAACACCAGACAAACCACAGCGAGCGGTGCGACAAGCCGCAGGATGGCTGCGCCAATTCCTCCGCTTCGGCCGATTCGCAGGGTTGGACCGGCGAGCGTCTGCCGCCTTTCAGGGACGCAGGGAAAAATACCGGGGCAGATAAGCACGAATAAACTCCTGAAGCCGGAGAATGCGAATAGGATGCTTTGCGACGGAAGAACCAGAGATACGCGGTCGGGAGTGATCCCGTCAACCCTCGGTACGGCACCTCGCCCTGGTTGAGGCGAAGTGAAGGAGCATGCAGCGTTTCCGATTTCCGGACCATGCTTCGCAATCGGCAGATCGCTTAGCGCGTCTTTTGTGCGACTACAGCTACAGAAGGTCGTTTCACTCCAGTCGGCTTTTTGGGCGGAAATCGAAGACGGAGGACCGCACCCGAGTACAACACCGTTTTTCCGGTCGCCGGGCCTTCGCCGACTCCATGGCCTGGACTCACCAGCACCACTTGAAATACGCGCGCAGTCAGCATTCCCGCAAAGTGGCCCTGGCGCTCGCCGATTGTCAGCATTCGCGCAGCGTCGTTCCACTCCATCGGAATCCACGCGTACGCACCTTTCTCGTAGTCGTAGGTTGTGCCGTCATCCTCATAGAGGCGAAAACTGCCGTCGCTGCCTGGATAGATTCGCAGATCGATTGGGTCCGCAGGCTTCTGGCTCGAGTATTCGAGTTCGGGGCCCATCGGTACGATGCTGCCCGCGCGCACATAAACGGGCATCACCGCCAGCGGAGTGGCGCGCGAAATCGTCTGCCCTCCCTTCGTACACTCTCCCGTCCAAAAATCGTACCAGTCGACTCCCCCCGGCAGATACACATCGCGCGACTCAGCCCCGGCTTTCGTCACAGGCGCAGCCAGCAGCGACGGGCCGAGCATAAACTCGTTGCTGATGCTGAGAGCGGCGCCATCAGTGCGGAAATCGAAGGCCAGCGCGCGCATTGGCGTATAACCCTCAAAGGTGGTCCGGGCAGCCAGGGTGTAAATGTAGGGGAAAAGCCGGTAGCGGAGATGGTCGTAGAGGGCCAGGATCGACTGCGCTTGCGGGCCGTCGGACCACAGCTCGTTCTCATTGTTGGTGCGCGTGCCGTGCACACGGAAAATGGGACAGAAAGAGCCGTACTGGAACCAGCGCACGAATAACTCGCGATAGGCGGGATTGCTGGTGTCGCCGCCCAGGAATCCGCCAATGTCCGTCGTCCAGTAAGGAAAGCCGGAGAGAGAGTAATTCAGTCCTGCGGGGATCTCGCGACGCAGCGTATCGAAATTTGTGGCAATGTCGCCCGACCACGCCGCCGCCGCGTTGCGTTGCATCCCCAGGAACGCCGAGCGCGTGAGCGTAAATACCCTCTGCTGATTTGTCGTGGCTCGCTGTCCGTCGTAGATCGCGGCCGTCGTCATGAGTGGATAGACATTCGCGTATTTTGACCCGTTGCCGAGCGCCGTCGTCGCACCGGCGAGCATTGGCCCGTGCTCTTCCCCGTACATGTCGCTGGGCTCGGTGGAGTCCATCCAGAACGCATCGACGCCTATGTCGTAGAGTGAGTCTTTGACCTGCTCCCAGTAAAGCTGGCGGGCCGCAGGGTTGAAGGCGTCGTAGAGCTGGGTGCCGGGATAGTACGCCGGAATACGATCGACTCCGCCGGTAACGAAGAAGCCATGTTTCTGCATGGCATCAAAGTTGGCGCTGCCCGGCTGGAATGTAGGCCAGATGGAAGCCATCAGGTGCACGTGCTCGCTGTGCAGGGTCTCCATCATCGCTCGCGGATCAGGAAACCGCGGGGTAAAAACACGGGAGCCGAAAACGCTTTCCCATCCCGCATCGAGAACGATGGCATCGAGCGGCAAACCGAGGGCCCGGTAGCGCGCGGCGATGTCCTCAATCTCCGCCTGGCTGGCGTAGGCCAGTTTCGATTGCCAGAAGCCATAAGCCCAGCGAGGAAAAAGCGGCGCAGCCCCGGTCAGCGTGCGGTAATCTCCGATGATGCGGTCGAAATTCGGTCCATAGATGAAGTAATAGTCGACGGCAGAGGCCACTGCGGACTCAATGTGGAGCTCGGGCTGAAATCGGTTGTTCCAGCGTGTAACAGAACCGTTGTTCCAGAGCAGACCATAGCCCTTCGACGACAGAGAGAAAGGCACCGAGATGTTGGTGTTGTCCTGCGACAGCTCCATTTCCAGGTTGCGCTGGTTCAGGATTCCGTTCTGATGCTGGCCAAGGCCGTAAAAGTGCTCGTCGGGCGTAAGCCCAAACCAAACTGAGGCGCGATGCGTCGCCTCGCCGTCGGCGGTGACAGCGGTCAGCTTGCGGGGCCAGGGATAATCCATCTCACCCAGCAGGGTAAAGCCCGCAACCGTCGTGAAGCGCAAGGCTCCGCTGGTCTCGTCCACCGAAATGGTGAGTTCCGCAGTGAGGATATCCAGGCTGTCGTTGGTCTGCCGCGTGCTGAAGGGGACCGCAGGGCAGGCGCCATCGAGAATCCACGGGGTGTGGAGGTCCGGAAGCGGCTTTGCGGCTGCATACGTGATGCGCACAACATTGGCGGCGCAGGGCTGAATGCGAAGAATGCCGTCAGCCACCGTCACGTAGGCGGCGCTGCTGTCGCTTTCAAAGGATTTCACGACGGACGTATCGAGTTGCGCCGCTGCCATCGGCGGCAACAACGCCATCAGCATGGCAAGAACAGACAGAACAGCAAAACTGCGACTGCCATAACCGGCGCTTACAAGACCGGCTGCGGGGTTTCTCATGAGTGCTCAGCTCTCCGGGCTGATATCGGTTTACGAACGCAGAATGATGTTGAGCCTCAGCATACGCCGAGGCCTCAAAAACCTCCGTGACCCAGAAGTTGAACCCTGCGCAGCAATGTACCGCTTCGGCATATCCTGGCTCAGCAAAATCGGGCGGCCTCGGAGCCACGAATGAGCCGCCCGCCTCTGATGGGCTGGCCATCAGAAATAGAATTTTGTCGCGAGCGTGACGAAGCGCGCCCCGGTTTTGAAGGCCGGAGTTCCTGTCGCGGTCGTGTTGGTATTCGTCGGAGACAGGTACTGCACGGTGAGTGGGTTACCGTTCGCGTCCACGCAGCCGGAGCAGGTCGCGGCAGCGGTTCCGATGAAGCTGAGCTGCTCGTCGCTATTGCCGGCGAGACCGAACTGCCGCAGAGGATGGTTGAGCCAGTTCGTGGCCGAGACCCGGAATTGCAGGTAGCGGGTCTCGTTGAAATGGAAATCCTTGTAGACGCCCAGATCGTTGTCCCAATAGTTCGGCCCACGCATATAGGGCATGTTGAGGCTTCCCTGCTCTCCATAGGCAGGGGGCCCGAAGCAGGCGGGATTGAAGCGGGCGTGATTGGCCAGATGCGACATCGGGTTACAGGTGATGGCCGGAACCAGCGCATTGTAGGCATAGGTACCGAAATATGTCGACGGACTGACCCCAACCGCCTTCAGTCCATCGGGCAATGTGATGCTGTTGTCCGGCAGGTTAGGATTCGCCACGGTAGGCACGGTCAGCGCCGACGGATAAAGTGCGTTGAAGCTGCCACTAGTAGTTGATGCTGGCCAGATTTTCGCTGCAGCAATAGTCCGGTTCGAAATTGGGAATTTGCGCGGACGTGTTGCCAAAGAGCCCCGGGACGTTGAAGTTGTTAGCCGACCGCGACACCTTAGCCGGATCGGTAAGCTTATAAGGATTGACGAAATGCGACCAGCTGAACACGACTTCGTTTGTGATCTTCGGACTGAAGACGTGCGTCAGGTTGGTGTTGATGACGTAGGTCGTGGTGTTGGAGGCCCCAGGGCTGGGATAAGGAAGCGTATTGGGAGTCGCCCACCAGATGGAGATAGGCGCGAGATCGCTCTCCTTCTGGTAGGTGTAGGAGCCGGATAGCTTGGTGTTATCGCTGAGGGCATAGTCGAGTTTGCCCGAAGCCTCCCACCGATTCTGCGGCAGATTGTTGACGTAGTGAAAATTGGTGTAGCCGTTGGCCGCTGAAGGCGTCTGATTCGTCGCGGGATACAGCTTCAGGATGCCGACCATGTTGGGGTCGTCGTCCGACGTGGGAAACGAGGTCGCGGTGCCGCCGGCCGGTACGTTTTTGCTGAGAGGGTTGTAGAAGTTCGGCCATGTTGTGATGGCGGCCGCGGGAATGCCAGCATTGCTGAAGTCGCCCGAGAGCTGAGCGCTGTTGGGGACGTTGTAGTTGACGATGGCGCCGGCCGGGTGCTGGAGCATGTATTCATATCCGCCCCAGAAGAACAGCTTGTCGCGATGGCTGTTGAAGCGCGTGAACGGAAATCGCACGGGGCCACCGATATTGCCCCCCATGTAGTAGTAGGATTGGCCGGCGTTCGTCCCCCCCTGGCTCTTGGCGTATGCATCCACCGTATCCAGAACTGCATTGTGCGTGTACAGGTACGCTTCGCCGTGGAATTGCTGACCTCCGCTGCGGCTGAAGGCCTCGAAAATGGCCGGCCCCTTCGCGTACTCGGCGCTGTAATCGGCGGAAAGGAACTTGATGCTGCCCACCATGTCCGGGTTAATATTGGCGATCTGCGTTCCGAAGTTGCCGGGGTCGACCAGATCGGCGCCGTCGAGCATGTAGGCCATGGTTCCGTTGGGTTGGGTTCCATTCGATGAATAGTCGCCGACCGGACCGTTGTTGGAACCGACTTTGACGTCATTGTTGGCGAAGGTTTCCGAAGCGCCGCCGGCGTTGTTGTTCAGCGCCATGCCCGGCATCGCCTTGAGCAGCTCGCCGGCATCGCGTCCTGCGAGCGGGAAGCTGTCGATCATCTGCTCATTGAGGGTCGTGCTGATCTCAGGAGTATCGGTGGGAACGACCCCGGCTCCGCCGCCCACCACTTGCACGGTACTCGACACGGTGGCGACTTTGAGCCGGATATCCGGGATGTCGCGGGTATCGCCGGTTGCCAGGGTGATGCCGTCTTCCTGCCACGGCGCATAGCCTTTGGCGGTCACTTTAAGGGAATAGGTCGCCGGCTGCACCGCGGTGATGACCCAGCGGCCGCCCGAGTCGCTGGCTGCGGTGCGCACATCTCCGCTGGCGGAGTTGGTGAGGGTGACGCTCGCTCCGGGAACTACGGCCCCGGTAGCGTCGGTAATGGTTCCGCTCAGGGTGCCGGTCAGCTGCTGCGGGCGTCCGATGGCGGACAAACCCAGAATGGCCAGCAGGACTGCGCCCGCGAAAACGGTAGACGAGGCCAGAATGCCGAATGGAAATTGAAATGGCCTGTGCATGACTTTGCCTCCTGAATGAAAAGCGACTGACTACGCCCGTGCTGCCTGAAACCGCGCTGCTGCTTCCCAGGGTCCGAACGGTTTCTTGTCTTGAGCGGCCCGTTTAGCGGACGCGACTCCCCCGGCACTTACTGAACCCCTGCCAAAGAACGCCGCGCAAGGCCGGGTACGGTACCGTACCTGGCACAGCGGACCGGAAACCGTTTACTATCGAGTGAATAGCGCGGGAGGTACTGAACGTCGCATGGGGAATCCCAGGAGGTCGGAAGACTTCGAAGCGCACCCGCCGCGGGAGACGGATCACGATCCGTCAGCCAGCCGGCCTGACGATGAGCACAGAATCCTCGAGGTCCGGGAGGCGCTGCGGGTCGTCCTTCTCAGCACGCCGTTTCGCACCAGCCCGCAATGCCAGAAACTGCTGACCTACCTGGTCGATCACAGTCTTGCCGGCCGGCTCGAGCTGCTAAGGGAACGGGTCATCGGCGCTGAAGTGTTCGGCCGGGAACCCGACTACGACGCCGCGAACGATCCCGTCGTTCGCCTTCGCGTTGCGGAGGTGCGCAAACGGCTGGCGCAGTACTATCTGTGCGCGCCGTCATCGTCCAGGCCGGTACGGATTGAGATACCCTCCGGCCACTACCGCGCGCGTTTCGTACACGCGGCGGCGGAAGGGCTGCCGTTACTCTATACGGGCGGAACCGCAGAGAGGGGGAGACCGACTGTCGATGTCATCCCGGCGCGTCCGGTCGCTGGGCCAATTCCGGTAGCACCCGCTGGGGCTGCGGCACTCCGTTCAGCAGGGTGGCTGCGGCGGGGGGTTGCGATTGGCTGCGTGGCCCTCATCGCCGCGGCGTCAGCCCTGACCGGCAGAATTCTTTGGACCGGGCGAATGGATGCCTTCAGCCAGTTCTGGTCGCCGGCGATGAACAGTCCGATGCCGGTCATCATCTATACGGGCACCAACGTCGTTTTTCGCCTTTCGCCCAGCTTCCTGGACCGCTATCGACGATCCCACCATCTGCAAAACACCGGCCCCGAGCTGGCTGTCGATTTGAAGAGCGCAGGACCGATTACGGCCGACGATTTCGTGCCATCCACCAATGTCTACGTCACCGTGGGAGACGTGTCCGCCTTCACCGCCATCACCTCGATGCTGGCGCAGCGACACAAGGCTTACGATTTGCGATATGCGCGAGACTTCTCGCCGGGCGATCTCCATTCGGCTCCAACGGTTCTCATCGGCGCTTTTAACAACCGATGGACCATCGACGTCACAAATCCACTGCGGCTTGCATTTTCAGGCGGCGATACGATCACGGACAAACAGGAGAACCGCTCCTGGAAAGTGCACATCAAACCCGATGGGTCCACGACCGACGACTACGCCATTGTTTCCCGCCTGCTGAGCGCCGATGGACGAGAGACCATTATGACGGCGGCCGGTATCGGCCAATATGGCACCCAGGCAGCCAGTGAGTTTCTGAGCAGCGCGGCAGGAATCGCCCAGTTTGCGCGCAGAGCTCCCCGGGGATGGGCAAGGAAGAACCTACAGATCGTGCTGCACATCCATGTGGTCGACGACGTTCCGGGGTCCGTGGATATTGTTGCGACCACTTTCTGGTAGGGCCGATGCTCCTCGTGTGCCGGGGTGCACCGAGACAGGAACATCGGCGATCAGAGCAGAGAGCACATGGCATTCCTGCCGGGCCAGCACTCGCCGTCTCGCTGGAGATGGCCGAGGAGTGCGATCCGCGTACGAGGGCCGTCGCCCCTCCAGTTTCCTCTTGACTTTGCCGCTCATTTGAACATTAATTCAAACGATTCGTATTGGCGTTTTTGGCCGTCTTCTGAAATCCGGACCGCATCCGGGGAGGATCGCCGGCGCTGCCGTTCACGTGGCAAGACAACCCGCTTTGCATGCAGAGGAGAACCCGATGATTCGGCTTTCATTCCAATTCGGCAGCGGCAGTTTCCGCAGAATCTGCGGCTCTCTGCTCTTCTTTCTTCTGCTCATGCTCTCCTCCCGCGCTTTCGCGCAGGGCTATTTCGGAACGGTCAGCGGGGTGCTGACGGATTCCAGCGGAGCCGTGATCCCCGGCGCTAAGGTCACGCTGGTCGACCAAAACAAAGGATTTCGATTCAATACCACCTCGCAGAGCGCAGGAGAATACCTCTTCCGCTCCGTCCCTCCTGGTCTCTATACCGTCATCGCCGAGATGACGGGCTTCGCCAAAACCGAGCGCATCAGCATTGCCGTCGACGCAGGGTCGAACCCCACCGCCAATCTCACGCTCGCCGTCGCCAGTTCGACGCAGACCGTTGAGGTGCGTTCCCAGGATCAGTCTCTTCACACCGAGGACGCAACCACCGGACTGACCATCAACCGGAAGTTCATTAACGATCTGCCCCTCGTCGATCGCTACGTCATGGATCTGGTCATGCTGACTCCGGGGGTGACCGAAGCCGACGACCAGTGCTCCACCGGCTGCACCGGGACCAACTTCGTCTCCAACGGCAGCCGCAACTCCACCGCCGACGTCCTGATGGATGGCGCCTCGGTGACCAACTACGAGCCGAATGGCGGCGTCACCCAGGCAACCTACACGCCGTCGCCGGAAGCGGTGGATGAATTCCGCGTGGAGCAATCGAACTTCAGCGCGGAATATGGATTCTCCGGCGGGTCGGTGGTCAATATGGTCACCCGGTCCGGCACCAATAACTTCCACGGCAGCGCCTACGACTTTATCCGCAATACCCTAACCGACGCTAACAACTGGTTCAACAATCTGTACGATATCCCGCTGCCTCCGGTGCACCGCAACAATTTCGGCGGAACCATCGGCGGACCCATCATCAAGAACAAGACCCTCTTCTTCTTCGATTACGACGGCACCCGGCAGAGCTCCGCCGGCACGTACCAGGCCGGGGTCCCCACCGAGGCCGAGCGCACCAACGGCGACTTTGGCGCAGTTTGCGGTGCGCAGGGAGGATCCTTCAACAGCCAGGGCCTGTGCAGCGTGGCCGCCGGACAAATCTGGGATCCATATACGGGTGTCTATGTCGCTAACCAGCAGGGCGCGGGGGCCGTGCGCAAGGCGTTTATCCCTTTCAATAACATCGGGGCCTACACCAGCCCCGGCAATCCGAAGCTCAATGGCACCCCGTATCAGCTGGGAAGCGCGCCCGGCAATCTCATCGATCCGGTCGCCTTGCAATTGATGAACCTCTTCCCCAAACCCACGGCGAACTCGGCGGGAGCCAACATCTACGACAACTGGATCGCATCGGGAGCCAGCCGCTACCCCAACGACCAGTGGGACCTCAAGATCGACCACCGCTTCAGCCAGAAGAACCTGCTCAGTGGACGCTACTCCGACCAGTGGAGCAGTGCCGTTAGCTTTAATTGCTTCGGCGATTTTGCCGATCCCTGTGCCGGTGGTCCCAATCGCTCAACCGCCCACGTGTTTACCCTCAACGACACCCATACTTTTTCCCAAAGCCTTTTGTTGACCTCGATCTTTGGATTCACGCGTGGAACGGAGCGGATCAGCGCCTATAACGGCGATGGCGGCGTCACCGATCCGCTGAGCAAGCTCGGATTCCCCGCTTATCTTAACTCCAACGGCTTTATGGGCGTTCCCGCTATCTTTATCGATCAGGCTACCTATTATTCTGCCGGCTACACCAGCATCGGCGGTGACCCCTACGGCAATTACAAGCAGGGCCAGGATACGGGACAACTTACTTTTACCCTCAGCAAAGTCGTTGGCGGCAGCAACTGGACGTTTGGATTCGAGGGACGCCAGCACCAGATGAACTATATCCAGACCAACGCCCCCAACGGGATCTTCGGCTTCGACCGGTCCGGATCGGACCAGTGCCCCTACGACTTTGCCACCTGCGGCGGAGACGGAATGGCCAGCTTCATGATGGGCCAGATGAATTCCGGAACTTATTACGAGATTCAGGACCAGCCCGCCACCGAAGATCACCAGTATGCCTGGTATGTCCAGGATGACTGGAAGGCAACCAAAAACCTGACCCTGAATATGGGCCTTCGCTACGACATTTCCATGCCGAGGACCGATCGCTTTAACCGGCAAAACTGGCTCGATCTGGACGCCGTCTCGCCCCTCTCTGTTCCCGGTATGGGCACGCTGCATGGCGGCGAAGTCTTTGCCAGTCCCAGCGAGCGCACCATCGTGAACAACGACTTCAGAGATATTCAGCCGCGCTTTGGCTTTGCGTATCGGTTCTGGCATTCCTCCGTCGTGCGCGGCGGCTATGGCATTTATTACTCGCAGCCCCGTTCCGGCGCCACTGGCGTCGCGCCCTATGGCGCCCAGGGATTCAACCAATACACGAATGCAGTCGTGACCTATAACAACGACGGCGCCACCCCTTATCTGCACCTCAGCAATCCTTATCCCAACGGACTAATCCAGCCTCCCGGCAATAAGCTCGGCCTCATGAACGACGTTGGCTACGGCGCCAATGGTCCGTTGCGCTGGATGACCGGTACCCCCTATGAGCAAAGCTGGAGTTTCGGCCTCGAACACCAGTTCCCGTGGAATTTCCTGCTCGACGCCATTTACGACGGCAAGAAAGGCACGCATCTCTACTTCTCCGGCGCCAACTATATCAACCATCTCGGGCCGCAGGTTGAGAGGGATTCGCTCGATCAAATCAACGATCTCAATAATCTGGTCGACAACCCGTTCGCCGCCGTCATCACCGATCCCAACAGCTATCTCTCGTCGCCCCAGGTCCAGGCGTTCTATCTGCAACTCCCCTTCCCGCAGTTCCCCGGTGGCGTCACCACCGACGCATGGCCGATTGCCTGGTCCAATTACAACGCGCTGCAGTTAATGGGGGAAAAGCGCTACTCCAACGGTCTCCAGTTCCTGGTCTCGTATGTGTGGTCCAAATCGATGGATGATTCCTCGGTCCCCGACGACAACACCACCTGGCTGGGCAGCTTTACCAGCCTGCAGGATCCGAACAAGCCGTGGCTCGAGCGCAGCCTCTCCACCTTCGATATCCCCAACGTCTTCCAGGCGAGCTATACCTGGGATATTCCCGTGGGTCGCGGCCGCGCCATGCTCGGCGGTATGCCGGCGGTGCTCGACGCTGTCATCGGCGGGTGGAAGACGACCGGCATCTGGCGTGTGAACGGAGGCCGTCCGCTCGCCTTCAGCACCTACGATGGAACGTCGTTGCCCACGTATGGAGCCCAGCGGCCAAATATCGTCCGCCGGCCGAAGCGCTCTGGCGGAAAAGACTCTAACTGGATCAATCATTACATCGCGAATCCGCGGTCTGTCGTTTTGCCGCCCGTCTACACGCTGGGCGATGCTCCCCGCGTGACGGGGGCGATCCGGTCGCCTCTGGCCTTCAACAGCAGCATGGCCATCGACAAAGACTTTTCGCTGGCGGCGATGCGCGAAGGAATGCAGCTGGAACTGCGCCTGGAAGCCGAGAACGCGCTCAATCATCCCGTCTTCGGTACGCCCGATACGGCTGTGGACGACCCGAATTTCGGCGTGATCAGCTACACTTCAAACTCTCCGCGTCAGGTCCAGTTAGGTGTCAAGATAGTTTTCTAAGGAGCTCACGGGGACATGCACTGCGCCAATGAGCGCATTGGCGCTGGCCAATTGCGCTCCCTGCCTGATGAGCTCGTCGAGGAAGACCCCGGCTTTAGCGGGATCCAGTGAGGCAATGGCGTCTTCGACCAGTGTAACCCGGCATCCCTGCTTGAGCAGGTTGCTCGCTGCCGCGGCGACGCAGAATTCCGTGACGACGCCGTATAGCACCACATCGGGGCGGCCGAGTTGCTCCAGCAGTGGCCCGGTATTCGGATTTGTGAAGACATCCAGCTGCTGCTTCTCGAGAATCACCTGTTGCCAGGAACTGAGGTTCACGGGAATCTCAATGAGCCGGTTCGGCAACACCAGGGAGCGCGGGAGACTGGTCTCCGGAATCTTTTGTTGTCCCTCGGTTCCCGCCAGACAATGAGGAGGCCATTGCCGCAACTCTGCATCGCCCTCATGATGGGCATCGGCGGAGGCCACCACGAGCACCCTGTGCTCCGCCGCCCACTGCGTCAGTCGCCGCAGAGTCGGCACGATCGCCTCCGATCCGGGTACGTAAAGCTTGCCCTCCGGACTCAGGAAGTCCGCCTGCGTGTCCACGTCCCAGAAGATTCGCGATTGCTGCTCCATGCCATTCCCTGCCAGGGGACCAGGGCCCCCTCAATGATTACGTTAAAGTAGTTCTACCGTGATTATTAATCTGGCGCGACGGGCGCACAATCACAATTGGGAACTCGATCCGATCGTCCGTTCGCTGCTGGATACGGATTTCTACAAGCTGCTGATGCTGCAGTTCATCTGGAAGCGTTTCTCGTCCACAACCGCAACGTTTTCGCTGGTCAATCGCGATCCGAGCCTGCGCCTCGCAGACTTCATCAGCACCGATGAATTTCATGCTCAGCTCGAACATGTCAGGAGCCTGCGCTTCCACAAATCCGAAATCATCTGGCTGGCCGGCAACACGTTTTATGGGCGCCGCGGAATCTTCGAGCCCGCCTTCCTGGATTGGCTGGAGCATGAGTTCCGCCTCTCCGACTACGAGCTCTCCGTCGAGGATGGCCAGTTCGCTCTCTCGTTTCACGGATCGTGGACTGGTACGACCCTGTGGGAAATCTACGCGCTTGCCATCCTGAGCGAACTCAAGACGCGCTTCGCCCTCAAGCACCTCACCGAGCTCGAACTGGACATCCTTTACGCCCGCGCCAAGGCCAGACTCTGGGAAAAGATGGAGCGCTTCAGCGGCGTCCCCGACCTGCGCATCAGCGATTTCGGCACACGCAGGCGGCACAGCTTCCTCTGGCAGGAATACGTGGTGCGGGCGATGAGCGACGTTCTCGGCCCGAGCTTTATTGGAACGTCGAATACCTATCTGGCCTATAAGCACGACGTGGAAGCAATCGGCACGAATGCACATGAGCTGCCCATGGCCCTGGCAGCCATGTCTTCCAGTGACGAAGAGATGAAGCAATCTCAATACCGGCTGCTGGAGCTGTGGCAACAGACCTATCAGGGCGAGTTGCTTATCCTGCTGCCCGATACGTTTGGGACCACGCAGTTTCTCCGGAATGCTCCGGACTGGGTCGCGAACTGGACCGGTCAGCGCGCCGACAGCAAGGATCCGGAACTGGCGGGCGAGGAATACATCAGCTGGCTCGAGACCCGCGGCCGCGATCCGCGCGACAAGCTGTTCATCGCTTCCGATTCATTGGACGCGGACGAAATTCTGCGCCTCCATGCGATCTTCGCCGGGAAGATCCGCCAGGGATACAGCGCGATCGAATTTCGACGGGCTTCCGATTTCACCGACAAGCGCAAGTGGACCCCGGAGCGTCGCATCCGCTTCTCTGCCGGGTGGGGCACGCTGCTCACGAACGATTTCCGCGACTGCAATCCGCGCCGCGACGCCAGCTTCGACCCGCCGCACCTCGTGTGCAAACTCCAGGATGCCGCAGGCCGGCCGGCAGTCAAGCTCTCGGATAATCCGGAGAAGGCGCTGGGCGTGATTTCAGAGGTCGAGCGCTATAAGCGCGTTTTTGGCGCAGAAGGCGCAGAACGCCGTGCTCTGCTCACGTGATTGAGCCGACCCGATTCCCCGATCAACAGGGGCAGAGTTAGAGCTGCATGCGCAATCGCGCTTTTGTCGCCGCATGCGCCACCAGCAGCATCGCTACCGTGAATCCGACTGCGCGCAGGATGCCTGGCCATCCCGCGTTCCAGTGATCGAGCACCCAGGCGGTTCCGGTCAGCGCGGTCAGAAAATAGTAGAGGTCAGGGATGAGATAGGTGAGCAGCGTGTTGGAGCCTGCCGGCCGCACCAGCCACGCCCAGCCCGTCTGTTTCTTCACATCGCAGAGCCAGTAAAGCAGCGTAAACAGCGCGCAGGTGGCGGCCACGCTCCATAGTGCCCACGTTGGCGTGGCGCGAATCTTCGAGATCCCAAACGACCGCAGAAACCAACCCCCTGCGAAGGTGACGATGGCGAACAGAAACCCCAACTGAATCCGACGTGCGGGGCGCACAGCCTGCGAACCCTCCAGAAAGATCTGTGAGGTCACAATGCCGGCCAGCACCAGGCTGACGTGTGCTCCGTTGCTGAACGGCCACGCGTACATCGACCACGAGCCCATGGGAATCCAGTGTGCGCAACACGCCGCGTTGTACGCCACGACCAGAACGAGCCAGGCCAGCGGCGCATACCGCCAGCGGCGCGTGGGAATGTAGAGCAGGCAAGTCGCGAAGTAGGTGAGCCCAATGAGGCCCAGGATCTCCGGATAGCCGAATCGGATCCAACCTTCGCCTGTGTGGGTCGCGCGGCGGTAAATGGCGAAGTCGAAGACGATCAGGGCTGCGCCGGTCAGCTTGAGGGCGAGCTCCCACTTGCGGCTAACGCCGGTATAGACATTCCACAGCAGAATGCCTCCAACGAGCCCAATCAATCCCCACACTTCCGGCGAGAGGTGCGTTCTTGTCGGATCCACGCGGTCGGCATTGGCGAGGATCAGCCCGAGCACGAGCAGGGCAAACGAACGCAGGGTGATGTGCAGCCACAGGCCACCGCCAGAGGAGTTGCGCCGCAGGCGGCTCCGCACGGCGATGGGCAGCGACATGCCGACAATAAAGAGAAACGCAGGAAACACCATGTCGACGTAGCTCATGGCGTCAACGCGCTCCGGCATGTGGTAGGTCCATTTGCTCAGACCGTGCACGCTGTCCAGATCATTGACGAAGATCATGACGGCCATGGTGATGCCGCGGAGGATGTCGATCGACACGACGCGGGTCGTGGTGGTCTGGCCGGCGATGCCGGTGGAAATGGCCGGAGCTGTTGTGGTCATTGGTCCGCTCCTGCGTAGGCGCTGTTCTCTGCGGAGAACGCGCGGTTGATAGTGTCGAGCAGCGTGCCGGAGGGATCGGCGGTGTACTCCCAGAACATGATGCCGCCCAGCCCATTTCGCCGCACGTAGGCGCACTTCGCGGCCAGGGAGACGGGATCCTCGTAGGATACGAACACCCTGGTCTGCGCGTTATAGAGGTACGGAACCGACGACGCTGCGTCCCAGTAGCGCGCGAACCCTTGACTCTGCACGGCGGAGGCGAGGTCCTGGTAATGAGCAAACGTGTGGGGGACTTGCGATCCCGGCTGGAAAAGTCCATGATTCGCGGGTCCGACGTTGCCCCAGACATGCCCATAAAACGGCACGCCCAATACAATCTTGCGGGAGGGAACGCCGGCGTGCTCGAAGTCGCGGACGGAATCATCAGCCGAGCCAGGTTTCGGATCGGCTGGATCGTGATACAACGGCGCGTGATTACCGGTGATCTTGTCGCTGTCGGGCTCGTAGAAGTCGTAGGCCATCAGATTGACGGTATCGACTGCTTTTGCGACCAGTCCCATCTGCGTGTGCTCGAGCCAATCATGGCCCGAGCCGACCGCCACGCTCAGGTAGAGTCGACGACCCAGCATGCGCTGCTCGCGATCGAATCGCCGCCGCAGTTCCTCGAGCAGCTGCGTGTAATGCTCCTTATCCTCGGGGCGAAAGCGATTCCCTGCCCCGACTTCTCCAGGAAACTCCCAGTCGATATCAAGACCGTCAAGTTTGTATTGCCGGATGAAGGCGGCGACGCTGTCGATGAAACGCGCGCGGCTCGCAGGGGTCAGCGCCATATCGGAGAAATTCCCCGACCACAGCCATCCCCCAACCGAGACCAGTACCTGGAGGGAAGGGTTCTGCTGCCTGAGCGCAACGAGGGCCGCGAAGTTTGGGGCGTCGGCCGGACTCTCGGCCACAATTTTGCCATCCTTGATATTCGCGAAGGCATAATTGATGCGCGTGAGCTTCGTGGCCGCTACTTCGCCGGGCTGGATCACGTGATCGCGCGGAAAGAGGTACGCAATGATTTGCGGCCGTTCCGGCGAGCGCACAGAGTGTCTGGCCTGCGCGCCCAGCGGCGATGCCGCTGCCAGCATTGCCATCGCCGCCAAAAGTCTTCGTGCGCCGTTCCTTCGTCCATCCGGCATTTGTCTCGATGCCCCCTGACCCGGTGCGAACACAACCATCATGTCACGACCCAACTGCCGCCGCTATGCAGCGCCAGCCTGCTATATAGTCGCAAGCTGGGATATCGGATCATGACTTTACGACTTCTGAAACTGGCCGCCATTGTAAGCCTTTGCGGGCTGGCGGCTGCACCAGGCTTCGCGCAGGTGCGCGTTCTTGTCGACCAGGTGGGCTACGAGAGCGTCGCGCCCAAGGTCGCGCTGATCGAAAGCACAGCCGATGCGGCCCTTGGCGGCTTTGTTCTCGTCGATGACGCGACGGGTGAAACAGTCTTCACCGGCAAGCTCGACCCTGCGGGTACCGTCGATCATTGGGCGCCATGGCATTTCTGGAAGGCGGACTTTTCTTCCTGGCGCACGCCCGGCGAGTACCGGCTGCGCACTGCCGGCGGCGACGCTGAGGTTAGCTCGTGCACGTTTGAGATCGGGGACAATCTGCTCGAGCGCCGCACGCTGTCCAACGTTCTCTATTACTTCAAGGGCCAACGCTCGAGTGGAGATTTCGATCGCGCCGACCGGCATCTCGCGGTGCCCGGTGAGCCGGGCCATTACGTCGATGTGCATGGTGGCTGGTACGACGCCACCGGCGACTGCGGCATTCACCTGTCGCACCAGAATCCCACCTCGTACTTCAATCCCCAGCAGGTGCCGCTGGTCGCCTGGTCGCTGCTCGCCAGTTACGACGTACTGAAGAACCGGGATGACGACGATTTCAGCGAATATGAGCGGCGGCTGCTCGACGAAGGCCTCTTCGGCGCGGATTATCTTGTGCGCATCAAGCGCCCTGACGGATCGTTTATCGAAAGCGTCAGCGCGCCGGGTCCTGGCAAGCTGGCCAAAGATCGCGAAATCGGCAATCCCAACTGGCGCACGCAGATCAAGACTTCGGCCAGCGGATCGACGGAGCGGGTGGGCGCCGCGACCGGGCCGCACGCCTACGAGGCGGGGTTTCGCGCCGGCGGCGGCATGGCGATTGCGGCGCTTGCGCTCGCCAGCACCATGCCGGAAGACGGCGATTCCCCTCGTTCGCAGTATCTTGCGACCGCCGAAGCGGCGTTTGCCTTTCTCCAGGCGCACAACGCAGAACTGCTGAACGATCACACAGAGAACATCCTCGACGACTACTGCGCGCTGATGGCGGCAACGGAACTGTACCGGGCCACGCATCTGCCCGTTTATCGCGCGGCGGCGGACCAGCGTGCGGATCATCTGATGGCGCGGCTGAACTCTTCCGGCAGCTTCCGCAATTATTGGCGGGCCGACGATGGTACCCGCCCCTTCTTTCATCCGTCGGACGCGGGGCTGCCGGTGATCAGCCTGGTGCGGTACGCGACCATTGCGGCAGCCGAAAACCAGCAGCGTGTGCGCGAGGTGGTCCGCAAATCGCTGGAATTCGAGCTCGCTACCACGAACGAGGTGAACAATCCGTTCGACTACGCGCGTCAGCTGGTGCGTATGGGCGACGGGCAGATTCGCACGGCGTTCTTCTTCCCGCACGACACTGAGGCCGCGCCCTGGTGGCAGGGCGAGGACGCACGGCTTGCCTCGCTGTCCGCAGCCGCGCGGATGGCGGCGCCGCTGTTCACCGCCGACCCGGCTTTCGCCAAGGCGCTGCAGAGCTATGCCGACGATCAGCTGCACTGGATCCTGGGGCGCAATCCGTACGACGCGTCGCTGCTGATGGGCAGCGGGCATGGTGACGCGGCCTACATGTTCTTCCGGTCGTGGAAGTACACCAACGCGCCGGGCGCGATCGTCAACGGCATCACCGCGGCCGCGAACGACGAGGACGGGATCGCGTTCAACCAGGGATATGCGGCTACCGGCAAAGACGATGACTGGCCCTGGACCGAGGAGTGGCTGCCGCACGCCGCCTGGTATCTCTATGCCGTGAGTTTGCCACACCGGTAGGTTGAAATTTCGGCAGCGCAGGTCGAGGTTGCTCAGTCAATCAGGGGCGCATCCCCTCCCCCCTCGTGGTCGTGCGGGACCGGATCTGCCGGAGTCACTTCGGGCACTAGCTCCTGCCATCGCGCCTGGGCCGTGTTCATGCGCCGATCACAAATCTCCGGTTCCGTCTCTACCGAGACTACGATGTTTTCGAGCCAGCGCGGGATGATTCCGATTTCACATTCGTTTTCGCGCCAATCGAGTTTTGATTTTGTTAGCTGAAAGAGTTCGGCTCGGCTCACGCGGAAGGCAGTTTGACTGCAGTGGGGCGTGCAAATGGCAGATTGCCGAAATTTGTTTCCCTGGAACATTGAATAATAGAGTCCACTGCCGTGGGAGGAACGCTCGGTGCTTTAGTTCGAAAGAAGTCCGGGATCATATTGGCGATTTCGATGCTGTGCCTGCCCGTCTTGCGGTCCTGTGCGATCCGGGCCCCGGTCTTTTGCAGGCGTTTTTGAGCTTCGATTTTGGCGAGAACGCGCTTTCAGTTTCGCCATGCGGCAGCGCATCTCGTTGCTCCTGCGACAAGGGTGCAAGGCGGATGTGCGCCCTATATCGCGTCCAACAATCCCGGTTGTGACGGCGGATATAACTCATCAGACGTGGAATACTGCTGCCCATCCAGGCAGACCTGCAAGTCCACGTCCGGCTCCTCATAGCAACGAAGAATCTGTCCGCTCCCGCAGCCTCCCTGCGCCATCCCTTACACAGGTTTTGAAACGCGAAGCAGACTTCCTGGTACAAATCAATCGTCGGTGAGCGCATTGGCGATCGAGTGCTTTGGCGATTGGGCGCTCGTCGACGAGTTGAGGGAGATCGCGGGAGGGAAGCCCGTTTTCGGGAGTTATTCTGAAACTGGCGTCTGACCGTTCCTCGTCGAGTGCGTTGACCTCTGCGAGTGAGTTTGTCGTGTGCTGTTGCATGCGAACAAACGACTCGCACCTGTCGTTCTCTCAATCGTCAGGACGGCGAATGCACACTGCGATCGCAAGGGAGCCGGAGAGATGCAGAACCCTTGCGTTTCCGCTGGCACGCAGGAGGAATTCCTCCGCGGATCGACGCACCGATACGAGCGCGCCGGGCATGACGCCGTACCTCTTCAGCCGCTGAAGGAGTGCC
Source organism: Acidobacteriaceae bacterium (assembly GCA_049802575.1). GTDB lineage: Bacteria > Acidobacteriota > Terriglobia > Terriglobales > Acidobacteriaceae > Palsa-343. The sequence continues at coordinate 20,492 of JBARMS010000255.1, read as the reverse complement.
GGATCCCGGTCGGAGACACTATCGACGACGAACTCGCCGTCCTGCTCTGCTTCGGCGAGCGGTTTGGAGACCTGCTTCAACATCTTCCCGTTCAGAGCCGGAATGCAGTGCCCGTGAGGGTCGAATTTTGGCCGCCCGAGCTTTGCGTCAATGCGTTCCTCGAAGCGCTCGGAAATGAAATGCTCCAGCCGTTCGGCCTCGTCATGGACATCTTCGATCGGATAGTCGAGGATCTCGAAGAGAAATGCCTCCAACAGCCGGTGATGGCGCACGATCTCGAGCGCGCGCCGCATGCCCGTGGCGGAGAGGCGCACTCCGCGGTGCAGTTCGTACTCCACCAGCGGGGGCGACGAACGGGCCAGCTTTTGCAGCATGTTGGTGACCGAAGCAGGAGCCACTCCGAGCCGCTTTGCAAGCGCCGTACTGGTAACCTGCGCCCCCTCCGCTCCGCCGAGCGCGAAGATGGCCTTCAGATAGTTGTCAACCGATTCGGTGTTCGCGTTCACGCGGCGCGTTGTCATGCCTGTTCGAGACTCCCGTTTGACATTTCCTCCAGTGTAGGCGAACCTAAACATTAGGTAGACCTAAATTGCTTTGGGTCGCCTTCCCCGGCACTCCAAACGACGCCGCCCCCTGGACAACGGAGACAGAAATGCACGCGCATCGAGCACGAAACTGCAGCTTTATTCTCGTCGTGATGTTAACCGTGGTTAACCCGTTGCTGCTCCGGGCCCAGAGCGGCACCAGCAGCGCGCTTTCGGGCGAGGTGACGGACCCGAGCGGCGCAGCCGTACCCCACGCATCGGCTACCGCAACGGATGTTAATACCAAGGCAACACGGACCGGCGAGACGGATGCCAGCGGACACTTTCTCTTTTCTCAGGTCAATCCCGGAACCTATGTTGTGACGGTGACGGCTACGGGATTCGCCGCCTCTCAGTCGGAACCGACCGCGGTCGGCGTGGGCAGGACGGTTGCGCTCAACTTCTCGCTTGAGATCGGGAAGACCAGTCAAACCGTCCAGGTGACAGCACAGCAGGGACTGCTCAGTCTCGACAATCCGAATACCACAACCACCATCGGGGCAAAGACGATCCAATCGCTCCCCAATCCGGGAGAGGACCTGACGTATGTGGCTCAGTTTGCCCAGGGCGCGCTGATGAATACGGCCGGATCCTCGAATGACGCCAAAGCCGCCGGAGGCTACGGAAACGTCGAGTTCAATGGGCTTCCGGCGACGTCCAACGGCTACATCCTTGACGGCTACGACACGAACGACCCGTGGCTGGGCCTGAACATCGGCCTGTCGACCAACCTTGTGATCGGCCTGGATGCAGTTGAGGAAGCGACCGTCAACACGAACTCCTTCGCGGTCGATCAGGGACGCTATGCCGTGGCCCAGGTGAACTACCTCACCAAATCCGGCATCAACGCGTTTCATGGAGATTTGTACGAGATATGGAACGGATCGCTCTTCAACGCGCAGGATTACTTTCTGCATGCCAACGATACGTCGGGCGAGATTGCCAAAAAGCCGCGGTCCACGGTAAATGAATTCGGCGCGAGTGTCGGTGGTCCGATTCGCAAAAATAAACTGTTCTTCTTCGGGCACTACGAGGGCATCCGCATCGCACTGCCCCTTGTCTCGCAAATCACGCTGCCGACCCCGGCCTACCAACAGTACGTTCTCGGCCAACTGGCCGTTGGCGGCGCCGATCCTGTGACCGGGACTGCGCTCCCGGCGGAGCCGGCGGAGATTCCGTTTTATCAACGAATGTTTTCCCTCTTGCCCGCGCCAGGGGGATCGCCGGTGCCGATTGTGGGTTGCCCCGTGGGCAGCAGCGGCGATGGTTGCGCCAGCCAGCGCCAGGCATCGCTCAATAACAGCGACAGTGAAAACCTCATCGTGGCGAAAATCGATCACACCATCAACCCGAACAACAGCGTCTGGTATCGCTTTCAGCAGGATACGGGTCTGCAGGCCGCTTACACGGATCCGATCAATCCGATCTTTAACTCGTACTCGCCGCAGCCGCAGCGGACCCTGGTCGTCGGGTACACCCATCTGTTCAGTTCCACCCTCGTCAATCAGTTCAACCCCGGCGCCAGCTGGTACTCGAGCATCTTTGAGCCAGACAACTACGCGCAGGTACTGCAGGAGTTTCCCATCGTCCTTGCCTCTGGCAGCGACAGCGTCCCGTTTACCACGATCGGCGGGAACGACAACACGTATCCGCAGGGGCGCAAGGTTACTCAGTGGCAGATCAATGACAATCTCACCTGGACCCGCGGCAGACACACCTGGAAATTCGGCATCAACACGCGCCGTCTCGATGTGAGCAATTACGACCTCGGCGAGGGCACCGTGCCCACCGTGACCTACAACGACCTGGCGCAATTCACCTACGGCGCTGCCTGGACGGCCAGCCAGAGTTTCCCGGTGGCGCTCCGGGAGCGGGTCTCAGAAGGCAACCTTGAGTACTACGCGATGGATACCTGGAGACCATCGCCAAAGGCGACGTTCACCTATGGCATGCGCATTACCTGGAATGCGAATGTCACGAGCGCCAAGAATCTCTTCTCGCGAGCCGCAGGTTCTTTCCTTGATGCATCCCACGCAACCGATCAGCCTCTGAACCAGGTGGTGCTGGGCAACGTTCACGATCTGTTCCCGGGAACGCCGCTGTTCATCTACCAGCCGCGCGCTTTGTTCGCTTATGAACTGCTTCCACACACCGTGGTCCATGGAGGCTTCGGCGCGTTCAGCGACATCATTCCCATGCAGATTGCCGATCTGGCGGCGATGAATGCTCCCAACGATGCCACCTTTGTTGGCGGCATGGGAGGGCAGGTCGGCGGCATGGCAATCGCACCAGGTGTGCCGGGCAGCGCGGTGGACGCCACCGCCGGCGCGAACACTTCTTTCCGGTCCATCTTTCGCTCCAGCGGCGCACCCTGCGCCGGAATTCAGCCGGCCGCCCCGACCTGCCCACTGGCCGTGAGTCTCAATACATTCCCGAGTGGAACGTTGAAGACGCCCTACTACTATCAGCTAGATTTTGGGTTGGAGCAGCAGACCCCGGCGCGAGGCGATCTGCGCGTTGACTTCGTCGGCACGCGCGGGCAGCACGAGCCCTATCAGGTACAGCTCAACGGCTATCAGACCGTTTGCGACGGGTGTTTTGCGCCGTTCCCGTTCCAGCGCCCGCTCGATCAGCGCTTCGGCAATGTCAACGAGTTCCGCACCGACGCCAGCAGCAATTACGCGGGACTGCAGACGGTCTATTCCGAGCAGTGGCGCGGGTTAACGCTGCGCGCCAACTACACCATGAGCCACTGCCTCGATGAGGTATCGAACGGCGGACTGCTCGCCTTTTCGACCCAGGGCCTCATGTCTCCGCTGCCCGGTGAGTTGCGCCGGCAGTACGCCAGCTGCGATTACGATGTACGGAACAACATCTCCGCTTTCGGGATGTACCAGGTCCCGTTCCATTCCCGCCATCGGCTTCTGCGCCAGATTCTTGGCGGGTGGTCGTTCTCGGAAACGGCGATCCTGCATTCCGGCCTGCCCTTCAGCGTGCTGAGCGAGCTATACATCGCCAATGGCAACGGCGTCTTTCAGGCAAATGGCTTAGCACGGCCCAGTTCAACGCCCCTGCCTATGCCAACAGAGTTCCGGGTGTGCCGGAGTATCGCAGGACATCGATAGCCGGAGTGACTGTGGCCGGCACCAAGCAGTGGCTCAACCCAAACGCATTCATCTCCGTGGTGGATCCGGCGACCGGCGCGTGCACCGGAGGTGATTCGCCGGTGCACTGCCAGTTCGGAAACTCGGGGCGCAACAGCGTGCGCGGACCACACTACACGAACTCGGATATTTACATCACGAAAACCTTCCCGGTCCGAGAAGGCGTCACTTTCCGTCTTGACGGACAAATGTTCAATGCTTACAACCATCCCAACTTCGCACTGCCCAGCGAGGTAGAAGCCGGTGTGCCAGGCGGCGCGATCCCGGCCCGCTTTGGGACACTGGAAAGCACGATTTCGCCTCCTACCGGGCTGCTCGGCGTGGGCCTTGGCGGCGACAGCTCACCACGCATGATTGCATTCCAGGGAAGAATCGAGTTCTGACAGCTTGCAGCGCCGGCGATCTGCGACGTCACAATGTCACAAGCGTGAGCTGATGCAGGTGATCACAGAGAGTCCGTAAGCTGAAATGTGAATTGTCGCGTCCAGGGCAGCCGCGTTTTCCGAATCAGCCGGCCTCAAGTGACTTGCTGATTTGCGCGCGAGCCTCTACGCCGGGACCGGCATCTCCTCAGGTGCCGCAATACGTGTCGATTCTCTCGCGGGGAGCAGACGTGTCGAATTGAGAATGAACGTCAACTCGGATGCAACATGAATGAACGCGGCCAGCAGCGGATTGAGATAACCGGCTGCGGCCAGACCAATGCCGATCGTATCAACGATCAGCGTGCCGTAGAAATTCTGCAAGATGATGGCTCTGCAGCTTTTGGCCACGCGAACGGTTTCAACGAACTTCATGAGGTCGTTGCCGATCAACACCACGTCCGCGCTCTCGCGGGCGACATCGGTTCCCGCCCCCATGGCCACGCCAACTGTAGCTTCACTCAGAGCGGGTGCGTCGTTGATGCCGTCGCCGAGCATGGCCACCACCCGGCCTTGGCGGACCTGTTCCGCGATCTGGGCGGTTTTTTGCTCAGGAAGAAGTTCGGCGTGAACATTGCGAATGCCAAGAGGTCCGGCCAGCGCTCGCGCGGTTTGCCGGGTATCTCCCGTCAGTAAGACGACATCGATCTTCATCTCCTGAAGGGCCTTGACGGCTGAAGCAGAGCCGGGCCGCAACTGATCCGCCACGACCACCGATCCAATGTACTTTCCGTTGCGTGCAACGAAGATCTCCGTGCCCTCAGCGCTGGAATGCTCGGGCAGCGCTAATCCCAATTCAGTGAAGAGCGGCCGATTGCCGGCAACAGTTTCTTCGCCCTCCACCTCAGCCCGCACTCCCCGTCCAATCCGGTATTCGAAATGAGTTGGCTGGGGTACAGGAATGCTTCGCTGCTCCGCGAGGCGAACAATCGCACGACCCAGCGGATGCTCCGAACTGCTTTCAGCACTGGCAGCCGCTTCAAGGAGCGCACTCTCGGTCACGCCGGGCGCAGGGTTGACTTCCGTGACAAGCGGCATGCCGAAGGTCAGAGTTCCCGTTTTGTCGAGGAAGACGGTATTGAGCTGCCCCAGCGCCTCAAGGTAGATTCCGCCCTTGATGATGGAGCCTTGCCGAGCCGCGCGTCCGATGGCGCCAAGGATGGCCAGAGGAGTGCCGGCGGCAATGCCGCAGGCTCCGGCAACGATGATGACCGAGATCGTTGACCGGATATTGTGGGTGATGAGAAAGGTGAGTACAGCCGCGCCAAGCGCGAAATAGACCAGGTATCCGGCCAGGCGGTCGGCCATCTTCTGAATAGGCGCGCGGGAATGCTCCGCCTTCTCAACGGCTTCAATGATCTTCCCGAATGTGGTTTCTTTTCCGAGCCGGTCAGCGCGCACCTGCAGGCTGCCTGCCTGATTGATGGTGCCCGCGAATACTTTCTTGCCCGCGGTCTTCTCGCTCGGCATCGGTTCGCCGGTAATCGCGGCCTCTTCAACAAACGAATGACCCTGCACCACGTGGCCATCGACGGGAATCCTGCTGCCGGGTCGAATGACGACGACCTCACCGGGATCGATCGTCTGCGTGGGCACTTCGACAATCTGGCCGTTCCGCAGCACACTGGCCATTTGAGGGAGGAAGTCCAGCATGTCCTGGATCGCTCGCCGGCCCCGGCCGACGGTCAATCCCTCCAGAATCTCGGCGCCCAGAACAAATGCAGTAATGACCAAAGCGGTGAAGAACTCGCCGATGACCAGAGCGGAGACGAGCGCTATCGTCATCGACAGTTCCATCGTCATGCGCCGCTCGATCATGTTCTCAACCGCCTCCTTGAAGATCGGGTAGCCGCCGATCAGAGTGGCTGCCAATCCTATAACACTGACGCGATGGAATGGTTCCCACAGATGAAACCAGACCGCCGCCGCCGCCAATGCTACAAACAGAACACGTAGCACCTCTACGAGCTCGAAGGCGTGCTCATGGCCGCCTTCATGATCGTGGCCATCGTGGTGCTGTTGTGGATGGTGGTCTAAATGCATCTCGTCCTCGTGGACGCGCGTCGCAGTGTCGTGAGTGGCGGCCATAAGATCTCCTGGCGCTTCAATTGAAATAGCGTTTCACGACGGCGATCAAGTCGTCCGCCGCCGCTTGCTGCGCTGGGCGTGTTTTCTGCGCCGGGTCGAGCACATGGAAATGCAGGTGGCCTTCAATCAGCTCTGCCATCAACCCATTGAGAGCGCCGCGGCAGGATGCAACCAGCTGCAGGATCTCCTCGCATTCGCCTTCCCCTTCAAGAGCCCGTTCGATAGCCTCCACCTGGCCCTTGATAAGCCTCCACCTGGCCCTTGATGCGCCGGACGCGCGAGAGAGTCTTCGTCTTGCTTTTCGAGATGTGCGACAATGGCCTTCTCTTTTACAAATAAGATACTCCCCTATACTATAGGAGGACACGAATAGCAAGGAGCGAAACCATGCTGGAGACCAAACGCCTCGTGATTGGCCAGATGATTGCCCATCGGCCCGATTGCCGCCGCGACGTAAAAGGTACTAACTCTCAGAGGCCGATTTGCCGCTCCCGGGAATGCAGAGAAATAAATCATTCCGAAAGTCGGAAACGAAGGCGTGAAACGGTATTACCGCTCATAGCGGTAATCGGGAACAGCTTGGGTGAAGTCGCTTGATTTCCACACGAGGAGGACGTCTGCCACGTCCATTTCTTCGAGAATGTAATCGATCCGGAAACAGAGCAAGCAATTAAAAGCCGAATATCACGGGTGACCCAACGAGCCCTCATCCTTCCGGAAACAATTTCGAGGATATTGCGTGGTGAAGGTCCGCCGGAACATACGTCAGGAAACCCGCTTGTGGATACCGAGTTTCCGGAGCAGCAGCTGCAGCAGCAGGCCAGAAGATATTTGGCTGTAGTAGCTGTCGATGGGAATCGGCGTCTTCGAAGCGAACAACTTGCGCTCTCCAGTACCGGTCCCAGTGCTGAGTAGCATCCTTCCTCGAGCAAGTAAGGACATGCACTTCTCTTTTCCGCTTTTAGTAAAGTAATCCCATTTTAGGAAATGCGATGACCGATTCGTGCTTACGAAGCCTCTTCGTCTTGAAAATGCTTTTCTCCACCTATAATGTGGACTCTGAAAGCCAGGTTGGACATGGAAGATAGCATGTACTCACTTTAATGTCCGGGTCGAGAGTCTGGATGACTGTTCAGGCTCGCGCCGGGTGGGTGGCGTCGATCCGTGCCTGACTGTCCTGCCGTAATCAAGACTGTGGAAAAACACACAGTTACATTGGCCGGGCGAAGCTATGCCCATTACGCACTCACGCACCAGAGAGATTCGGGCGCCTCATGGAAACACAATCAACACCAGCGACTCCCGTGCCCGCAGTTACTCTGCCCCCTTCCATCTCCATCGACGCGCGTTACTGGTTTGCAATCTCCATCCGGTCACATCACGAGAAGAAAGTGGCTCGATATCTCGCCGAACGCGAGATCGAGCATTTCCTCCCCATGTACCGAACCGTGCACCAGTGGACTAACTATCGCAGGGCCGTCCTGGAGTTGCCCCTGTTTCCCGGCTATCTCTTCATCCGCATCGCCCCGCGTGAACGCATTCGTGCACTCGAACTCCCAGGAGTCCTCTCCCTGATCGGGTGTGGGAGTACCCCACTCCTATCCCCGCGCGCGAGGTTGAGTCTCTCCGCTCCGGACTGCACCTCTGCTGCTTCGAGCCGCACGCCTGCCTGGTCAGCGGCGCCAGAGCTCGCATCATCGCCGGGCCTCTCGTCGGAATGGAAGGCGTCGTCCTGAGGAAGAACAACAGCCTTCGCGTTGTCCTCACCGTGCAGATGATCATGCAGAGCGTCGCCGTGGAAGTCGGCGCCGACGAACTGGAGTCGCTCAGCCCTGGACTCCCCACGGCTTAACCCCCTCCCGGCCAACCGTATGCTCGGTCCAAAATCAGCCGAAAAAAGCGTCACGGAAGTGCGCCTCGTGGAAGCGGCTGCGCAACTCTTCGCGCGCCACGGCTTCAAGGCCACCACCACGCGAGAAATTGCTTCGCTCGCCGATCTGAACGAGGCAACGCTCTTCCCTTACTTCCCTCGCAAATCTGACCTTTTCTGGGCCGCTGTCGAATCTCACGTCGCCCGCGTTCGCATGAGCCGCGATCTGCAAACCAGCCTCGTCGCAGAACAGCCTCCCCGCGACGTAGTCCCGAAAATTGTCCGGTTTCTTCTCGACACGCTCCGCCTGCAGCCGGAGTTGCATCGGCTCCTGCATGGAGCCGCCTTCGAGCTCCCGGAAGCCAACACCATGATGCGCGAATATCTCGGGCCTACCTACGACATGATCTGCGATTACTTCCGCCGCTGCAGAGAGCGCGGAGCCATCCGCGCTGTCGACCCTGCCCTCGTGACCCTGGGTCTGCTCGGCGCCGTCAGCACCCATCAGGCGCTCTATCGCTTGTTCTCGCGCGAGACCGTGCAGCCACTGGACCCTGAGCTCGCCATCGCCGCCTACAGCCGGTTCGTTCTGGACGCGATTCAAGCCGTGCCCGGCGCACAAACCGATCTTCCCGCACAGGAAAACTGAGTCTTTCCTGCTCTCGCCGGAGTGACGCGGCGATCCGATCCATTCGATGGAATGCAATGAAGACTACAAATAATATTCTGCCGCTCCTGGCCGTCATGCTCGCTGCACCTTTCAGTGCATCGGGGCAAACTCCGGGCGCCGCCCAGGAAGCACCCTGTCGTGGCGCAGCCTGTCCTGCATCGTCCAACGTCCCGCCTCCCGTCGTCATTCGTGAAGCGGACACCCCCGAATCCGGCCCACCTGCGGCCGCCCCAGCTATCCGCCGCCCCGCAACCCCGCCCACCGAGTTTGAAGAACTGGTCGAATCCTCCGTCGGCAAACCATTGCCCATCTTCGGCAGCGAGCTCTTTCAGGATGTGCCCTCCACCTTTGCCCCCGTCGACCGCATCCCGGTGCGCGCAGAGTACGTGCTCGGCCCTGGCGACGAAGTCCTCGTCCGCGCCTGGGGTTCCATCGATCTCGACGTCCGCGTCGTGGTTGATAGAAACGGCCAGGTGTATCTCCCGAAAATCGGCGCGCTCAATGTGTCCGGCCTCCGCTACGAACAACTCGCGCCTTTCCTCAAATCCGCAATTTCCTCCCAGTTTCGCGAATTCGATCTCAACGTCACCATGGGTCAGCTGCGCTCCATCCAGATCTTTATGCTCGGCAACGTGCAAAAGCCCGGCACTTATACGGTCAGTTCCCTCAGCACCCTCGTGAATGCCCTCTTTGTCTCCGGAGGCCCATCAGCCACCGGCTCCATGCGAAGCATCCAGCTCAAACGCGCCGGCAAACTCGTCACCGATCTCGACCTTTACGATCTCCTCGTGCTGGGTGACAAATCAAAGGATGCCCCGCTTGAATCCGGCGACGTCGTCTATATTCCGCCCATTGGCCCGCGCATTGCCGTCTCCGGCAGCGTGAACAATCCCGCCATCTTCGAACTGCGCGGCCCCACCACGCTTGAGGATGCCCTCCGCTTCGCCGGTGGCCTGAACAATGTTGCCGGCTCTGAGCGGATCCTCATTGAAGGCATCGCCGACCGCAAGCAACGCGACGTTGCCGAGTTTTCCCTCGACCAGGCCCTCACCCGCCCCCTGCGCGACGGCGATGTTGTCCGCATCTTCCCCGTTTCGCCCCGCTTCGAGAATGCCGTCACCCTCCGCGGAGCCGCCGCGCAGCCAGGCCGCTACCCATGGCACGACGGCATGCGCGTCTCCGATCTCATTCCCTCTCGCGAAGCGCTCATCTCCCGCAATTACTGGAACAACCAGAATGCGCTCGTGCCCGACGCGCAAAATCTTTTCGGGTCTCCGTCCCCGTCCGTTGCCCCCACTGATTTCCGCAAAAACCCGGCCGCCATCAACTGGGATTATGCCGTCGTTTCCCGCCTCAACCCTGCCAACCTCAAATCCGACCTGCTCCCCTTCAACCTCGGCCAGGCGCTCAGCGAACCTGCCTCCCCCGCCAACCTGTCCCTCCAGCCTGGCGATGTCGTCACTGTGTTCCTTCAAACCGATATTCCCGTCTCCGCGGAAAAACGCAGCCGCTACGTCCGTGTCGAGGGCGAGGTCAGCGCGCCAGGGGTCTATCAGGTTCAGCCGGACCAGACCGTCCGCGATGTGATTGCAGCTGCCGGCGGACTCACGCCCGGAGCCTATCTCTACGCCACAGATTTGCGCCGCGAATCGGCGCGCCTCGAGCAGAAAGACCGTCTGGCGGTGATGGTCTCCCATTTGGAAGCTGACATCGCGTCGCGCGCCGCCAGCACCGACGCCCACGCCACCCCGGAAGAGGTCGACGCGCAGAAGAGCGAGCTGGCCGCGCAGCAGCAGTATCTTGAAAAGTTGTCGCGCGTCGAACCTACCGGGCGCGTCGTCCTTGGCGTCGCTCCCGATGCCCGCACCGTGGATGCGCTGCCGCCCCTCCCGCTGGAGGACCAGGACGTCATCCGCGTCCCCCTCCGCGGCGGAACTGTTGAAGTCCTCGGTGCCGTGAATAACGACAGTGCCCTCATCTATCGCCCTGGTGCGACCGTGGCGGAATATCTTGCGCAGGCCGGCGGTCCCACCCGCGATGCGGATATGCGCAGAATCTTCGTAATCTGTGCCGACGGGTCCGTGGTTGCCGGCCTCGACTCTCACTGGAAATCGACGATGAAGTCCATGCGCCTCATGCCTGGCGATGCCGTCGTCGTCCCCAACCGGCTCTACAACTCCAGTTTCCTCCACGGCCTGCGCGGCTGGTCGCAGGTCTTCAGTCAGTTTGCGCTCGGCGTCGCTGCCGCCAAAGTGCTTGGCGAGTAGCTGAACACCCACCCGGGATCGCATCGCGATCGATCCGCTCCGGAGACTTGTATGCATTTTCTCCATATTGTCGGGGCCCGCCCCAACTTCATGAAGGCGGAGCCCGTCTTTCGCGCGCTGGGCCCCTGCGACCGCGTTCGCCAAACCCTGGTGCACACCGGCCAGCACTACGTGAACAAATGTCCGGCGTCTTCTTCCAGCAGCTCGGGCTTCCGGACCCGGACGTCAATCTCTCCGTGGGATCCGACACCGGCGCGCGCCAGACGGCTCGCATCATGATGGAGATGGAACCCGTGCTGACCGCGCGCGCACCCGACCTTGTGCTGGTCTACGGCGACGTCAATTCCACCGTGGCCGCCGCCATGGTCTGTGCCAAACTGCAAATCCGCGTGGCCCACGTCGAAGCCGGCCTCCGCTCCTTCGACCGCACCATGCCGGAAGAGATCAATCGTCTCATCACTGATCAGCTCGCCGATCTTTTGTTCACTCCCTCCCTGGATGGCGATGCCAACCTCGCGCACGAAGGCATTTCCGCCGCAAAAGTCCACTTCGTCGGCAATGTGATGATTGATACCCTCGTCCGCATGTTGCCCGCGGCCGCGCACATCACTCTCGATGTGCCGCCGCGTTATGCGCTGGTCACCCTCCACCGCCCCGCAAATGTCGATGACGGCCCCTGGCTGGCCGAAATGCTGACCGCACTCGCCGACATCAGCCGCGACCTTCCCATTCTCTTTCCCGTGCGCCCGCGCACCCGCAAACAAATCCAGCAATCCGGACTCGCCTCTGCGCTGGGCAGTCAGCTCCTCCTGCTCGATCCGCTGCCCTATCTTGAATTCCTCGCCCTCCAGTTGCACGCTGCCGCCGTGGTCACCGATTCGGGAGGCATTCAGGAGGAAACCACCTTTCTCGGCATCCCGTGCCTTACCGTTCGCGAGAACACCGAGCGCCCCGTCACCGTTACCCACGGCACCAATTTCCTGGCCGGTCGCGATATCGCACAGGTCCGCAGCAATTTGCTCCGCATTCTGTCTGGCACACCCAAACCGTCCTCCATTCCCCCCCTGTGGGATGGCAAGGCCGCCGAGCGCATCGCCGGCGTTCTTCTCGACGAGACCGATTCGTTGACCCTCCCCATGGCCGCTCTTCCCAATCCCGGTCTCGACGTGCGACGGGAAGCAATCCGAGCAAACCACGCCGGTGATTGACGCAATGCAAAACACGATCCCCACTGCCGCTGCCTTCAGCATCGGTCGCCTCATCCTGCTCCTCCATGCGCGGCGGAGGGCCATCGGCATCCTCATGCTTTCCGTCGGAGCGATTGCGGCGGTGATTGCCTTTCTGCTCCCTGTCCGATACACCGCGACCACCACCCTCATGCCCCCCCAGCAAAGCCATTCACTCGCGAATGCGCTGTTGGCGGAGCTCGGCGGCCTCCCCACGATGATGGCCAGCGAAAACGGGATCAAGGATCCCAACGATGTCTTCATCGTCATCCTGCAGAGCCGCACCATCGCCGACTCCCTCATCCGCGAATACAAGCTCGCGTCCGTTTACCGTCAGCATCGCCCGGAAGATTTGCGAGTGAGCCTGGCCCGCGCCACCACAGTGTGCTCCGGCAAAGGCGAAACCATTGTGCTCTCCGTCGAGGACCACGACGCAGCGCGCGCCGCGGCCATCGCCAACTCTTACGTCGACGAGATGTACAAACTCGACAGCCGCATGGCGATGACCGAAGGCGCACAGCGCCGAGCCTTCTTCGAAGATCAGCTCAAAACCGCGCAGGACGAGCTGGAGCGTTCCGAAGATCGTCTCCGCGTCGCGCAACAGGGGTCGGGAATCGTGCAGCTCGACGCCCAGGCGAAAGGCATGGTGGAAGGCGCCATGGCCCTGCAGGCGCAGGTCGCGGCCCAGGAGGTCCAGGTCCGCGCCATGCAGCCCTACGTCACCGCCGAGAATCCCGACCTGAAGCGCGCGCAGTCCAAACTTGCCGCCCTGCGCGAGCAGCTGGCGCAAATGGAAAACCACTCCCGCACCATGACCATTGACGTTTCGCAATCGGCGCTCCCTTCCGCTGCGATGGAATACGCCGACCGCCTGCGCGACGTGAAATTCAACGAGGCCGCCGTCGAAGCCATCGGCAAGCAATACGAGATCGCCCGCCTCGACGAAGCCAAAGACGCGCCCCTTGTCCAGGTCATCGATCCCGCTCTGCCACCCACCCGGCGCTCCGGCCCCAATCGCATCGCCATCATACTGGCCGCCATGCTCAGCGCTCTGGTATTCGCCGCCGGCTGGCTCCTTGCGCAGGATTCATGGCGCTCCCAGCCGGCTGGCTGGACCACCCTGCGCATGCTTCTGGCTCGGCGCTGACTGCACCCCTGAGAATCTTTTGCATTTCCGCCACGTAAAACTCGCCGTCGTCATCCTTGCTGCGGTCACCACCTCCATGATGCTGCTCCGCTTCGTGGAGCAATGGCTGCTCGCCCGCGCCCTCGGAGCGGGTGCCTGCCTCGATGCATACTTCCTCGGCCAGATCGTGCTGCTGCTCGGCGGACAGCTGGCGGTCGCCGTAACCTCGGCAGCGATTCCCGTCCTCAGTGCCATCGATGAGCGCGACCGTCCCGCCGCCGCGCGCCGGCTCTGCCGCATCACCATTGTCTGGGTCGCTGGCCTCTTCGCGCTGCTCGCCAGTTTCAGCGGTCCGGTCGTGAACAGCCTGCAGCGCTCGCTCGATCCACTCCACGCGCGCCTCGCCCGGCAGATTTTCCTGTGGCTGCTTCCCGCCACCGCCGCCTGCATCGTCGCTGCCCTGCTCCGCGCGTACTGGCATGCCAACCGCGACTTCCTGCTGCCCGGTGTCGGACAGCTCTTTGTCCCTCTGTGCACCTGCGGCGGAGCGGGCCTCGTCTCGATGGGTGTCTGGGACCTGCGTTATGCCGCTGCAACTGCCAATCTCGGCGCAATCCTGCTCGCGGTTCTCCTCTATCTGCCCTTGCTCCGTCGCTGCGAAACGTCCAGTTCGGATCTGCGTATTCAACTCGCCGGCATTCCGCGCAAATTCGGCGCAGCCCTCATCCCGGTCACCGCGTCCCTGGCGCTCATTCCTGCCATGGTCGCCGCCAGCCGCAGCTTTGCTTCCTGGCTCGCACCCGGGAGCGTTACCGCGGTCAGCCTCGCGGCCAGTCTCGCCAGCATTCCCGGACAAATTGCCGCGGCCTCCATCGGCATGGTGCTCTTGCCGCAAATGGCTCACTTCCTCGTGGCCGGGCGCACAGAGGAAGCCGCACGCATCGTCGAGCGATCCCTTCGTACGACTGGCTTCCTCGTCATACCCTGCGCCGTGTTTTTGCTTCTGCGCGCCCCCCAGGCCGTCAATCTCGTCTTTCGCCGCGGCGCCTTCGACACTTCCGCGATGCACACTACCGCTGCGGCACTCGTCGGATTTACCATCGGCATCCCCGCCCTCGCATCCATGCAGGTGTTAACCTTCGCCCTGCTTGCTGCGCGGCGCACCCAGCAAATTGCAGCTGTCGCCGTCTGCACGCTGCTGCTCAATCTCGTTCTCACCCGGTGTCTGCTGCCCTTTGGGCTCATCGGCATAGCCGCCGCCTTCTCGGCCGCCTGTTTCTTCAATGCAGCGGTGCTGCTGCTATTGCTGGTCTCCGCCCTGCCCCAACTGGCGCTGCGCCCCCTGCTCATCAGCCACTTGCGCATCGTGTCCATCGCCGCAGTTGCCTGCGGATTAGCCCGAGCGCTGACCATGCCCTGGAGCGCCGGCTCCGAACCGCTCCTTTTCATCGCAACCCTCGGCCTCGCCGCCGCTCTCTACCTTGCGCTCAGCCGGCTCGAGGGTAGCCCCGAATTGGCCGAACTCCTCACCGCCGTGCGCCTTCGCCACTCCCACATCGTCGGCGTCGCAGCGAATCAGGCAGCGCGGCCATGATCTTCCTGCTCGCCCTTCCCGTTGTGCTGCTCGCCATGGCCTGCATCCGCCATCCACATCTGGGGCTGTGCGTCATGCTGCTCGCCTTCATCCCTGCCCCGCTCTATCCCATGGATCCCTACGGCTGGGTTTTCTACGGATTCGCCGGTTTCCTGCTCCTGCTTCTGGCGGGATGGTTCCTCCGCATCGCAGCGCACGCATCGCCCTTCCACAACGCCGCGCGCCACGAGGGCATCGCCACCAGCATCCAGCTTTGGCTTGCGCTTTGCGCCATTGGACTTCCCCTGTCCCTCCTGTTCAACCAGGGCAGCATCCCCGATCGCCTGTACTTTTTCGCCAAGGGTGCACTGCCATTCGTTTATCTGCTCGTGTTCTTCGTGGTGCGCGCATTGCCGTTCGCCGAACGCCAGGTACATCGCCTGCTCGCTTGCCTGTTGGCCGTGGCCATTGCCTTCGCCATCATCTCGTTTGCCATCTACGCCGCCACCGGCATGCGCGTTACGTGGATCTATGGCCCGCTGGTCTTCCCATTTCCGGCCCTCGGAGCCAACATCGCTTTTGCCAGAATGTTCACGGCCCCTGCCCGCCGTCGCGCCTGGGCGTGGGCGCTGCTTACCGGGATCCTCATTTTGGCCGTCGTCCTCACCTTCACAAAAGCCCAGGTGATTGCGCTGTTTGCCAGCCTTTTGCTGATCGCGTTTCTCATGGCCAGGCAAACGTCGGCGCACATCCTTGCCCGCACTGCCGGATTCGCAACCGTGGCGGCCGCGTTGGCCATTTGCGCTCTGGTCTCCGCTTCGCGCGATGCCCGCACGGGCTTCTCCGATCTCGTCGCCGCTCGGATCTCCGACACGGGGACGACGGAAACCCGGATGGCCGAGTCCCAGGCAGCGCTCGCGCAGTTCGCTCAGAGCCCTGTCATCGGCAAAGGCATCGGCTATCAGCTCGAGCGCGTGGAGTTCGGCGAATCCATCAGCTCCAATTATGTCCACAACGAAGTGACCTACGTCGGCATGACCATGGGACTCGCCGGTTTGGTCGTTTACTTCATGATGCTGCGCCACTGGGGCGCCCTCATACGCCGTCGGCGCAGGCCGGCGTCCTGGGCTGTTCCCGCGCTGCACGGCTGCGTGCTCACCCTCATGGTGTATGCGCTTATGTTCGCCAGCTTTCGCACCATCCAGCACAACTGCCTGCTCGGCATTTTCCTCGCGCTGCTCCTTAATCTCAGCCGAGCGGATCACCAGCTGGTCAACGTCGCAGACGCGCTCGCCTAAAAGAGACAAATATGTGTGGCATTGCGGGAACGGTGAACTGGGGCGATGCGGACAGCCTGCAAACCATGGCCGATCTGCTCACGCATCGCGGACCTGACGACGCCGGCCTCTGGCTCAGGCCGTCGTCGCACGGGCCGCGCGTCGGCCTCGCCTCGCGCCGCCTCTCCATCCTCGACCTCTCCCCCGCCGGCCACATGCCCATGCGGACCCACGATGGCGCGCTCACCCTTGTCTACAACGGCGAGTGTTACAACTACCCCCAACTCCGCCGCGACCTCGAAGCCCGCGGGCATCGTTTCCGCTCCACCAGCGATACCGAAGCTGTGCTATTCGCCTGGCGCGAGTGGGGACCCGATTGCCTCCGTCGCTTCAACGGCATGTTTGCCATCGCGCTCTGGGACGAAGAGCAGCGAAAGCTCTTCCTCGCCCGCGACCACATCGGCATCAAGCCCCTCTACTACTGCTCGCGGCCCGGTCAGCTCGCTTTTGCGTCGGAGATGAAGTCCATTCTCACGCTCCGCGGCTTCTCGCGCGAACTCGAGCCACGTGCGGTGCAGCAGTTCCTCAGTCTCCTCTGGGTACCCGACCCGCTCACCTTGATGAAGGGCATCCTCAAGCTCCCGGCCGGCCACTACGCCACTTTCGACGGCACATCCCTCACCCTCACCCAATACTGGGACCTCGAATTTCCCTCTGCCGACGCAGTCTTCCCGCCGCGCGATGAGAACGACCTTGCTGCTGAAGTGCGCCAGCGCTTTTTCTCCGCCGTTCAGTCGCAGATGCTCAGCGACGTCCCCGTCGGCGCATTCCTCAGCGCCGGCCTCGACTCCAGCGGCATCGTCGCCGCCATGGCTCAGCAAAGCAACTCCCCCGTTAACACCTTCACGATCGGCTTTCCTCCCGGCTACTGCCGCGGCGACGTCCGCATGGACGACGTCTCGGTAGCGCGCCGCACCGCGGAACGTTTCGGATGCCGCCACACTGAAATCCTCGTCGAACCCGACGTCGTCAATCTTCTTCCGAAACTCGTCTGGCACATGGATGAGCCGACCGCCGACCCGCAGATTCTCGTCTCGTACCTCGTCTGCCGCGAGGCGCGCCGCAGCGTCACCGTCCTCTTGTCCGGCTTAGGCGGCGATGAGGTCTTCGGCGGGTACCGGAAATACCGTGCTCACCGCCTCGCCCAGCAGTACCGCCGCCTGCCTGCATGGCTCAGAAACCATCTGCTGGAGCCTGCAGCTCAAGCCTTACCCAACCTGCGCGGAACGCACCTCGCCAATTCGGTACGCCTCACGAAAAAAATGGCGCGCAGCGCCTCGCATTCCGACCGCGACCGCTTCCTGACGGACAGCGTCTACATGAGCCGCGACCTCATTGCCGAAGTCTGTCGCGACTCCTTTGTGCAGCAGGTTTCCGGCTTCGATCCCCTCTCCCGCCATCGCGATTACTTCGATCGCGTCGCCGGCGCCGACTTCCTCAACCAGATGCTCTATCTCGACACCAAAGCCTTCATGGTCAGCCTCAATCTCAATGTTGCGGACAAGACCAGCATGGCCTGCTCCGTTGAAACTCGCGTCCCCTTCCTCGATTGGCAATTCGCGCAGTGGGTAGCCTCGAATGTTCCGCCGCACCTGAAACTGCAGGGATCCTCTACCAAACACATCTATCGCCGCGCGCTCCGCAACGACATTCCGGAAGAAGCCTTCCATCAGCGCAAAGCGGGATTCACCGCCCCCATCGACTTCTGGATCGCCAACGATCTCCAGCGGATGCTCGGCGATGTTCTCAACCCCGCAGCCATCCGCAGTCGCGGTATCTACGACCCTGAGGCCCTCACGCGGATGATCCGCGAGCAGCGCTCCGGCCACAGGTCCTGGTCCTATCAGATCTGGCAGGCCCTCACTTTTGAGCTATGGGCGCAGTCTTTCCTCGATAACAACCTCACGCAATCTCCCGCCGCCTGCGCCCCCTTCGCTACGTAGATCCATCGGCCACACCGAATTTCACGCGTCGAGTTACCGCGAATCGGAGAGAAAGATCCAACCCTCCCCCCAAGGAGAAATGATGAAACATGCAGTTCAATTTGCCATCTTATGCGGTCTGGTGGCAGCAGGCCTGCCACCGGCATCGGCGCAGGGCATCATGAGCAGTGGCGTCACCGCCGCGCCGGTGCCCGCCTCGGTCGATCCTGTTAACGGCGGAGCCTGGTCCATCCTGCTCGGTAGCGGGACGGCACAGAGCGGCGTCGCCGGCCCCAACGGCACCACCGTCAGTGAACTGACCGTGACCAGCCCCGCCACCAACGGTATTTTCACGGCTCTGTACGAGCTGCCAGCAATCGTCGACATGCGTATGTCGGACAACATCAGTTTTGTTACTTCCGCCCCGCAAACCCGCATCGGAGCACTTTTCTATCTCGTCGACTCCAAGGGGAATCGCCGTTGGTTTCCTTATATTCTTCGCTCGTGGCTCGGCTGGCAGCAGCCCGTCTACTCCCTTGCTTCGTATACGGGAGAAGATGCAGGCTTCGACATTTCCAGCGTCGTCGCACTCTATTTTGAGCAGGACGGCATGCTCCCCGGCGACATCATTTATGTCGGCTCGATTGCGCTGGACGCCGGGCTCGTCGATCACTGCGACTACCCGTCGAATTGGAATCTCGACTTGGTCAGCGCCGGAACCCTCACCACCAGTTCCGACGCGATCACCGGCGGCGCCAGCGTCCTCGCCAACGTCACCACCATCGCCTCCGGCCAGGCAGATATCGCGATCCTCGGTTCATGGAGCGGCATTAACTGGAACTGGTCCAGGGACACGTATGTCAGCTTTTATTTCAAGGATGACAATCCTTCCTTCATTCATTACTTCCTCCTCTACGACAGCAACCGCAACTATCGCGAGTGGCTGTTTACCAATCCCGATCCCGGCCAGTGGATCAAAGTGACCGGCAACCTTACGGATAACTCCTATTACGAGTCAGGCCCCGTGAATCTAGGCAGCGTGCAGCAGTTCGAGGTGGGCCTCTTCGACGGCAGAGCCTACCAGAATGTCGTCTTTCAGATCGATGAAGTGCGGGTTCACTGATGTCCACTGCATCGCGCACGGAAATACGAGCGCAATCGGCCATGCTGCGCCGTCTGCATTACTATCGCCGCATCGCCAGCGCCTATCTGACACCGCAGGTCAGTCAACTCACGTTCTGGCATGAGACGCCGGAGGTCGCTGTCTTCACGCCGGGAGAACTCGGACCCTACTACATGCCGTTCCGTTCGAAAGCCGATTACGCCGGCCCCTTCGATGAGAACGGCATCCCTTTGCTTAACTACCACGGAGCCATCGGGCTCCGGTCCAACCCCATCGCCATCGCACAGTATGGACTCGGCAATTTCAATCTGTACCAAACCACCGGCGCCGAGGATCGGCGCGCAAAATTCCTCAAGGTCGCCGACTGGCTCGTCGAGCATCTTGAGCCGAATCCTGTCGGCTTCATGGTCTGGAACCACGATTTCGACTGGGATTATCGCACGCTCCTCAAAGCTCCCTGGTACTCCGGCCTGGCGCAGGGTCAGGGCATCTCCCTGCTGGTGCGCGCTTGGCGCGACACCGGAGTAGCCCGCTATTTCCGGGCTGCCGCTGCTGCCATCGAAACCTTTCTCCACCTAACCGATCAGGGCGGCGTCGTCTTTACCGACGACAACGGCCAGTGCTGGTTCGAAGAGTACCTTGTTACTCCGCCCACCCATATTCTCAACGGCTTTCTGTGGGCGAGCTGGGGCGTCTACGACTTCGCTCTGGTGACCCATCGTCCGGAGATCGAGCAGCTATTCACCCAGGCCGTCGCCACGCTGGCCGCCAACCTTCCCCGCTACGACGCCGGCTTCTGGTCCATTTACGAGCAGTCTGGCACGCGCCTCCAGATGCTCGCCAGCCCCTTCTATCATCGCCTCCACATCGTTCAGCTGCGGGTGATGGCTCGCCTCACCGGAGAGGCAATCTTTGAATTTTATGCCGATCGATGGGAAGCCCAGTTGCACAGCACCGTGAACCGAGCTCGAGCAGTCGCTCTTAAGAGTCTCTTCAAGCTTTCCCATTACTAGAACCGGTCTCACCTATAGGTCTGCGGCTTCGGCGAGCAGCATGAGCCCCGCTTCGGCGGCGGGTCCCACAGGAGGCTTCCCCGGGGCTCAGTGGGTTGATGAGACAA